>NZ_JBLYPL010000003.1:0-310577 GCF_051851855.1 Rahnella sp. ATs2 | reverse complement strand
CACCATCTCACCATCTCACCATCTCACCATCTCACCATCTCACCATCTCACCATCTTATGCTCCTGAGATAACATCACATGAGCTAGCGGATTTCAGGATTCAAGAAGTGCCAGGATTCCAGGATTAATATTTAAAATATCCGGTTCGGAACGCTGATAGCATACCCGGATTCTAACCTCTCAGAATCACAAGATACTTAAATCTCATTCTGAGATGATCGAATCCTGTAATCTTAACATCCCGTATGAGTGTTTTTGTAGTAGCCAGATTGCGGATAGGATACCGGGATTTCATCATCCTGAGATTATATCAGAATGGGTGATTGCAGGATTATAGGATTATGCGTGTAACTTAAGATTATGAGATTATATAATCATTCTAAGTATATCAATGGTTTAATAATAGATCCCGACTCAATACAAAAGGATTGTAGAATCTCAGGATTATATTGGGATTCCAAGATTATAAGATTTCATGTCCGTATTTCATGATTATGAGATTCTATAGGCGAAGGTGAGGATTATATCATCCTGAGATTAAGAAGGGATTATAGGATGCTAGGATTCTTATCCTGTGATTCTGTGTGGTCAGGATGGGATTATGTAATCACAAGATAATAGGATGTAAGTAGCCGAAATCTCAAGATTCAGAGATTCTGTGATTGTAAAATCCTGGAATTTATATCTTATGATTTCAGGATGCAGGAAGTATCAGGATTCAAAGATTTTTGTCTGATTACAAGATGATGGGATTCAATGATTTTTTGATTGTATGCTCTTAGAATTGTAAAATCACGCAATCACGCAATCACGCAATCACGCAATCACGCAATCACGCAATCACGCAATCACATGATTATGGGATTAATATTTACTGACTTACTTCTGGCCCGGTTGTACCAGCGGAAAGCAACCGACGTCGCAGACACTCGATGATATGCCTGAATGCAGTTTCTATTTCTTCCTCAGGTACACAGCCATAACCGAGCAACAATCCGCGACGCGGAGTCGGGCGCAGATAGTAAGCTGAGAGAGGACGGGTCAAGATATTTAATTGCTCAAGCTCTGCACTCAGCGCAACATCATCAATAGAATCCGGCAGCGAAAGGATCAGATGAAGTCCGGCATTGCTGTCTTCACACAGATATTCTGGTCCAAGTTCCTGTCCAATCATCCGTGTCAGCGCATTTCGGCGTTTACCATAAATCAGCCGCATTTTGCGAATGTGCGCGGCGTAATGTCCTTCGCGAATAAATTCCGCCAGCGTCAGTTGCGTGAGTCCATTTCCCCCGCGGTACAGTTCTGAGTGCGCAATTTTAAGGCGTGATGCCAGCGGGCGGGGCAGAACCATGTAACTGATGCGCATGGCGGGATACAGCGTCTTGCTGAATGTTCCGATGTAAATCACAGGCGCATCGCTACTCAGTCCCTGCAGTGCCGGGATCGGACTGCCCGAGTAACGGAATTCACTGTCGTAGTCATCCTCCACAATCCAGCTGTCTTGCTCACTGGCCATTGCGAGAATTTTTTGGCGCCTTGCCAGACTCATCACCGAGCCGAGTGGATAATGATGTGACGGTGTCACGCATATCAGTTTCGGCACATGGCAATCCGATGGTTTTTTAGACGGATTTTCAGGCGGATTGTTAGGTGGATCCATTCCGTTGTCGTCTACCTGAACCGGCTGAATATCTACGCCATTAATTGTCAGCACATTACGAATTCCCCAGTAGCTCGGCTCTTCAATCCAGGCGGTGTCGCCCGGGTCGCAGAGCATTTTAGCCAGCAGATCCAGCGCCTGATGCGTTCCTGTGGTGATCAGGATCTGGTCAGCAGTGCAATCAACAGAACGTGCAACACGAAGATAATCTGCCAGTGCATGTTGCAGCTGCGGGCATCCGCCGTGGCGGGAATAAGTCAGGAATTCCGGGTGCAGGCGGCGGCTCAGGCGGTTATGAATTTTGCGCCAGATTTCATGTGGAAATTTGGTCACGTCGGGTACGCCCGGCATGAACGCGCCCCATTGTTGCGAGGCAACTCCTGTGCGCGTCAGCAACCGGGTGCCACGTTTGGAAAGCGCAACATGACTGCGAACTGGTGAAAAGTATCGGGCAGTTTTATCGGCAATTACACCGTCCTCGGGCAAATCAGATGTGACGAAAGTCCCACTTCCGGTACGGGTCTGAATATAACCCTCCGCCTGCAATTGGTCATACGCAGCCAGCACCGTATTGCGCGAAATATCCAGTTCTTTTGCAAGATCACGCGAGGCCGGTAAACGGCTGCCTGGTGTGATACTGCCGTCGAAAATTGCCTGTTGTAACGCCTGATATACGCGCTTATTCAGCGTGCCTGTAGACGCGTCGGAAAGGCCGGTCAGGCGTTGCGAAATGAGGTCAGAAAGCAGTGAACGCAAAAGTGGTACCTCAAAATAATTAAAACTGGTTCTGGATTATAGAACCGCTGGCGGGATAAAACACAAGAACGGATTGCTATTTCGACAAATTGTTCATCTTGCAACCGGCAATCTATAAAACATCAACCTTCATGCAGGAGCGAAAGATGAGTCACAGTGAACTGGAAAAACGCCGTAAAGAAGCGACCCCAAGAGGTGTTGGCGTCATGTGTGATTTCTACGCGGCGAAGGCAGAAAACGCCACGCTGTGGGATGAGCAGGGACGGGAATACATCGATTTTACTGCCGGGATTGCTGTGCTGAACACCGGGCATCGTCACCCGAAAATTGTTGAAGCGATCCGCACACAGCTCGACCTTTTCACTCATACGGCCTATCAGATTGTCCCGTACGCCAGCTTTGTGAATCTGGCAGAGCGCATCAATGCGATTGCTCCGGTCAATGGTAAAGCTAAAACGACCTTTTTCAGCACAGGCGCGGAAGCGGTAGAAAACGCGGTGAAAATTGCCCGCGCGGCAACCGGTCGTCCAGGCATTCTGACATTCTCCGGCGCTTTCCACGGACGCACGCTGCTAACTATGGCGCTGACCGGCAAAGTAGTACCTTATAAAGTCGGGTTCGGGCCTTTTCCTGCCTCCGTTTTCCATGCGCAATATCCGAATGCCGTGCATGGCGTTACCACTCAAATGGCACTCGACAGCATCGAACGTATTTTCCGCAGTGATATTAGCCCTTCGCAAGTTGCAGCAATTATGTATGAGCCGGTGCAGGGCGAGGGCGGTTTCAATATTGCGCCGGAAGATTTCGTAAAAGGGCTGCGTGAAATCTGCGACCGCCACGGCATTGTAATGATTGCTGATGAAGTCCAGAGCGGTTTTGCCCGTACCGGCAAAATGTTTGCTTCGGATTATTATCCGGATGCTAAACCAGACATCGTCACGATGGCGAAAAGCCTCGGCGGCGGGATCCCGATATCCGGCGTAACGGGACGCGCTGAGCTGATGGATGCACCTGAGCCGGGAGGATTGGGCGGAACTTACGCAGGTAATCCGCTGGCAGTGGCGTCAGCCCTTGCTGTGCTCGACATCATCGAAGAAGAAAAATTGTGTGACCGTGCCAGCCGGTTAGGAGCGGAACTGGTGGAAGTGCTGGAAAAAGCCAAAACGACATGCCCGGCGCTGGTGGATGTCCGCGCACGCGGGTCGATGGTCGCTGCCGAATTTAACGATCCCGCGACAGGTAAACCATCTGCTGAGCTGACTAAACAGTATCTTCGCAAAGCGCTGGATGCCGGTTTGCTGATGCTGAGCTGCGGCGTACACGGTAACGTGATCCGCTTCCTGTATCCGCTGACCATTCCTGACGCCCAGTTTAAAGACGCACTGGCGATTTTATCCCGCGTTCTGGCTGACTGAGGCAACCGATGCAACTCAAACATCTAAGCCTTCTGCGCCAGCAATGCCTCATTAATGGCGAATGGTATGACAGTGAAAACGGTGAGTTCGACAATGTGATTAATCCGGCAAACGGAGAGGTAATAGGTCGCGTTCCGCAAATCACTACGGCGCAAACGGCGCAGGCCATCGTGTATGCAGAACAGGCGCAGCGCGGTTGGAAAGACAAGACGGCAAAACAACGCGCTGCGCTGATGCAGAAATGGGCTCAGCTGATGCTGGAACACGCTGACGACTTAGCTGCATTGCTGACGGCGGAACAGGGCAAACCGCTGGCGGAAGCGCGGGGCGAAATAGTCTACGCTGCTTCCTTTATCGAATGGTTTGCCGAAGAAGCCAAACGCGTCGAAGGCAGCGTTCTGGCTCCTGTGCAGGCGTCTCAGCGGATGCTGGTTCTGAAACAACCGATCGGCGTATGTGCGGCTATCACACCGTGGAATTTCCCTGCGGCGATGATCACCCGTAAAGCCGCACCGGCGCTGGCTGCGGGGTGCGCAATGATTGTTAAACCAGCCGAACAGACCCCGCTCAGTGCGTTAGCGCTCGGACAACTGGCGATGGAAGCCGGTATTCCGGCAGGCGTTTTGCAGGTGATCACCGGTTCAGCGCAGGCCACGGGCAAGGTGTTGTGCGACAGTCCGGTGGTGCGCAAGCTGAGCTTTACTGGTTCGACTGAAGTGGGGCGCATCCTGATGGCGCAAAGTGCGCCGACGGTGAAAAAACTTTCGCTGGAACTGGGCGGTAACGCGCCCTTTATTGTGTTCGATGACGCCAATCTGGAGCGTGCTGTGGCCGGGATCATGGCCTCGAAGTTCCGTAACAGCGGGCAAACCTGCGTTTGCGCTAACCGAATCTATGTCCAGCAGGGCATTTATCCGGCGCTTATCGCCAGACTGGTCGACGAAGTGGAAAAACTCAACGTGGGTGAAGGCACACAAACCGGCATCACGCAGGGGCCGCTTATCGACCAGGCTGCGGTCAGCAAAGTGCAGGAACATATAGAAGATGCGTTATCGCAAGGCGCCACGTTACTGACCGGGGGGCAGCCGCATGCGTTGGGCGGAACTTTCTTCCAGCCGACAGTTATCGGCAATGTCACCTCAGCGATGAAATTTGCGCGTGAAGAAACCTTTGGTCCGGTAGCACCTGTATTTAGCTTTACCGATGAAGCGCAGGCTGTGGCGATGGCAAACGATACAGAGTTTGGCCTTGCTGCATACATTTTTACCCGCGACGCTGCACGTCAGTGGCGCGTGCCGGAAGCGCTGGAATACGGCATGGTGGGCATTAACACTGGCCTGATTTCCAACGAAGTCGCGCCGTTCGGGGGGATCAAACAATCTGGCCTGGGGCGTGAAGGGTCACGTCACGGGATGGACGATTATCTGGAAATGAAATACTTGTGCATTGAACTGGGTGAATAAGGGAGTTGGAAATTGTTTTCCTGATCGTTCAGGGTAAATCCATCACCTCCAGCAGGTGCATTCTGCGGGAAACATATTCCAGAACTTTGTCACGCTGTTCTTCAGGCATATGACTTTCATGGTAAGTATCAATAATGAGCTGGTGGCTCCTGATGACATCAGCTAACCATTTTCTGGCGAGCGGGTTTTGGATCCCGATCCCTTCACCCAGGGCAACAAAATCAGCGCCGGTATACTCGCCGTAAGGTGAGTCAAGACCCGGGGCGCTATCCTGATCGTTTTCTTCCCTTTCGAGAAGTGGCAACGCGAGATATTCGCCAAACGCTGCGGGGTAAGGAACAACGCTGATAAAGTCATACACAGGAGCAAGTGAAGCTGGACCATTTCTTGGTAGCAAAATGCCAAAATTTCGCAGGTGAAAATCGTTATTACCGAGCACATAGGCGTAAACGATGCGCAGAAAAATATCGCGTTTATTCGTCAGATTATTGCCCAGATTACCCAGCAAAAAACGGGCGGCTCTCTGGTAACTGATCGCTTTTTTATCGTTGATAGTGCCATATTTATCATTAATTCCCATCGCGCCATCGAGCTGTTCCTGATGCGTTCGGTCTTCACCAGTCTGTCCGCGGTCATATCTTCTTATCACGAAGGCCAGTTCACCCTGTTGCGCCTCATCCTCTTTCCGAAAACGGACGAGGCCAAAAGGGGGAACCCTGAATTTGAGGCGAGCCATTACAGTCATTGTCGCGTGTTCATTTTCGGCGAGATGAGGATACTCTTCCGGAGAGGGTTTCAGTATGTACGTCCCATCATTGCTTACCACCCTAAATTCATTATCCTCAATGGCTAATGATAGTTTTGGTTGATAGCCCGATATGCTCATGCCTTTCTGATGCTCTGGCTGTTCCTGAATAAATTGTCTGCGTGTAAAAGGTAAATCTGGCATCATTTTGGGATTTAGGAGTAATTGTTTGATGCCTTTTCTGGAATATCCGCTCCCAATTTCGACACCCTTCAACCGGCTTAAATTGATCAGGCAGTGTTCTGAGTTCATGATTTCCTCTCTTTAATCACGATGGCACCCAGCAAATCATCACCGTTATGCATGAGTAATCCGAATAAGTCCCTTGAGTCGATTTTCTGGATTTCTGAATAGCGCTTGCGCAACCACCCTTCAGGGGCCAATCCTTTGAAGAAAGGATGTAAGTCCTGACTTATGTAAGGCTCTGTTCTGACCGGCATACTGATGGAGAGGGCGGGACCCGCATAGCCGGTGAAATACGAAAATTCATACGTGTTTACAAGCTCACTCAATATGCCGGCGGCTTCATCGTACAACCATACTTCTATTTCTCGAGCCATACATTTATCCCGAGTTCTTTTAGTAAGGCATTGAGATTGATAGTTTTCGAACCCGCAGGGTCTGCAACTATTCTTTTAAAAGTTGATAAAGATACGCCAATTTGCAGAGCCATTTCCTGATAGGTAATGTTTTGTTGTTTCATCTTTTGAATGATGAGTGGTGTCAGCCCGGATGGTTCAAAAGGGAGGCGCTGAACGGCACTTAGCCGTTCAATAAACAACCGCCTTTCATTTTCGGAAAGCTGAGAGAGGAAAGTTTCTACGCTGCTTGGGGTCATATTTGACACTATCAGACTCGGTCGGTGAGAAATTAAGCAAGATATCTCATTATATGCTGGAAAGTGTCATATTTGAACCTTTTGGCGAATAAGGATGCAATTTTAGCATAAGCGCTGTTTAAGCAGGGAAAAGGTCAAATATGACACTTTATTATTAGCATATTTTACCGGTCAGACCAAAGTCTGACCGGTAAGGTTATGACATCACAGCCTTAACTTCTTGCTTCCTGCGGAGCAGGGTCATCCTGTAAGTGCTTTTTGAAGTGTTTCTCAATTTGCTCTAACGTTTTGCCCTGCGTTTCCGGTGCGAAGATGATCGCGAAAATGCCCCCTGCGACACCGATGGCGGCAAAGCAGAAGAAGGACATCGTCAGTCCGATGGTATCCAGCATGATCGGGAACATAAAGGCGATGGAGAAGTTGGTCATCTGCATAGCAAAGACTGATACGCCGTTAGCCATACCGCGGATGCGCATCGGGAACATTTCCGACAGCAGCAGCCAGGTAACAGGCGACAACGCGCCCTGCTGGAAGCAGAGGAAAATCAGCATACCGCCAAGAACCAGATAGCTGCGAACCGCATCGGGATGGCCGTTGACAGTTTCCGGCATCAGCCAGGTGACTAATCCGATGGCAAGCAGAGTCAGGGTACAGCCGATCTGACCGGTCAGCAGCAGCGGACGGCGCCCGAAGCGGCTGAGCAGCATGATGCCCACAAACGTCATGATCACCGAAATCACTCCGTTGGCGATGGTCGCCATCAGAGACGCGTTAGTGCTTAACCCCGTGGCCTGCAACATGGTCGGCGCGTAGAACATGATGGTATTCACGCCGGAGAGTTGTTGCAGCATGGCGATACCAATTCCCAGAAATACCAGGCGTTTCATCCAGACGGAAATAGTCTTCTGGCGGCGGGAATGCTTCTCGCTTTTGGAACTCATAGAACTGCGGATCTCGCTCAGCTCTTTCTCTACTCTGCCTGCTTTACGGGTGCGCTCCAGCACATCACGCGCCTCGCGATAGCGGCCATGCATGGCATACCAGCGCGGCGTGTCAGGCAGGAACAACATACCGACCCATAAAATCACTGCCGGAACACAGGCGACACCCAGCATCCAGCGCCAGGTAGTTTCGCCGCCCCAGACTTCGTTAATGGCCGCATTACTGGTGTAAGCAATCAGCTGGCCGGACACGATCATCAGTTCCTGCAAGGTGACGAACTGCCAGCGGCGGTTAGAAGGCACGATTTCCGCAATATAAATCGGCACAATCGCCGCCGCGCCACCGACGGCCAGCCCGAGAATAAAGCGGAACATAATCATCAGCACGACGTTGGGTGCCATGGCACAACCCAGCGAACCGGCCATGAATATGATTGCCATCACCAGAATGATTTTTTTGCGCCCGAACCGGTCAGCGACCCGACCCGCAAAGATCGCACCGATGGCAGAACCCAGTATCAGGAAGCTGGTGACCATACCGGTGGTCACCGACGTCAGATGCAGATCGTGCTTCATGAACAGCAGCGCGCCCGCAATCACACCTGTATCGTAGCCAAACAATAAACCACCGAGGGTGGCAATAAACGCAATTACTTTTACCAGCGGTTCGGTGGGTTGCGGCGTTTTCTTCGCCTCGCTTTCCTGCCCGCTGTTGAGTTTCTCAGTCACAAGTGCTCCCTGTATTTCATTATTGTTGTCATATTTTTGTGTGATGCAGATCACACAACCTCTAAATCTAACCCATGTTTAGGATTTTGGTAGGCGGCGGGGGAAATTAGTCATGGATTACAACGCAGACACAAAAATTTCGGAAAATACTGAATGCCGCGCAGGAGTGAGACGGGAAGTGCATTACACTTTCTCAAAGAGGATATTGCGGTTCGTTTTTTATCCATTCGGGTAAAATAAGCGCTGTTTTTACTTCAGAGAAGTCTGTTTACGATGGGAAAAAGCAGCAGGTTTTGCCTGAAACGGCGCAAACCTATATTCTATCGGCCAATTTACTGAGACAGTTGCAATGAGGTCTATATGATTATCAAACCACGCATCCGTGGCTTTATCTGTGTTACTGCCCATCCGGAAGGTTGCAAGGCGAACGTTAAAGAACAAATCGACTACGTTACCGCGCAAGGCAAAATCGAAGGCGGTCCGAAAAAAGTCCTGGTGATCGGTGCTTCTACCGGTTACGGCCTCGCTGCCCGCATCTCAGCTGCTTTCGGTTCTGACGCAGCAACGCTGGGCATCTTCTTCGAACGTCCGGGCGATGAATCCAAAACCGCTACCGCAGGCTGGTACAACTCTGCAGCCTTCGAAGAATTTGCGGACGCAAAAGGTCTTTACGCTAAAAGCATCAACGGCGACGCGTTCTCTGATGAAGTGAAGCAAAAGACCATTGAGCTGATCAAACAAGATTTAGGTCAGGTAGATCTGGTGGTTTACAGCCTGGCCGCGCCGCGCCGTACCCATCCGAAAACCGGTGAAGTGTTCAACTCCACCCTGAAACCAATCGGTAAGCAAGTCACCATTCGCGGCATCAATACCGATAAAGAAACCATCAACGAAACCACGCTGGAGCCGGCAACCCCTGAAGAAATCGCGGGCACCGTTGCGGTCATGGGTGGTGAAGACTGGCAGATGTGGATCGACGATCTGAAAGCCGCCGGTGTACTGGCTGAAGGCGCGAAAACCACGGCGTTCACCTATCTGGGTGAAGAAGTGACGCAGGACATCTACTGGAACGGTTCTATCGGTGAAGCGAAGAAGGATCTGGACAAACGTGTTCTGGATATCCGTAGCACACTGGCAGAGCGGGGCGGCGACGCACGCGTTTCTGTACTAAAAGCCGTTGTCACTCAGGCGAGTTCTGCTATCCCTGTGATGCCGCTGTACCTTTCCCTGCTGTTCAAAGTGATGAAAGAGAAGGGCACTCACGAAGGTTGTATCGAGCAGGTTTACGGTCTGTACAAAGACAGCCTGTACGGCGCTGAGCCGCTGGTCGACAACGAAGGCCGTCTGCGCGCTGACCTGAAAGAGATCGCGCCAGAAGTGCAGGCAGAAGTCGGCAAGCTGTGGGATGAAGTCACCAATGACAACATCCCTGAGCTGACAGATTTCGCGGGCTACAAAAGCGAGTTCATGCGTCTGTTCGGCTTTGGCCTGAACGGCGTTGATTACGCAGCCGATACTAATCCAGACGTGAAAATCAAACATCTGATCCAGATGTAATTTGGATTAACGCTTAGATTGCTAAAACCCCACATTCGCTGAGAAGCGGGTGTGGGGTTTTTTGTTAGTTCTATCATATGTTTCATTGCTAACTGATTACGCCGAAAATGGCTCTGTTAGAGGTTCTTTGTTATTTTGGCATTACAATTGTTCAACATATATTATTTAATCAGACTTAAACGTAATGCTTGTACTACGTTGGACCTTAACCTACTTAGAAAGCTAATAATGTCAATTCAACTAAATACGTAGCCATTAAAATTTCTATAGGGAACATAAAAAATGGGCAGTATGAAAATGAAATGTGCGCTGATATACGATTTTGATGGGACTTTGGCTGAGGGGGATTGCGCTCAGCATGGATTAATGCCGGCCTTAGGTATTGAAAATATAGGCGATTTTTGGACTTTGGTTAAAGATAGGGCAAAAAAAGATGATGGTGATGAGATATTATCCTATCTTGGCCTTCTTGCTGAGAAGGCTCATTCTCTAAAGTCTGATGAACTCAGTTATTCTAATCTTGTAAAGCATGGGCAAGCTATTCCTTTATTCCCTGGAGTAGTCGATTGGTTTGGCAGAATCAATGAATATGCCAGGCAATACGATATGGAGATTGACCACTATATAATATCCAGTGGATTAGATGCGATGATTCGCGGGACTGAAATTGGTAAGAGATTTCGTATGATATATGCTTGTAAATATCATTACTCAGAAGACGGGAAGACAGTCCTTTGGCCGGCACAAGCAATAAATTATACTACAAAAACACAATTTTTATTCAGGATAAACAAGGGGATTGATAACTCGTGGGATAATGCTGCTGTTAACAAATTCATTGAGCCAGAATCGCGAGAGGTTCCATTCCAAAAAATGATTTTCTTTGGTGATGGAGATACGGATATTCCATCGATGAAAATGGTCAAACACCAAGGTGGTTTTTCTATAGCAGTATTTGACCAAAATAAATGGAGTGATAGCAGAACTCAGTCAAAAGTAGAAAAACTTATTGCGGAAGAAAGGGCAAATTATGTGGTGCCCGCTGTATATGAAGAGGGTAGCCAATTGGATGTAACGGTGAAAGGCTTGTTGCAGCTATTTAAACGCAAAGGTATTTAACTATCAATCTAGAAAACAGTTACATACTTTTCCTTAGGATAATAATTTTACACCATTTATGGCATCCCGTTTCCTCATTCCACTAAAAAGGGCGCATACCGCGCCCTTTCATCATTTTCTACACGCCGCCTGCAGATCTCACCTTCCGCTGAATAAGTTCACGCGTGTTTGGGTCGAAATACCGGCTTGGCCAGATGGCGCTCGGGTGTATATCCAATGCCTGCGCAATAAGCATTTCGCCTTTCGGCCAGGGTCTTGAAAGTGCGTTAGACAGTGTCGAGGAACTCAGACCGGCAGCGCGGGATACGGCGGCCATCGTTGTACCTTTCTTACGTAATCCGGCAATGATATCGGCCTGATGCCAGTCGCGATTATTCATGACGGGGTGCTCCTGCTTTTAACAGCACAGGAACAGCAGAGCAGAAGGGCAGAAATGTGGGGCTATGCGATAGTTTCATTTTTTGGAGTCTCTGGTTTGTGAATTTAACCACCACCAGAGCTGCGAAACTCACATTGGTGGTAGCTCAGAC
Organism: Rahnella sp. ATs2; assembly: GCF_051851855.1. NCBI lineage: Bacteria > Pseudomonadati > Pseudomonadota > Gammaproteobacteria > Enterobacterales > Yersiniaceae > Rahnella > Rahnella sp. ATs2. The sequence goes on along the minus strand of NZ_JBLYPL010000003.1, from coordinate 298,764 downwards.
AAGGTTCGCAGTACCGGCACACACCAGAAACCCGGCCAACCCGAAGGTTGCCCTGCCTGAGCCACCATTGAATGTACAAACACGATATCTGCGTTTGACAGGTGCAGGGAAGCTCAACACATAATTATGACATATGTGTTTCTGGTGTGGTATTCAGGCTGCGAAACCCGGCTGCGGATTTTGCCGCAGCGGGCGCACTATAGCGTAATTGAGTAAGCTAAACCAACAGGCTAACCGCGAAAATGAGGTGCGCTTTCCAGAGAAATTTCAGGCGTTGCAGCGGGTTACATGACAACATCAAGAACGAATGACAGTCGCTTAAGCGCGTTCGCATGTTTCTCTGCGGGCATCTTCGACAGATTTTTTCTTTTCCAACGCACTGCGGGTAACTTGTCTATATTGTCGAGACCCAATAACGTCCAGTCCGGTTCTTTATTTTTGAATGACAGTAAGAATTCTTTCTCTTCCTGAGTTATTTTCCCATTAATCAGGTCAATCAGTTGCCTGCGTACTGCGAGCAATTCGGCGAGCGGAACATCAACATCTGCCATGTTGCGGAACTCGCCTTCATAAATACCCGAAATATCTTTTAAATGCGGTTGAAGCAACTCGGCAATAGGGCGTGGATGGCTGATCAGATAAACCAGCAAAGCCTTACGAAGCGCTGATGTAAGGCCTTCATTGTCAAGCAGAAGTTTTACGTCGAACAGATCTCTGGGATGCTGGCGGTCTAACGCAGCACAGATTTTACCGGCATAAAGATCGGCAAAGGAAACAACAGATATTTCAGCAAAACCAAGTTCATCTTCCACCGCTTCACAGACCTGAAGGAGAGCCGGCTCAAAGACTGTTCCCCTCAATACCGGTGAAAGCTCAATCTTGATCAGAACCCCGTCGCGGATGACAACCAGCCGCAATGCATCATTTTTGTCCTCATAGGATTTACTGACTTTTCTTTGCGGAATATAAGCGAGCACTGATTTCGCAATGTCGTCTAACGCAGCTTTAATTCCCTTTAGTGACTCTTCCCGGTCCAGCACGGGCAAATAAACCAGATCGATATCAACGGATAAGCGTGGAAAATTGCGGATAAAAAGATTGATTGCCGTCCCACCTTTGAGAGCAAAGCAATCGTGTTTTGCAATGAAAGGAAGCAATTGTAAAAGCAACTGCACCTGTCGGTAGTAAATACTTTCCCTGTCCATTTTTAATTACATATCCTTGGGTACCGTAATATTCCATGTCGTATCTAGTCTGCCGGACTTAGCGATTTCGCGTTTACCGCTACCTAACTCATAAAGATCAGGCTTGAGATATTTAAACCAGGCATGGTTGTGACGCTGTGCCAGCCACAGGAAAAGACGTTTGGACTTTATACTGCCGCTTGCCTGGAGCAGAAGTTCAAGTTTGCGAGGGGAGAGTGTCGAAAGCCCCTGCATGATTTGGTCAGCATGCTCAAAACTGATAGCTTTGGGCACGTCTGAGAGAAGTTCGAGCATAGCTTTCTCAGGCGCGGAATAGAGCATTGGCGACAGCGATTCCTGCCACTGACTTTCACGCAGAAATCTTTTGTCCGCCATGACCGAATCAGGCCATAAACGTCGCGTGCTGTGCCCTTTAAAACTGGCGCGCCCGGTGATTTTATTTAGCCACGCTGGAAGTGGACTGGAAGAATAAAGGCTGACTGGTACGACCTGACCCTTAAGCTGATAATGTGCTAACCCTTCCAGGTTCAGAGCCGTCAGACCGCCTAAAGTGACGGGCGTTGGGTGCATACGCTGAAGCGAGGTTACGATCCCTTGCCAGTTCAATGGCGATTCATCACGTGTATACACGCCGGGTGCAAGCATCAGCAACGTCCGGCTTTTTACTGCGTTATCGATAAAATGTCGTGGTAATCCCTGTTCTTGCAACCACGTTTTTGTGGTGATCAGACCACAAGGGAGTAACGTTTTCAGATGTTGTCTCGCCTCAGTGTTTAGCATAAAAAACCACCGGTTTACAAAATGGATAATTCGCGGCGATTATTGCCGCATATTTTTATTTTTGTAAACCATAGCATGGATAGAGCTTATCAGGCTCGCGCTATTCCAGCGCAATGTAACGCGTCTGCGGAGGCTAAACCAACGGGCTAACCGCGAAAATGAGGTGCGCTTTCCAGAGAAATTTCAGGCGTTGCAGCGGGTTACATCAAGCACGTTGATCAAAAGCGTCCCGTTATCTTCAGGACGCCTCTTCCTTATCAGAACCCCATGTTCACCCGGATCATGATCATCTGCGAGCGGCTGCGTGCCTCATCCAGCCCGAGCGTGCCCTGATAGGCGATGCCCGGCGTAATGTTATGCGGCAGCAGGAAATCCAGCCCCATGCCTAACACCAGATTTTCCTGACTGTCGCCGTAGACATCCGCACTCCACGTATCATTGCCGGAATCGGCGTAACCCAGACGGGCGCGGCCCGGATCGCTGAAAGCCTGTGTGTATTCGAAACGACTTTGCCAGCGCAGGACCGACCACGTGAGTGGCAGTGCGTATTGGGTGCGAACGCCGAGCGCGCCGGTCACATCATTCAGCACCTGGGAGGCGAAAGCCAGATCGTAGGCATCGGCGCTGGATTCCGTGTAGCTGTCGAGCCGGGTGCGAGACAATTGCAGGCGTCCGTATGGCGAAATCAGCAGGTCGGGCAGACGATAGTCATAACCCGATGTCAGAGCCCCAAATACCTGATAACCGCCACGGTCGCCGCGGGCGAATTGATCCATTTCTGTCACATAACGACGGCTGTCGTAGTCCAGACGGCTGTATCCGAGCAAACCATCGATAAAGAAACGGCTGGGATGATAGCTGCCATAAAGCGCCGAGCTGATGGATCGGCCGTTGCTGCGGGAACCGCTGTCACCGATATCGCTAACGTCTCTGCCAAAACCAATCCCCATACCTGCGGTGAAAGTCGGGGTGAACTGGTAGTCCGCGCCGGTGCTGATGCCGACCAGCGTGTGACTGAAACTCACACCGTCTTTCCCTGAGTGGCCGAAGTCAACAAATCCGCCGGTCCAGTAATTGATACGCGAGTTCGCACCCTTAAGCGGATGCTGCGCGGCGTTTTTATCGGTCAGTTGCGGCAGTTCAGGCTGCGGACGATTGTGCTCCCATGCGGTGTCCCACAGCGTGTCATCGTTGCCGCGTTCCTTTTTAGACGCTGGCATATTGAAACGGATGCCGTTCATATCGCTGCGCGCACTGGCCGGGTTGTGCAGCGTTTCCAGACGATCGCTGAAGTTGCGGATTTGCGCACGCGCGAAATTTTGCGCCGACTGAATCTGCGCGCTGACCAGGCCGAGCACATCCGGATCTTTGGACGGGTCAGGACGTCCGGCGATGGTCAGCGTCACGGTCGCTGGGGCAGATTGCGAGTCTTGCGTCAGCAGCACATAACGCAGTACCACCGTGCCGGAAGCCTGAGCCGCAGCCTGGAAGTCGAAATAAATACTGTTGTCGCTTTGCTCCAGCGCCGCACTGCCGAGCGTTGCCGCCGGAGAATCGACAAGACGCGCACCAGTGAACGGCCCGCCGGTGGCATTTTCTGTGAGGTTTACCCGCACGGATTTGCCAGCCAGAACGGAGACCGCATGGCTGACGCCCACCGGCTGCGCGCTGGTGACGTTTAGCGTGTACGCGACCTGAGCCGTTACGCCGCTGGCGTCGGTGGCGATCAACGTAAAGCTGTTGTTTCCCGCAGCGGAAGGGGTTCCGCTCAGGGTGTCGCCGCTCAGAGTTAATCCGGCAGGCAATGTCCCTGACACGCGGTACTGATACGGTGCCGTGCCGCCGGTTGCGCTGAACGTCTGGCGATAAGGCGTGCTTGCGCGACCATCTGTCAACGCGCCGCTGGCAGGCGTAAAGGCCAGCGATACGGCAGTGATATTCAGCGTGACCGTCGCTTGTGCTGCGCCAAAACTGTTGGAAGCGCTGTAAATGAAACTGTCACTACCGGAATAACCTGCAACCGGCGTGTAGCGGATTTTCAGGTTCTGGATGCGCGCCGTGCCGTGTGCGGGTTGCTGCACAATCGCCAGTGACGTGACTGCGCCGCCCGACAGCACCGGCTCGATCAGATTCTCACTGGTATTGGCCGCCACGCTGGAGGATACCGCACTGACCACCGGTGCCTGTCCGGCAACGGTCAGTGCGTAGTTTACGGTGCCGGTGATCCCGTGACTGTCCGCGGCACTCACCTGAATGGTATAAGTGCCGGAAGCGGCGGGTGTACCGGAAATTTCACCCGTGCTGGCGCTGACCGAGAGTCCGGCAGGCAGGCCGGATGCGCTGTAGGTGTATGGGGCGGTGCCGTTGCTGGCAGTAATGATCTGCGACCACGGCGTACCTGCGGTGGCTGCGGGTAATGCGCCGCTCGCAGGCGTGAAGCCGAGCGTCACGCTGGCTACGGTCACATTCACCGTTGCAGCGGATGAAGTTCCCCAGTTATTGCTGGCGGTATAAGTGAAACTGTCGGTACCTGAATATCCGGGCGCAGGGGTGTAACTCAGTGAGGTACCCGAAGCCGTTGCCGTGCCGTGAAGCGGAGCGGTCGTAACGGTGACTGACGTTGCGACGCCGCCAGACAGTGCCGGCACAATGGCATTGTTGCTGCTGTTACCGGCAACCGTGGTGCTGATCGCACCCGCGACCGGTGCCTGCCCGTTAACGGTTATCGTATAGCTTTGGTTTCCGGTGGCAGCATTCGCCGTATCGTGCGCCACGACGGTAACGTTAAAGCTGCCCGTTGCAGTCGGCGTTCCCGAAATTTCGCCATTCAATGCCAGTGTTAATCCGGCTGGTAACGCATCCCCGGTCGTGAACTGATAGCTGCCTGACCCGCCGGTTGCCGTCAGTGTCTGGTTGTAAGCGGTGCCGGATGTGGCAGAAGGTAAGGTGACAGGCGACAGTGTAATTACCGGTGCGGCGACATTCACGCTGACGGTCGCTGGCGCGGATGTGCCCCAGTTGTTGCTGGCGGTATACGTGAAAGTGTCCGCACCGAAATAGTTTTGCAGCGGCGTATAAAGGGCAGTTGAGCCTGAGAATACGACCGAACCGTGTGCAGGTGCCGCACCCTGTGCCACCAATGTCGCTGCGCCACCGGAAAGGGGCAGGGCAATCGTATTATTACTGCTGTTAAACGCTACGCTGGCGCTGGCAGAACCGGCGACCGGTGCTAATCCGTTGCGTTGAACCTGAACAGAATAGCCGGACGTGGTGGTGCCGTCGGCAGCCGTCACGGTGACGGTGATCGTGTTACTGCCTTCACTTAACGGGATCGCCCCTGACGCACTACCGGAAGTGACGGAAGTTCCATTCACTTTTACGGTTGCGGTGCTGTCGGTGGTCACTGGTGTCAGCGTAATGCTGGTCACGTTATTGGCGACGGTTGCGCTGTAAGAGGTTGTCCCGCTGGAAAAGGTCGGGGAAAGCGAACCGGTTGAAAGTGACAGCGCCGAGAGGCTGGCATCGGTGGATGCGCTGACCGGTGAGGTACAGGAAACGCTGAGAGGGCTCAGGTAGCCGTGGCTGGTGGTGATGCGAAAGCGAACTCCCGCACTCGCCAGTTGTGACCCTGTCACGGTATAAGAATGAGTACCTGCCGTGCCGCCGGTGACGTAGTAGGTTGAGAATGTCGACTGCGCATAATTCGTCAGGCCGAAGCTGTCCGTGTCTGTCATCTCGCTGTTCACACCGGCGCCAGAATCTGAAAACGTCAGCGTTAAGGTATCACTGGTATCAAACTGGCTGGCTTGGTAAGCCTGACTTGAAAAGTTCGCGGTAGAAAACGTGCGGTTATTCAGCGCCGTACACCCTGCCGATTGAGCAATGGCCTGGGATACAGAGAAGAGTGATAACAAAAGAAAAGCGCAGACAAAACGGGCAAAGCGCCCGGTCGCGCGGCGATGGCGAGTCATGTAAATTCCCTGAGATATTCTGACGTGCAGGCGTCTTTTTGTGTGGTTGTTTTGGTGATGTTATAAGAATGTTCCTAATGCCATTGCTCAAATAGCGAGTAAAAAACGGCTAATTCCGGTGAGATCAAAAGGGATGACGTCAGGGTGTGTCAGTCGCAATCGGGGGATGAGTAGTCAGAAGGGCGTTCAGAGAAATGATATTGAAAGGCGAATTAAATAAAAAAGCCGCAGACCTGTCCGGTATGCGGCTTTTTATATTTTACTTAAACTGTCAGGAAACATCAGTCATAGGCCACTTTATGGTTGATATGATAAAACGTCGCGGTGGCCGCCATGACGTGTTGTTCCTCTTTACCCGGTTTATGGGATTCCACATTAGTAATGTGATAACCGACCGCACCTGCATCTAACGCTTTTTTAACAATCGCATTGTTGAGTTCTTCCATGGAAGTAGCCCAGGAAACCGTTGTTACACCAACAGCTTGCAGGGAGGCTATTTCACGATGTGATAATCCGCTGCGGATCAAAACAGGCTTAACAGACTTCGGATAGAATATGGATAAAACATCATTTACTAAGCCTTTCATGGAGTTATTCCTCAAGAGTTCACTGTCTGAATCGGGTATTACGTTGCCGTTAGTTAACGGGCACAACGTTAATAAACACCTTTTCATGTGACGAACTTTAGCTTTAATTGCTAATTTCTTGTTAAGAAGGGTTTCGCCACAATTAACGCGATTTTAAAAGAAGATGCTTTCATTTCGTTACAGGTTCGTTATTTTTGACATGAATAAAAGGAAGGGAAAAGATAACGGGCACTTTCGCGCCCGGATGAGATTTCTTTTATACCCTTTACGGAGCGCGGCGGGTGTTATTTCCGGTTGCTCCACACGGTCTGCACGTTACAGAACTCGCGTAAACCGAAGTGTGAAAGCTCACGACCATAGCCGCTTTTTTTCACGCCACCGAACGCAACACGCGGATCGGATGCACTGTAACCGTTGATAAACACACCACCGGTTTCCAGCTCATTCGTCATCTGTTCCGCCCGCGCAAGGTCCGTTGTAAAAATTGTCGCACTCAGGCCAAACTCGCTGTCATTAGCCAGTTCGACGGCATGGTCTGCATCGCGCGCCACCGTGATCGCGGCAACCGGGCCGAACAGTTCCTGGCGAAATGCGGTCATTTCAGGCGTCACATTGCTTAAAATAGTCGGCGCATAGAAATTACCGTTTCCGGCAATTTTCTCGCCGCCGAGCAGCAGGGTTGCGCCTTCTGCCAGCGTATCCTGAACCTGTTTATCCAGTTCATCACGCAAATCATAACGCGCCATCGGGCCGATATAGGTCGCGTCATCCAGCGGATCGCCCGTCACCAGCGCCTGAGTCGCGGCAACAAATTTTGCGGTAAACGCATCCAGCACCCCTTCCTCAACGATAAACCGCTTGGCTGCGGCACATACCTGCCCGGTATTTTGATAACGACCGGCAACCGCCGCTTTTACCGCTTCATCCAGACTGGCGTCATTAAGCACGATGAACGGATCAGAACCGCCCAGTTCTAGCACACATTTTTTCAGGGACTTACCTGCCAGCTCTGCAATTGCCGCACCGGCACGCACGCTGCCTGTCACCGTCACGGCAACCACGCGCGGGTCAGCAATCAGTTCTGCCACTGCCGGATTTCCGACATTAATCACACCGAACGCACCGGCGGGAAAACCAGCTTTCAGCGCGGCCTGTTTCACCAGATACGTGGTGCCCATCACGTTCGGCGCCGGTTTTAACAGGAAAGTATTACCTGCCAGCAACGCCGGCACGGCACCGCGTAAAATCTGCCACACCGGAAAATTCCACGGCATAATCGCCAGGATCATCCCGGAAGGGCGGTAATGAATGTGCGCCTCGCCGTTATCGACCATCGTCGGTTCCGGTGCCAGCATCGCCGGACCGTTTTTAGCGTACCACTCACACAATCCGGCTGATTTTTCCACTTCAGCGCGTGCCTGTTTCACCGGCTTGCCCATTTCGAGGGTGATCATGCGGGCGATGTCTTCGCTGGCGGAGCGCAGTTCTGCGGCCAGATTGACCAGAAGCGTGGCACGCTGTTGGACGTCAGTTTTGCGCCATTGCTTAAATGCTACGCTGCCCTGCGAAACCGCTGCTTCCCGTGCCAGCGTGGTGTCAAAAGGATATTCAGCGATACGTTCGCCAGTGAACGGATTTTGCGAAATGGCATGTGTTTGTGAATTTGTCGTCGTCATTGTCTATTCCTCGTTGAACCAGTGCGTTCAGAATAGAGGGTTGCATGTTTTAATAAAAATGAATAAAAATAAGTAAACCATTCACTTTTTGAGAAAGCTTATGAATCTCTCACAGCTTGAGATGTTCCGTGCCGTTGCTGAAACCGGCAGTATCAGCGCCGCTGCACAGCGGGTACATCGTGTTCCGTCGAATCTGACAACACGCATTAAACAGCTTGAGGCGGAGCTGGGTGTCGAATTATTCATCCGCGAGAATCAGCGGTTACGTCTTTCGCCAGCAGGGCGTAATTTTCTCGATTACAACAACCGGATCCTGGATTTAGTGGAAGAAGCGCGGTTGTCGGTGGCCGGAACAGAACCGCAGGGGATTTTCGCACTGGGGGCGCTGGAAAGTACCGCCGCCGTGCGTATTCCGGCGCTGCTGGCGCAATATCATCAGCAGTTCACCAAAGTTGAACTGGCACTAAGTACCGGTCCGTCGGGTGAATTGCTGGATAAATTGCTCGAGGGTGAGCTGGAAGCAACATTTGTAGACGGGCCCGTTCTGCATCCTGTGCTGGATGGTGTACCGGTATATCCGGAGGAAATGGTGATTGTCGCGCCGCTGCATCATGCACCGGTCACACGCGGGCAGGACGTAAACGGAGAAATCGTGTATGCGTTTCGCTCCAACTGTTCTTACAGGCGTCATTTTGAAAGCTGGTTTGCGGATGATGGTGCAGCGCCGGGGAAAATTTACGAGATGGAGTCCTATCACGGCATGCTGGCCTGCGTCATTGCAGGTGGCGGACTGGCGCTGATGCCACGCAGTATGCTGGAAAGTATGCCGGGCAGCAGTACGGTGAGTATCTGGCCGATGGCTGACAATTATCGTTATCTGACGACCTGGCTGGTGTGGCGGCGGGGGATCCTGACCAGAAACTTGTCTGAGTTTGCGAAGATGGCCAGGGAACTGGCAATCAGCCTTCAGCTACCTGCAAAATGATCTGCCAGTCCAGCGCAAGTTTCAGCGCTACACAACCAGCACAAACGACAAAAATGGTTTTGAACATAACGGTCAGGGGTCTTATTTTGTGATTTAAGTCTCATTTTACCGTCGCAGTTGTTTAATCGCTTCTAAAAAATGGTGCAGAAGATGCTTTTTCTAACCCGTTTTACCGAAATGATTATTCAGAAAAGAGTAATGCTTCGCACGTAAAGACCAGACTTTGACAAATTTGTACATAATAACAACATAGTTTATTCACGTACTGACACTATTATCAAAGTGTGCAAATTGTGATTAATAATATTTTTCTGGCGTTTTTTAGGTGTTTAAAGTGATTTCTTCGTAAAAGTTTTAATTACTCAGCGACAACAAGTTGTTATGAGAGGGGGTATTAACAATTAAAGAAAAAGAGTGGCGACTGCCACCGTTGTGTCACGGTGAATAATATTATGCTGGCGCAATTGATATCATTATTTCTTTGTGTAGAATCAGGGTCACTAATTTAATGATACCCCTCTAAAGTGAGCACATCATGGACAACGCGTTAAACGTTTTGAATAATATCCGTACACTTCGGGCACAGGCTCGTGAAATGCCACTCAGCACTCTGGAAGAAATTCTCGAGAAGCTGACTGCAATTGTTGAAGAATCACGCGAAAATGTGAAAGCGCGCAGTGCGCAGCAGCAGGAACGTGACGAAAAATTACTGAAATACCGTGAAATGCTGGCAAACGACGGCATCGCTATTGATGACCTGCTGGGTCACCAGACAACCAAAGAATCCGGTAAAGCCAAGCGTAAACCACGCCCGGCAATCTATGAGTATACCGATACCGACGGTTCTAAAAAAACCTGGACCGGCCAGGGCCGCACTCCTTCTGCCATTAAAGCGGCACTGGATGGTGGTGCAACATTAGAGAGTTTCCTGATCGCGCGTTAATCAGGCTACCGATGTGTTCAGTGTTTTCTGCCTTGCAAACTGCGGGGCAGATAACACACTTTTTTGCCTCTTCTTTCTCACTGCGCTATTCCCTTTTTTAACATCGTAATACCCCTGCATCCGATCATTTCTCGCCGGTGCTCATTCCTCTTAATGTAAGCTTAAGTCTCAGCAAGTATGGTTAACGTCTCTTCGTTTACCGGAAATGCTATGCGTACCCGATATTCTTCCGTTCAAATTTTGCTCCACTGGCTGGTGTTTGTTTTAGTGGTATTGACCTATGCCACGATGGATATAAAAGGGTGTTTTGCAAAAGGCACGCCCTTGCGGGAGTTATTAGCCCTGACGCATTACAGTCTGGGATTTTGCGTATTATTTCTGATGTGTATACGGCTGTTTGTTCGCGGGATGTATGTTACGCCACCGGTCAAACCCGCGTTGCCGCGCTGGCAGCATTATTTTTCTGGTGGCGCGCAGATTCTTATATATCTGATGTTTCTCAGCTTACCGGTGATGGGTATTTTGTCACAATATTATGGCGGGCATGACTGGACGATGTTTAACATCCTTATGCCGAAAAGCGTGTTTCCGGATTTACCGTTACAGAAACTATTAAAAACGCTGCATGAATGGCTCGCTAACGCGGGGTATTACCTCATCGGATTACATACTCTGGCGGCTCTCTGGCATCACTATCGCCGGCGCGATAACACGCTGATCAGGATGTTACCTTCACGAAAATAGCCCGCGGGTGCGTGGATCAATGAAACCGTTGCAAGGTTCTGGTATCAACAGACCGATTAACGTGACGGAAGGAGCAATGATGATATTCAGTGCGAGGGGGCACATTGCCTGCTTATGAATGCGGCAGTATCCTAAAGCCCTGCTAATCAAATGGATATTGAAAATGGATACTACCGAAACGCTAAACGGGACGTACTTCTATCACGGTCATGCCAATGTAAGCGCTCAGGAGTTATTTTGGTTGATTTTTGCGGAGTCCTTTGCTGAGCATCAAGGGCTCGCTATAGAAACCTCTGCGATGATCATTGCAGGCTGGCCAATTCTTCCAAAACCGAAGGGATTGGGGGATTCAACCTGGGGGACCAGCGTCGCTTCAAAACTTTCTCGAAGAATTTTTAAAGATATGCGCTTTGTTGAACCAGTGGCAACACCTGTAGGTTTCATGAAAACCCGCATGACGAAAAGTGTTGGTGCTGCTGTCGGGCGTTACGCGCCGTATGTCGGAGGAACAATTCCTGCCATGATCATATTTGGAATCATAGCCAGAAAAACCAGGAATAAATATAATCTGATTGCACGGCCGAAAGACCGTATTGAATGGACGTATTTCTGATGGTCGATGAGAAAGAGATTTTAAGTTATATCACTGATAAATATAGCGTACGGAAGCAAAAAGTTCTTAAAGAATGGACCTTTCAGGAGCATTTTAATTATCTTCAGGAAGAATTAGAAGAAATGTTAGTAGATTTGTTTACCCGGTACGGTATTTCTTACGATAACTTTAATTTAGATAATTATTTTGAACCAGAATGGCCTGTGTGGTTATGGTGGAAGAAATTACAACGTCGAGTTTACAAGCCGCTTACGGTCGAGATGATTATCGAATCAGCAAAGGCGGGTCGTTGGCTATATGATTAAGGGGCGGTATGCCCCTTTTCACATTATGCAGTCTGGCGGTCATCCCATGAATCAGCATAGATGATATTGCCATCGTTATGCTTCCACGTAATTTTCTCGTAGCGTAATTCAACAGATTCCATATGGTTTTCATTAGGATTGCTTGAATGACCCATTACTGGGGAAATAGAGACAATCCGCACACCTTCTAACAGCATGTTGAAATACTCAACTTCCTGACCTGCATCATTGATCCGATACCATTTGAATTCAGCCGAAGCAAGGCATTGACCCGTCGCCACTGCTTTGTAGATATACGGGCTTGAACAGTCAAAATCTTTCACCAGCATCATAGGGGAATGAATACGTGTACCCGTAATTTTCCCTGTACGATCATCAGTTGGCGTCATCAGATTATGATGGAATCCTTTTACTTCGATGCTGTATTCCCGCCCGATAACATCCACACCGCCTTTAATCAGTGCGCCGCCATCGTCTTTAAGCCATAAATAAGCTGGTATAGCCATTTTCAAAAAATCCATTTTAAAAGTGAGGCTTAAAAGTATTCCTTTGTTCAGCGGGGTACAATTATCGAAAGTCGTAGTTGCCTGATTTTCAGATGTTTATTACTGTTAGCGGGGCTCCTGCTGCGTGAAGCGCCCGCACATAGAATTCCCTTTGCCTGCTTATGAATACAGCAGTATTCTAAAGCCCTGCTAATCAAATGGATATGGAAAATGGATACTACCGAAGAACTTAATGGAACCTACTTCTACCATGGTCATGCCAATGTAACTGCGCCAGAATTGTTCAACATGATTTTCATTGAAAGTTTATCTGATTACTTAGGTTTAGATACTTCGGCAACGGTGATGATTCTCATTGGGCAACCTTGGATCCCCGTCTCAGGAAAATTATCGGCTGCAACAAATACGCCAGGAACGAGCGTCATTTCAAAAATAGCCAGAGCGATGTTTAAAGAAAAGAGGTTGCCATTCGGGTTGCGACTGGAAGCACCAATGGGTAAAGGCTCAAAGATGAAGATGGTTCCTACCAGTAAAATCGCTCCATTTATAGGTCGATGGACTCCGTGGCTAGGTTATGCCCAAATTGTAATAATGCTTCAATTAGTTTCCAAAAGGACCAGAGATAAATTTTACATTATCGCACGCCCATCTGACCGAATCGTATGGCCATCTTTCTAATGAATTTAGATAAAGAGATCTGTGACTACCTAACCGATAAATATGGGTTCAGGAAAAGCTGGCGGGATCCCGAAATTGTCCCTATCCAGAAATTTTGGTCAGTGCAAGATGATTGGCAACTGTTGCCCGAAGATTTGGCAGAGATATTGATTGATGTCTTTACTAAATACGGTGTTGATTATTCTAAGTTCGATATGTTGAATTACTATGAGGCTGAAAGGGCATTTTGGCAGAGAAAACCGCCCAAACGTGAGCTAAAACCATTAACCGTTGAAATGATCATTGAAGCGGTGAAGGCCAAGAGGTGGTTTTATGATGATTAAGGGGCATTTTGCCCCTTAATCACATTATGCAGTTTGGCGATCATTCCACGAGTCAGCAAATATGATATTCCCATCGTTATGCTTCCACGTAATCTTCTCGTAACGCAACTCAACAGTTTCCATATGATTTTCATTCGGATTGCTGGCTGCTGCCATAGCCGGCGAAATAGACACTATCCGAACCTTTTCTAACAGCATGTTGAAATACTCAACTTCCTGACCTGCATCATTAATTCGATACCATTTGAATTCAGCCGAAGCAAGGCATTGACCCGTTGCCACTGCTTTGTAGATATATGGGCTTGAACAGTCAAAATCTTTCACCAGCATCATAGGGGAATGAATACGTGTTCCCGTAATTTTCACGGTACGATCATCAGTTGGCGTCATCAGATTATGATGGAATCCTTTTACTTCGATGCTGTATTCCCGCCCGATAACATCCACACCGCCTTTAATCAGTGCGTCGCCATCGTCTTTAAGCCATAAATAAGCTGGTATAGCCATTTTCAAAAATTCCATTTTTAAAAGTGAGGCTTAAAAGTATTCCTTTGTTCAGCGGGGTACAATTATCGAAAGTCGTAGTTGCATGATTTTCAGATGTTTATTACTGATAGCGGGGCTCCTGCTGCGTGAAGCGCCCGCACATAGAATTCCCTTTGCCTGCTTATGAATACAGCAGTATTCTAAAGCCCTGCTAATCAAATGGATATGGAAGATGGATACTACCGAAACGCTAAACGGGACGTACTTCTACCACGGTCATGCGAATCTGAGTAATCAAGAGTTATTCGGATTAATTTTTATTGAAAGCTTAGCGAACCACCTCGGCTTAGACACTACGGCTACAGTTCTCATTATTACAGGGCAGCCTTACATTCCGGTTCCGGGCAAAATGGTAACTGCAATAACGTGAACCAGCGTGGCGTCAAAGCTAACAAGAGCACTTTTAAAGCAAGCCAAACTACCCTTTAGCCTTAAAGCGTGGACGCCGGTTGGTAAGACTTTCAATACTCTGACTATGCGTAGAACCACTAAATGGGCTGCATTGATTGATAGATATGTTCCCTTTGTTGGATATGCAATGGCAATCATATTAGTCCAGCAGGTAGCAACTGAAACCAGATCGAAATATAACTTAATCGCCCATCCAGAAGATCGTATTGAATGGACGTACTTTTAATGGACGAAAAAGTTTTGTTAATGTTCCGCGAGGAAATACCTGGATACTACGATTTCGATTTAAAAAGGGAAGTGCCGCTTGAGTTTGACACTGAGCTACAGGATTTTGCTCCGGGTGATGATTTCATATGTGCTCTCGAAGCCTATGAAAAAACCTTTAAAGTGGATCTTTCAGTCGTAAATTGGTCCCACTATTTTCCTTGGGAAAACCTTCCTTTTTTAACTCGCTGGTTTAAGGCTAAGCGTAAGGATGTTGAAAAGATCAGAAAGCCTTTAACGGTGAGAATGTTTGCAGAATCGGCTAGGGCGGGTAAATGGCTTTATGATTAAGGGGCATTTTTCCCCTTTTTAATTATGCAGTTTGGCGATCATTCCACGAGTCAGCAAATATGATGTTCCCATCATTGTGCTTCCACGTAATCTTCTCGTAGCGTAATTCAACAGAATGCGCCCGTTCAGCGTTGAAATTTGCATGAACAGGCGGAAAGGTTTTACTGTTTTAAGTAGTTCTTCTGATAAACACACAAATGTGTATAAGCGGCCTGCAGATGCGGTACGCTGATGCCCACACGCGTTGCGCGCTCTACTAAATCACCAACAATCTGCTCCGCTTCAACCGGATATCCCTGCATCATATCGCGGTACATGGACGAGGTTTGTGGCGAGTTTTTATCCGTCACCGCTTCCCTGACTTTTGCCACCGCCGCCGCGCGTTCCGCGTAGCCAAAGGCTTTCATGGTGGTCAGTGCCTCCGTGACAATAGCCTGGGCGAACTCTGTTCCGCCCGGTGCAGAAGCCACCTGGCCGATGTTTCCGCGCATGGTGCAGGTGATGGCGCCGAGGCTTGAAAGCAGCAACCACTTCTCCCACAAATCCGTGATAATCGTTTCAGAAAGGATGGCTTCAACGCCTGCGCTCTGAAACGCCTGATCGACTTTCAGAATACGTTCGGTTTTTTCGCCGGAGAGTTCGCCATAAATAATCTGGTGCAATGGCGTCATCTGGTGAATATGCCCATCCGCATCCAGCGTTGCATTAATTTTGCATAATCCGCCGATAAGCGCGTGCTCGCCGAAACGCTGACTCAGCGTCTCCATGTGCTTCATGCCGTTAAGAACCGGCATCACCATGGTATTTTCACCGACAACCGGTGCGATGTCTTTCATCGCCGCTTCCAGCCCGAAGCTTTTCACGGTCAGTAAAATCAGGTCATAGGGACCGGTGAGCTGCGAGGCCTGTAAGACATTAGGCTGGAAATGGAAATCACCGTGCGGACTGTGAACAGTCAGCCCGTTTTGCTCAACCGCAAGCGCGCGTTTTTCACGTAAAAGAAACGTCACATCCTGCCCGGCCTGCGCCAGACGTGCCCCGAAATACCCGCCGGTCGCACCAGCACCCACAACTAAAATTCGCATATGTTTTCCCCATTGTTCAAGACATTCAGAAACAGACATTTGGTTTTAAACTACGGGAGGAGGGCGGCGGGAAGCAAGTATTGCAAGGAGAAATAAATCCTGTGGGGTTATTGTCGGAGGACAGGGCGGTAAAAAAAACTGGCTCTCCGCCCGGAGACGGAGAGCCAGACAGTCATTTTCCCCGCGCCAGCACCTTGCGGTACAACACCGGCAATGAAATCACCACGATCAGCATCGCGCCGACAATCACCGACATCACAATCCCCGGCACATTCAGCAGGCTGAGTCCAAAGGTCAGCAGGCCCATCAGGAACGCGGCGATGATCACGCCGGTCATGCTGCCGGATCCGCCGAGCACGCTGACGCCGCCGAGCACTGCCATGGTGATCACGCTCAGTTCCCAGCCGAGTGCCAGCGTCGGACGCGTACTGCCGAGGCGCGACGTCAGCAGCACTGCCGCCAGTCCGGACATTACACCGACCAGCACGAACAGCGTCAGGTTGTGGCGTTTCACGTTAATCCCGGAATACCACGCCGCGACCGGATTGTTGCCGATGGCATACGTACGGCGGCCAAAGTTGGTTTTATGCAGCAGGAAATAAAACACTGCGCCGAGTACCAGGAACAGGGCGAATTCAAACGACAGCGGCCCCCAGACATATCCCTGACCGAACCATGCAAAACTGGCGGGATATTTATTCAGCGACTGATCGCCGAGCAGCACATACGTGATGCCACGGAACAGGCTCATGGTGCCGATAGTAATTACGATTGACGACAGATTCAGCCGCGTCACCAGCAGCCCGTTGATCAGGCCACATAACAATCCCACGCTCAGCCCGACGCCCACCAGCGCGGGTGTCGGCAAACCGGCCTGCGCGCAGAATCCCATCACGGTGGAACTGAGCGCCATGGTGGAGGCGACCGACAGGTCGATTTCACGGGCGATAATCAGCATTGCCATCGGCAGCACGATGATGGCTTTTTCGGTGAAGTTAAACGTCGCGTCCGACAGATTCCAGATGTTGAGGAAATACGGCGAAGCGAACGCATTCACCACAAACACCAGCAGCGTTACCAGCAGCAAAAATCCTTCCCAGCACATCAGGCGGCGGAAAAACGGCGTGACGGACATGGTGGATTTTTCTCCGGCAGTTGAATGCGGCGTGTTGCGCGAAGTTAAGGTCTTACTCATGATCTTGCTCCGGTTTCAGTTCGCACAGGCTGGACGGCAGGAGAATGGCGCAGGATCAGCCGCCCCTTACGTTTATTGGCGCGTTCGTTGAGGATGACGGCTATCACAATCACGCCACCGGAAATCGCCATCTGCCAGAACGGCGACACTTCAATCACCGGCAGGGCATTGTTGATGACGCCGAGGAACAGCGCGCCGAGCAGGCAGCCGACCACCGAGCCGATGCCGCCCATGGTGCTGATCCCGCCGATGACGCACGCCGCGACAATCTGTAATTCAAAGCCGTTAGCAACATCGACGTAAGCGACAGCGAAGCGTGAAATCCACAGATAGCCGCAGAAACCGGCCAGCGCGCCGGAAAGGCAGAAGCTGACGAACTGCATTTTACCGGCGTTAATGCCGGTGTAATACGCTGCCGTGGCGTTGCCGCCTGCGGTATACAAAGCGCGTCCGGTGCGGCTGTAACGCAGGAAATAGGCCACCAGAATCAGTGCCGCAATCGCACACCAGCCGAGCAGCGGCAGGCCGATAAAAGTGGCACGTGGCAGGCTGAGGAATTGCGGGCTCATCTGGTGAGCGTTGATCCAGCCGCCGTTGGAAAGCAGAAAGATAATGCCGCGATAAATGCTCATGGTGCCAAGCGTGACCACAATCGGCGGAATGCCGACTTTCCACACCAGCAGGCCGTTAATCGCGCCCATCACCAGTCCGAGAACTGTCGCCAGCACAACCAGCGACCACACCGGAATATCGGGATGATGGAAGTTAATCAGCGCGACGATCATGCCGGTCAGCGCCAGATTGGCGGCCATCGATAAGTCGATCCCTTTGGTCAGCAGCACCATCATCTGTCCGAGGGCGAGGATGATCAGGATCGAGGTATCGTTAAACATCTCAAGCAGGTTTCCGGCACCAACAAATTCCGGTGAACGCGCGCCAACGCCAAGCACCATCAGCACTATCACCACCGCCAGCAACAGCTCGCGATATTTCAGCAGGTTCTTGATCATGCTGCCTCCTTGCCCGCGCCGCTGGCGGCACTGACAATCATTTCTGCGCTGGCTTCACCGGCGTTAAATTCCGCCACCATCAGCCCTTCATGCATCACAATGATGCGATCGGCCATGCCCATCACTTCCGGTAATTCAGATGACACCATAATCACCGCCAGCCCGCGCCCGACCAGTTCAGACATAAACTGATGCACCGCCGCTTTGGAACCGATATCTATACCTTTAGTAGGCTCATCGAGAATGATGATGTCCGGTTTGGTCGCCAGCCATTTGGCTATCACCACTTTTTGCTGATTACCGCCGGAAAGCGTACCCACCGCCTGTTTCCAGCTGGACGCTTTTACCTGCAAACGTCGGGCGTAATCATCCGCCAGCGCCCACTCTTTTTTGTCGTTGAGCACCCCACGCGGATTCAGCTGACTGAGCTGCGGCAGGCTGATGTTCTGACTGATGGGCAGATCAATAATCGCGCCTTGTTTCTGGCGCTCTTCCGGCACGTACACAATCCCTGCGCGGATAGCCTGGGAAGGGCGGGAGAAATGTTGTTCTTTGCCATTGATCAGAATTTTTCCGCCGCCGGGCTGTGTGACGCCAAACAGCGCCTGCATCAGCTCGGTTCTGCCAGCTCCGACCAGCCCGTAAAAGCCGAGAATTTCGCCTTTGCGCAGAGAGAAGTTAATGCCTGCAAACTCGGTCGGATGGCTGAGGTTTTGCACCTCGAGCACGGTGTCACCCGGCTCGCAGTTCACTTTCGGGTAAGCCTGACTCACTTCGCGACCGACCATCATGGTCACCATCTGCTGTTCGCTGATGTCGCTGATTTTGCCGGAACCGACATAACTGCCATCACGCAAAACCGTGTAGTAATCGGAAATGGAGAAAATCTCGTCGAACTTGTGCGAAATAAACAGGATAGCTTTACCCTCGCGTTTCAAGCGTTCAACAATCTGATAAAACTCAACGATTTCATGCTGCGACAGCGCGGCGGTCGGTTCGTCGAGAATAACCACCTGGGCATCAAACGACAGCGCACGGGCAATCGCCACCATATGACGCTGCGCGATACTCAGGTCTTTCAGGATGGCGTGCGGGTCAATGTTCACTTCCAGACGCGTCAGAATATCGCGTGCCTGCTGATGCATTGCCGGCCAGTTCAGGCGTTTAAACAGCCCGCGATAGATGTAATGGCCGACAAAAATATTCTCGGTGACGGATAGCTCGTCGAACAGCACGGTTTCCTGATGAATGGCGGTAATGCCAACTTTGTGCGCGGATTCGGGATTCGGCAGTTTGATTGGAATAGCTTTATAACGCAGTTCGCCTTCTTCCGGCTGATAAATGCCGGTCATGACTTTCACCAGCGTCGATTTTCCCGCGCCGTTTTCGCCAATCAGGGCGGTTACTTTTCCCGGATACAAATCCACGTGAACGTTATTTAACGCCCTGACACCCGGAAAGACTTTGCTGATGCCTTTTAATGATAAAAGCGGCGTCGTTGAGTCTGTCATTTCAGTTCCCCTGTCTGGCTAAGCACAACAAAACGGCTCACCGCATCACGATGAGCCGCATTCAGGATCAGAAGATTTTGGAGAATTTGTCGATGTTACTGGCGTCGTAGACAAACGGTTCTGCCATCGCGCCGCTGCCGTCAGCATCCAGTTTCACTTTGCCTAAACGGCCCATGCTGGCTTCGGTTTTGGTGGCGGTGCCTTTGACTAAATCGTCCGCCAGATAAGTCGCGGCGTAGCCCAGATCGATCGGGTTCCAGATGGCGAAACTTTTCGTTGCCCCGGATTTCACCGCACCCGCCATTTCAGACGGCAAACCCAGGCCGGTTACGTAAACCTTGCCGATTTTGCCCTGATCTTTCACCGCCTGTGCCGCCGCCACGATACCGACGGAAGACGGAGAAATAATCACTTTCAGATCCGGGTAGGATTTCAGCAATCCGATGGTTTCACGGTAGCTTTTATCTGACAGATCATCACCATAAGCGACGGTCACCAGATTCACCGAAGGGTATTTCGCCAGCACCTTTTTCATCTCTGCGATCCACAGATTCTGGTTAGTCGAGGTTGGCGTGGCGCTGAGGATTGCCACATCGCCTTTTTCCACGTTCAGGGCTTTCAGCGCATCGGCGGCCAGTTTGACGTTAGTTTCGCCGATCAGCGCATTATTGGAAGGATTGAGGTGGATCTGACGGCCATCTTTAGCAACGCCGGAATCCCACGACACCACTTTAATCCCGCGCTGCATGGCTTTTTTCAGTACCGGCACCAGCGCATCAGGGTCGTTTGCGGAGACGGCAATGGCATCGACGCCCTGCGCGATCAGGCCGTTCAGCACTTCAATCTGCGCTTCGGCGGTGGTGGTGGTCGGGCCGGTATAAATTACCTTAACGTCCCCCAGTTCTTTGGCTGCCTGCTGCGCACCGACGTTAGCCGCCTCAAAAAAACCGTTGCCCAGCGATTTCGCTACCAGCGCAATTTTGACTTCTGCCGATGCCGCGCCTGCCAGCAGGATGCTGCTCGCCATCAGGGTAAGGCTCAGTACGTGTTTTAATTTCATTGTTGGTACTCCGCATGCTATTCGCATAAATCTGCAAAAAGTTTAACGACGAAAAGTTGCCGACGCGCCAGGCGCATGATCACGACTCTAGGAGGTTGCCTTCAGACTGACCTTTCCGCGAGTGCCAGTTCAGCGCCAACTATGGCAAAGATGCAAAGGTTTAAGCGAACAACCTCACAATTTGATAACAATTTTGTTTCGGTCATACCAAACGGTCAGAAAACCACACCTTACCGGTCTCTGAAGTCCGTACTTAAATAAGGTGTAAAGCCACGCGGTACGGCGGATGGCGCAGGATTTCGTAAGGAGGGAAATGTTTTGTTCAAAAGCGGCTGGCGGATCACAGTTTCAGCCTTATAGCCGCGCCGGTGACGACTAAGATATTACGATAATGTTAATAAGGAGTCGGAAATGACCGTGCTACGCAGTAGTGAGTATTTTTCCTCAGGGGATTTTCCGGTCGCCATTGAACCCCGTTATCCGCAGGAAACGTTTCCCGAACATCATCATCAGGATTTCAATGAAATTGTGCTGGTCGAGCAGGGTACCGGCACGCACGTTTTCAACGACCAGCCGCTGATCCTCAGTGCCGGCAGTGTCTGTTTTGTCCGTCACAGCGACCACCATCTTTATGAAGATACCGACAATCTGCATCTGACCAACGTGCTGTACCGCAGCCCGAATGCGTTTCGTTTCCTGAATGGCGTCAGCGATTTGTTACCGCAGGAAGTGGACGGAATTTATCCGGCGCACTGGCGCATCAGTCCGAATCAGATAACTCAGGCCAAAACCCTGATTGACCTGCTCGCGCGTAAGCCCTTCAGCCTGTCACCGGAAAATCAGGCGCAGCAGGAGCTGTACTTTATGCAACTCCTGCTATTGCTGCGTAAAGGCAGCCGCGACGTGGGTTATCGCGGGCAGGGCGGTGACCTGAATAATTTGCTGGACTGGATGAACGAACATTACGACGAAGAAATCGACTGGCCGCAGCTGGCCGCGCAGTTCTCGATGTCGCTGCGCACCTTGCACCGGCAGATGAAACAGCAAACCGGCTGCACGCCACTCAATTATCTCAACCGTCTGCGCCTGCTTAATGCGCGCAATATGCTGCGTTTCAGCGACAGCCCGATTACCGAGATCGCTCATAACTGCGGTTTTTGCGACAGCAATTACTTCTCCACATTGTTCAAACGCGAGTTTGGCTATGCGCCAAGAAGTGTTCGTCAGTAGATATCACCATAATTTGCAGAAATGTTATGTCGGGCAACACGACTATGACATTTTTGCCATTTCTCAAAATTAAATGGCAATCACGGAAAGGTAAAAATCAGACGGATAGAACAGGCTGTTAAAACTTCACAAAAAAGAGCTTTTTTATTAACAACTCGTTCATCACCTCTACCCGTATCTTGGAGACTCCCTACATGAGCACAGTTCAGAAACGTATGTACATCAACGGCGAATTCGTTGAAAACACCGGCGGTAAGTGGATTGACGTTGTGAATCCGGCAACGGAACAGGTGATTTCGCAGATCCCTGAAGGCTCGGCAGAAGATGCCAGAAGAGCCATTGATGCCGCCGAAGCGGCGCAACCAGGCTGGGAAGCATTGCCTGCGGTTGAACGCGGCGTATGGCTGCATAAAATCGCCGCCGGTATCCGCGAGCGCGAAGCCGAACTGACGGACACCATTATTGCTGAAGGCGGCAAAACCTACGGGCTGGCGCAAACCGAAGTGCTGTTCACCGCGGATTATCTCGATTACATGGCGGAATGGGCGCGCCGATACGAAGGCGAAATCATTCAGAGCGACCGTCCCAATGAAAACATCTTTGTATTCCGAAAAGCTATCGGCGTGACCACCGGTATTTTGCCGTGGAACTTCCCGTTCTTCCTGATTGCCCGTAAGGCGGCACCGGCGCTGATTACCGGTAATACTATCGTGATCAAACCGAGTGAAATCACGCCGAACAACGCGGTGATCTTTGCTGAAATCATCCACAAAATTGGTCTGCCAAAGGGCGTGCTGAATATTGTGACCGGTTACGGTCCGACCGTCGGTCAGGAACTGGCAGCCAACCCGAAAGTCGGCATGGTCAGCCTGACCGGCAGCGTGGCGGCGGGTATCGCCACCATGACCGCCGCAGCGCAGAACGTCACGAAAGTCTCGCTGGAACTGGGCGGTAAAGCCCCGGCCATCGTGATGAATGACGCCGATTTGGATCTGGCGGTAAAAGCCATAGTCAGCTCCCGCGTCATCAATACCGGGCAGGTGTGTAACTGCGCCGAACGTGTTTACGTTCAGGAAGGCGTCTACGACGAATTCATTTCGCGCATCGGCGATGCGATGAAAAAAGTCACGTTTGGCAATACTGCCGAACAAAAAGAGCTGGATATGGGCCCGCTGATCAGCGGTGCAGCCTTGCAGCGTGTGGAAGAGAAAGTGGCGAAAGCCGTGTCGCAGGGCGCGAAAGTGCTGCTGGGCGGCAAACGCCATGGCGACAAAGGATTTTTCTATCAGCCAACGGTACTGGTGGATGTGACGCAAGATATGCCGATCATGCACGAAGAAGTGTTTGGTCCGGTGTTGCCTGTCGCGACATTTAAAACGCTGGATGAAGCCATCGCGATGGCCAATGACAGTGAATACGGCCTGACGTCGTCGATTTACACCAGCAACATCAACACCGCAATGAAAGCGCTGAAACAACTGAAATTCGGTGAGACGTACATCAACCGTGAAAACTTTGAAGCGATGCAGGGCTTCCACGCGGGCTGGCGTAAATCAGGCGTCGGTGGTGCAGACGGCAAACACGGCTTGCAGGAATATCTGCAAACGCACGTCGCGTATTTGCAATTCCACTAATCAGCAGTAACGGCCGGAGCGGGGCAACCTGACTCCGGCTTATAAGGACATATCATGAGCCGCAACGATTTCCTCACCGGTATTCGTCAGCATAAAATCATGCAAACGCTATTTCCGCCACAGACTGAAATTCCCAATCTGCCTGAAGAATTTGGCCGCGCGCTGACCCTGATGGGCGGCGTCTGGGACGACACGTTTTTGCATACGCCGCAGAATGGCTATACCACGCTGAACGCCTACCTGCGCGGGTTGTATCCGGCGGATTCCCTGTTTTGTTCCGCCACACCGGAAATTATCGCGGAAGTGGATTTCAGCGCCCGCACGCTGGCGGCAGCGCTCAAAGACGTGGACGTCGGCGTGGTTCGTGCCTGCTTTGGGGTGGCCGAAACCGGTGCAGTGTTTCTCAGCGATCCGCAGCTTTGCGTGAATTCCCTCAGTGCGATGGCGAAACATCTGGTGGTGCTGCTCGACGTGGAGCACATCATCGAACATCTGCACCTTGCTCATCGCCAGCCGCAACCCTTCAATGCCCGTTATACGGTGATGGTAACGGGGTCCGCCGCGATGGCCGACAGCGAAAGTGCGCTGATGCTCGGCGCAAAAGGGGTGCAGAGTTTGCGGGTGATCGCGATTTAAGTCCTAAAATCCACGGATCCTGCTGTACTCACTTCGCTTAAAATAACTCCTGTAAATAAAATAAATCCTATCTGATACAATAAGTAAACGGGGTCACAACGGGAGTGTCCTGACTTTTACTGCAAGTGAGCGCGACAACCATGAGCGTGATACAGAGCCTTATCAAACAAGCCTTTGGCACCGGTAACAGCAATGAAGCGGCCACTTTTCTGGCCAGCGCGTGCAACCGGATGAAGGCAATGGATAAAACGTCTATCGCCCGCGAAGTGGAAAGCGCGCTCAGAGGCGTCAGTTTCAGCCGTGCCGAAGGCGATAAAGCCAAAGTCAAAACCGTTTTTAAAGACACCGCCATCACGCTGGAAAAACTGGCGTCACTGGAAAAACAGGTGCGCAGCCTGACTCAAGAACTGGCTGTGGCGCGTCATCAAACCGGCAGCGGGAACACAGAAGATGTTCAGCGACTTGAAGGCGAGCTATACCGCCTGAACACGCGGGTCAGCGAACTGCTGCGTCAGTCTGAAATACAGAAAAAGCAGCACGCCGACGAACTGGCGCTGATGCGATCCCGTCAGCAAACTGCCGGAAACTCTGCCTCCGCCGGGCTGGAAGAGTCCAGAAATCTTGTCGCTTACATGGGCAGTCAGATGGCGGCGATGGCCGCCGCCCGCGACAAGCTACAGGGCCAGATCGTTGAGGAAGAAGACAAACGTCACGCTGCCAACCGCCGTGCGGACGGTAATTACGCGCTGCTCGGACAGCAGAAAGAACTGACGGCTGAGGCGAACCGTAAAGTCACGCAACTGCGTGCCAGCCTGAAACTGGAAGAGTACGAAGGGCAAAACGCGAAGAGCGAAAGGACGAAACTGAAAAAGCAGCTCGCTGAGCTTCAGGACGAAAACAGCCGTCTGGCAGAACGTTTTCGCGATAACGAAGAAGATTGCGAACGGCTTAGCCAGGCGCTGGAGCGCACGAATCAGGAGTTCGCTGCCTACAAAGCGCAAAAGCAGCGCTTAACCCGCTGGATCCACATTCCCGGCGCAATGATGGGAATTTCCGTTGTCGCGCTGGTGCTGTACTCAGATGCCCAGCCGGGGCATCTTTTCGATAACCTTGCCCCCGCTGCTTTTCTCGGCAGCGTCGTCTACGCACTTTCCCTGATGATTGCTTTTACTCGCCGGGCGTAGCGGCTGCCTGGGAACCGAACGCCGCCGCGGCGGCCAACAATGTTGAAGCTAAACGTAAACGCATGGCACTTCCTCTCTTCGTTTTAAACCGGAATGAACATCTGTCTGCGGGGCCACTGTGAGTCTGACGGTCTGACAGATAAGTGACGTGCTGATGACAAAAACGTCATCAGGGCAGGGCGGCTAAGGTCGTGGAAGCGTTTTCCCTGAGCGGGTTGTGGATATTTTAAACAGCGGAATGGATTTTGATTTTATATCTTATGTAAAGAAGTGGAGGTTTCATTACCCGGAACTAATTGGGTGAAAAAACGTCAGAGAATATTCTCTTGTCTTAAAATAGTGGTCTATATTTATTCTGACTCAGATTCAGTTAGTGCGGTTTCGAAAGATGAAAGTCAAATTATCTAACCGTAAGTAGCGCATGATTAATAGTCGTAATGGGCATTTCGTGATTATGATTTATATGTTTCATATCAGTTAATTACCTATAATGTAACCGTTACCATTTACTGGCTTGTCATACGTGTCGATTTATCCGGTGAATTTTCAAATGAAAGCGGTGTTTTATTTTGTCCGGCCTTCAAAACGGTATCAGGCCAATTAATCCACGAAGTTTACGCGGGGATTTAATTGAAAAATCGCATCATGATGCACACTGCGTGCGGTATTTTGTTAAAAAGTTATATTTGTAAAGTTGCGTATGTACTAACAGGAAGAAAAAATCTATAGTGAGCCCCCTTACGGCTCTCAATCAGAACGGTCGATTTATGTCTACTTCTAATGTCTAAAATTGAGAGATGTGTCTTGTTTTTGACCCAGCCTTTTAACACAAAACAAAAGAACTCATAAAGTGAACGCCAAAACCTCTGCTTTTATCATCACGTTCTTGTCATTTTTGAACCCGGTTTCAGTCAGTTACGCGCAGTCAGCGACCGACGCCTCTAAGGGCGATACGGACGATTCATCAGACTCTTCTTCCCTGATGATCATTAAACGCGAAATCAGCGGCGGTCTGTCAGAACTGGACACACCCGCAGCGGTCAGCGTGGTGGATGGCGACGATTTCAGAAACAGCAAAGCGCAGGTCAACCTGTCAGAAAGCCTCGGCAGCGTTCCGGGTTTACAGGTGCAGAACCGCCAGAATTACGCGCAGGATCTCCAACTTTCCGTGCGTGGCTTCGGCAGCCGTTCGATGTACGGCGTGCGCGGTGTGCGTATTTACGTTGATGGTATTCCGGCCACGATGCCTGACGGGCAGGGCCAGACCTCCAATATCGATCTGAACTCGGTAGAACGCGTGGAAGTGCTGCGCGGTCCTTTCTCGGCGCTGTACGGCAATGCTTCCGGCGGCGTGGTGAACGTGGATACCCAGACCGGTTCTCAGCCTGCAAAACTGGAAGCAGGCACTTATTTTGGCAGTTACGGCTCGTTTCGTAACAGCGTAAAAGCCAGCGGTGCGACCGGCGACGGCACACACGCGGGTGATGTGAATTACCTGATTTCCGGCTCACGTTTCACCACCGACGGCTATCGCGACCACAGCGGTACGCAGAAAAACCTCGGTAACGGCAAACTGGGCGTGCGCATTGATGATGCCAGCACCCTGACGCTAATGTTTAACAGCGTCTCTGTCGATGCGAACGATCCGGGCGGTCTGACTGAATCCGAATGGCACGATGACCCGACGCAGGCGAAACGTGCCGATCAATACAATGCGCGCAAATCGCTGGATCAGACTCAGGTTGGCCTGCGTTATCAGCGTCAGATGGGCGAGAACGATGAGTTCAGCCTGATGACCTATCACGGCGAGCGCCACACCACGCAATACCAGACCATTCCGGCAGCATCGCAGAAGAATCCGCTGAACGCAGGCGGGGTGATCGTTCTGGAACGTAAATACTCCGGCGTGGATACCCGCTGGAAACATGACGATCAGATTGGTTCTGTGCCGTTCTCAGTTACCGGCGGTCTGGATTATGAAACCATGACCGAACGCCGCTTTGGTTATGAAAACTTCAATGATGAAGGCGACCTGGGCGTAAAAGGCGACGAACGTCGCAATGAAAAGAACGTGATGTGGAACCTTGATCCGTATCTGCAAACCACGTGGAACCTGACGTCGCGCTGGACGCTGGATGTCGGGGCGCGCTACAGCACCGTGAGTTTTGACTCGCAGGATTACTACATTACCGGCAGTAATCCGGATGACAGCGGTTCGCGCCGTTATCACAAGCTGCTGCCAATGGCTTCACTGAATTATGCAGTGACGCCGGCGCTGAACACCTATATCTCTGCCGGTCGCGGTTTCGAAACGCCAACCATTAATGAGCTTTCTTACCGCACTGACGGCAAGTCTGGCCTGAACCTGGGGCTGGAACCTTCGACCAGCAATACGGTTGAACTGGGCAGTAAATGGCGCGTCGGCAATGGCTTAGTTACCGCCGCGGTCTTCCAGACTGATACCGACGACGAGTTAATTGTTGCAGAAAGTGTCGGCGGACGTTCGAGTTACACCAACGCCGGTAAGACACGCCGTCGCGGACTGGAACTGTCGTTAGATCAGCAGATTGAAGAAAACTGGCGCGTTAAAATGGCCTGGACTTTACTCGATGCCACCTTCCGCAATGAGACCTGTGGCGCCGGGGATTGCACGCCAGCGGGCAACCGTCTGCCGGGTATCGCACGCAAGATGGGCTACGCTTCTCTGGAGTGGGCACCGGTTGATGGCTGGCATGCTGGCGCTGATGTGCGCTACATGAGTGACATCGAAGTGAATGACGAAAACAGTGAACAGGCACCGGCTTATACCGTCGCCAGCGTGAATGCGGGTTATCGCTTCAACTGGAACAAAGTGACGCTCGACCTGTTTACCCGCGTCGACAATCTGTTCGACAGAAATTACGTCGGTTCTGTCATCGTCAATGAAGGTAACGGTCGCTATTTCGAACCGGCACCTGGCAGAAACTACGGTGGCGGCGCTACGCTTTCTTATAGTTTCGAATAGATTTCATAAAGTAAGCGTTTTAGTCAGTAAGAACAATGAACCACGCGGTGCTGCCCGGTGCCTGCACTGAGAAAGCAGGGCGGCACACGCAAGGAATGACACCCGGTGAGAACCGGATGTTCTTGAAGATTCGGGTCACCCTGAATCGACGATTATAAAAATCAGTAAGGTCATCAACTATGGAAACGAAAGCCTCGTTATCACGCATCGTCGTCATAATTACCGCTTTGTTCGCCGCGTTAAGCGGGATTTATCTTCTTGTCGGCGGTATCTGGCTGGCAAAATTAGGTGGTTCTCTTTATTACATTATTGCCGGTGTTATCTCGCTGGTTACCGCGTGGTTGCTGTATCGCCGTCGCTCTTCTGCATTGTTGCTGTACGCCATCTTCCTGTTCGGCACCACGGTGTGGGCTGTGTGGGAAGTGGGCACAGACTTCTGGGCACTGACGCCGCGTTTAGACGTCACCTTCTTCCTGGGCCTGTGGATCCTGCTGCCAGTCGTTTATAACCAGATGCTGGCGAAAAATGCCTTCGCCCGTGGCGCACTGGCCGTTTCCCTGCTGTTCACCGTGATTGTGCTGGCGTACTCCGTCTTCAACGATCCGCAGGAAATCAACGGCACTATCAAAGCTGCCGATGCTGCACCTGCAGCGACCGATTCCGGCGTTCCTGCCAGTGACTGGCCGGCCTATGGCCGTACTCAGGGCGGTACCCGTTACTCGCCACTGAACCAGATCAACGATAAAAACGTCAGCAAACTCGACGTGGCATGGACTTTCCGTACCGGTGATCTGAAAACTCCGAACGATCCGGGTGAAATCACCGACGAAGTGACGCCAATTAAGATCGGCGACATGCTTTACCTGTGTACGCCACACCAGAAGCTGTTTGCTCTGGATGCCGCGACCGGTAAAGAGAAGTGGAAATTCGATCCACAGCTCAATTCTAACCCGACCTTTCAGCACGTGACCTGTCGCGGTGTGTCTTATCATGAGACTACGCCTGCGGCACAAGGTGATGCTGCTAAGGGCGCGGCACCTGCTGTCTGTTCACGTCGTATCATTCTGCCTGTTAATGATGGCCGTCTGTTCGCACTGGACGCTGAAACCGGCGCACGTTGCCCGGCATTCGGTAACAACGGTGAGCTGAACCTGCAAGGCAACATGCCTTACGCAACGCCGGGTCACTACGAGCCAACGTCACCGCCAATCATCACTAAATCTGTGATCATCGTGGCGGGTGCGGTTACTGATAACTACTCAAACCGCGAGCCTTCCGGCGTTATCCGTGGCTTTGATGTTGAGACCGGTAAACTGCTGTGGGCATTCGATCCGGGTGCTGCTGAACCAAACAAAATCCCTGCGGATGGTCAGCATTTCACACCGAACTCCCCGAACTCATGGGCACCAGCGGCTTATGATGACAAGCTGGATCTGGTTTACCTGCCAATCGGCGTAGCGACACCAGATATCTGGGGCGGCAACCGTACTCCGGAAATGGAACGTTACGCGAGCGGCTTGCTGGCGCTTAACGCAACCAACGGCAAACTGGCGTGGTTCTACCAGACTGTTCACCATGACCTGTGGGATATGGACGTTCCGGCGCAGCCAACCTTAGCTGATATCACTGACAAGAGCGGCAACAAAGTTCCTGCGATTTATGTTCCGACTAAAACCGGTAACATCTTCGTGCTGGATCGCCGTGACGGTAAGCTGATTGTTGATGCACCTGAAAAATCTGTTCCGCAAGGCGCAGCGAAAGGCGACCACGTTTCTCCGACTCAGCCGTTCTCCGAACTGACTTTCCGTCCGGAAGCCAAACTGACCGGTAAAGACATGTGGGGCGCAACGATCTATGACCAGCTGATGTGTCGTGTGATCTTCCACAAACTGCGTTATGAAGGCACCTTCACACCGCCATCCGAGCAGGGCACTCTGGTGTTCCCGGGTAACCTCGGCATGTTCGAGTGGGGTGGTATTTCTGTGGATACCGATCGTCAGGTGGCTATCGCTAACCCGATTGCTCTGCCATTCGTGTCTAAACTGATCCCACGTGGTCCTGGCAACCCGATGGAGCCAGACGAGAACGATAAAGGAGGTTCCGGTACTGAGACTGGCATTCAGCCACAGTACGGCGTGCCATTCGGCGTGACGCTGAATCCGTTCCTGTCTCCGCTGGGCTTCCCTTGTAAACAGCCTTCATGGGGTTACATCTCCGGCGTTGACCTGAAAACCAACGATATCGTGTGGAAAAAACGTATCGGTACCGTGCGCGACAGCTCACCATTACCGCTGCCGTTCAAAATGGGTATGCCAATGCTTGGCGCACCGATTTCTACCGCCGGTAACGTGTTCTTCATCGCCGCGACCGCAGATAACTACCTGCGCGCGTTCGATATGAGCAACGGTGACAAACTGTGGGAAGCACGTCTGCCAGCAGGCGGCCAGGCGACGCCGATGACTTACTCTGTGAATGGCAAGCAGTACGTTGTTATCGCAGCAGGCGGTCACGGTTCGTTCGGCACCAAACTGGGCGATTACATCATCGCTTATGCGCTGCCAGACGCTGACGCTAAATAACTAGCCGTCATAAGCTCTGAAATCTGAAAGGCCGCGCAAGCGGCCTTTTTTGTGGAACTTTTTCAGCAGTGGCTGCTATTTCTTGCAACCAGTCACTTGCGGATAGTTGCGGCAAACCAGCATGAGTTTATGTTTCGGTTCAAAACCATTATCGAGCATACATTGCTGAACTTTGGCGGCTTTCAGGACGGTCGGAACGAAAGGAACCGAGCCTAGCGGTTTCGGATATCCGCATTCATACATCACCTGTAACGCGAGCTTGTCATTCTCAGCTGCGTGCGAAAAATGCCGTGAGGCACCCGCTTTACGCCAGCTGATGAGTTGGTATTCATTCCGGCCTGAATCCGGTTTGATCGGATGAAAACCCTCATCAGCGACAAAAGGCAGTGCTTCGAGCTGTCGCTGACTGAGCGGGTGACCCTGTTGTTTCTCGATGCAGGCAGGGGTGTTTTTGTAGTAATCGCAAATGTGAAAACCCCCCTTATAGGTAAATCCTTTCCCCTCCATGCACTGGTAATACAGCACCGATTCATTATCGGTAAAAGAAGGTTCCGGCCCCGGCAGCGGGACGCCGCATTGCCCCATCGCAACACGCGCATCATCTATGGTGCTATTGGGGCGCTGCCACTGCGTTAAATCAGGCGGAGGCGGACATCCGGTGAGCATAAAAACCGAACCAATGAGTGCAGATGAAGAAACCAGAGAAAAATAGCGAGGCATAAAAATCCTTTATTTTTAATGATGATCCAGATTTCATTCAGCCATTACTAAGAAGAACAGCCCTGTGGCTTAAAGACCCGCGTGGTGGAGGCCGGAGTGTTCGCCAGTTTATTTGCCGGTCTGCGCGGGCGTGCGACAAGTTCTCCGCCGCAATTGGGGCATATCCCGCTCAGTTTATCTTCGGCACAAGGGACACAGAATGTGCATTCAAATGAACAAATTCTGGCGTCAGCAGCCGGGGGCAGATCGGTGTTGCAGCACTCGCAATTGGGTCTCAGTTCCAGCATAGAATTTATCCTTGATCAGCATGTGTAAGTTTTAGCCATTTTGCAGGTGAGTGGCAGGGTTTCGCAAGCGGCTCAGACTGATCAGCATCGCCAGCACCGTGGCAATCACCGCCACCCACAAACTGACCTTCACCGCCTGCGCTTCCTGCAACACAGTGCTGGCCGAATAAATTGTCAGGATAATGCCGACGCACGCCGTTCCCAGACACTGACCGAAGGTGCGCATGATCGCCAGCACACCGGAGGCATAACCGCTGTTTTCCCGTGAAGCGCTGGAGAGCATTTCACGGTTGTTCGGGCTCTGGAAGCAGCCGAAGCCCAGGCCGCAGATAAAGCTTCGCAGACCGATATCCCACATCTGCGGGTGTGGTGGCAGTTTTGCCAGCAGCATTAAACCCAGCGCGAAAACGCACAATCCTGCGGTCGAAATGATCGCTGCCGGATAGCGGTCAGCAAGGCGTCCGGCATGCGGAGCGGCGAGAATAATCCCCAGCGGCCACGGCGTGAAAAGCAGTGCTGAAACAAACGCGCTGTAACCGTAAACACTCTGGAAGAGAAAAGGCAGCGCGACAAAAGTGATCCCCTGACTGACAAAAGAGGCCAGCGAAGTGAACGCCGCCAGCGTGAACCGGCTGGAAGCAAACATGACAAGCGGCAGCAGTGGTTTTGGTGCACGACGCTGACGCCAGACAAAGGCCGCGCCTGCGATCACTGCTGTCAGGCCATACGTTAAGGCTGTCGCCAGTTCGTCACTGCCCGGATGTGCGAAGGATTCGGCGGCCATAATCAGCGCGCCCAGCGCCACCGCCGACAGAACTGCACCCGCCGTATCAAATGGCTGACGCGTGCCGGCCGGATTGGAGGGCACCACGCGCAGCGTAATCACCACGGCAATAATGCCGAGCGGAATATTAATGGCGAACAGCCACTGCCAGCTCATCGCCGAAAGTATTGTTCCGCCCAGAACCGGCGCGACGGCGGTGCTGGTGGCGATCATCAGGGCGTTCAGCCCCAATATTCGCCCGAGTAAACGGTTGGGGAACACCGAGCGCAAAATCGCCGGGCCGATACTGAGCGTAGCCGCCGCACCGATACCCTGAAGCACACGCATGATAATCAGCATGTCGAGGGATGACGACAGCGCACAACCCAAAGAGGCGAGGGTAAAGACCGTCAATCCGGCGGCAAACAGCCGACGAAAGCCGATGTGGCTGGCGAGCGCGGCAAATATCGCCAGCGTCATGGATGCTGAAAGCAGATACCCGTTCGACACCCATACCGCGGCGCCCGCAGAAATGTCCAGTGCCTGCGCGATTTGCGGCAGGGCAATGTTAACCATCGAGCCGTCGAACACTGCCATCGTCGCCATGATCATCACGGCGGCCATTGCCAGTCCCCGTTCACGGCCGGGTAATCCTTCATCGCCTGGTTTGTCGGAAAATAATTCCATAACGCATTCGCCTTATTGATATTGAGTCAGGTAACTATACCGGCAGGTGATATAGTGCGGAAGGCGCAGCATCTGCACTTAATACCTGCACCAAATGCCTTCTCTCATTATTGCTGTTGCGTTACTCTGTGCAGATGACTGAACCCGATCTGAACTTACTTATTGCACTTGATGTGCTGCTGGCTGAAGCAAGTGTAGCCGCTGCTGCCCGACGTCTGGGATTAAGCGCCTCTGCCATGAGCCGTACGCTGGGTCGCCTGCGCGAAAGTACCGGCGATCCGCTGCTGGTGCGTGCCGGACGAAATATGGTGCTGACGCCTTACGCCGAAGAAATCCGCCAGCGTGCCCGTAATGCCAGTTTTGAAGCCCGCGCGCTGTTGCGGCCTTCATCGGCAGATTTCAATGTCGCCAGACTTGAGCGCACTTTCCTGATCCGATCTAATGATGGTTTTGTGGTGGCCTTCGGCGCAGCGATGATTGCCGCTGCTGCGCAGGTCGCCCCTTCCGTGTGTTTGAGATTTATGCCAAAACCGGAAAAAACCTCGAATGCATTGCGGGAAGGGCGGGTCGATCTTGAGATTGGTGTTTTAGGCGAAATGGGGCCGGAAATTCGTTTACAGACGTTGTTCCGCGACAGGTTTATGGGCGTGGTGAGAAAGGGGCATCCGCTGGCGGGTGAGAAAATGATTACCGCGAAAGAGTATGTGTCTTTCGGGCATGTTGTCGTTTCGCGCCGCAACAGCACCTATGGGCCTGTCGATGACGCGCTGGCCGAAGTCGGATTGAAACGGAAAATCGCCGCCGTCGTGCCGGGGTTTTCTGCCGCGCTGGCGATTGCGCAAAACTCCGATCTGGTGGCGCTGATCCCCGCTTCATTTCTTATTGCTGAGCCAGACCGGTTACATGCGTTTGAACTGCCGGTGAACACTCGCGAAATCACTATCTCTCAGATGTGGCATCCGCGTTCAGAAGTCGATCCGGCGCATCGCTGGTTGCGACAACTGGTGCTGAGTGTGTGCAGGAATAAAATCCCGGATGTGACTCACATTCAGTCCCTTACTCTGCGTCGAGATAATGTCTGAGCGTCATCCGCAAATCGGGCGTTAATTCTTTGATGTTTTTAAGCATCCAGCGCAAATACCCCGGATCATCCTCGGCGATTTCTGCAATTTTCCGGCCGCGATATTTTCCGAACATCATGGTGCTGACCAGGGCCGGGCGTCCGGTAATGGTCACCATTTCTTCGGGCGTCCAGCCGGATTCATCCATGATGCGGATCAGCAGCGCGGCAGTAATATAGCAGTCAAACAGCGCACGGTGATGATGCAAGTCCGCAGGCGTGGCAACTTGCAGCTTGAGAGATTTGTAGAGTGCCATATTGCTGTACTTAATCCCCGGCCATAAACGCCGCGCCAGTTTCACGGTACAAATCCATTCGCCCGACATATCAGGCAGCATGCGCTGATCAAAACTGGCATTGTGAGCAACATAATACTGACTGCCGTGGTAGCGCGGGATGATCTCCTCAATCCACGGTTTGTCGGCCACCATCGCTTCGGTGATTTTGTGGATGGCCATCGCCTGATGGCTGATCGGACGGTCCGGGCGCACCAGATCACTCATCGGGTTAACAATTTTCCCGTTCTCGATATCGACGGAGGCCACTTCCACCACGCCACCCTGCAATCCGCAGGTTTCCGTATCAATAACACGCAACATTTTCTACTCCGGCTGATCACCAAATACTTTCCAGTACCGGTAGCCTAACGGAATGGCTTTCCTGTGCCCACTTTTCTGATCACAACTTTTTTCATCACAAACATAGACTGAATATCTCCCCACACTCACTCCGTCTATTTCCTGTACAGATCACACTTCCCCCTACTTTCGTGAAAATGCTCACATTCGTCCGTGCAGATGCCCAAACAAACACGGAAATTTTCGGCTTTTAGCCGTGGAAATGCTTCAGGAAACTGTCTAAGTTCAATATTGAAACGCTATTTTATTATTGTTGGATTGCGGTTTTAAGGAAGTGTGAGTGCGCTCACATTGCTGAATGAACACGCAATTGCGGCGCGCCCTGAAGGGCGTTAACTCACTCAGTAATGGCAGGTATCGCTGTGAAAATAAGTTCTGTTGAAGTCTCTGTTTTTACTTATCCGACCCGTCGTGTTTCAGACAGCGCGGGTCATTCGCATCCGGGTGAAGAAAGTCAGGCAAAAATGGCGATGTTAACCATCACCACCGATGAAGGCGATTGCGGATATTCGTTCGCGCCGCCGGAAGTTGTGCGTCCGCACGTCGTGAACGCCTTTTTCAGAAAAGTACTGATCGGTCAGAATCCGTTCGACCGTGAACGTCTCTGGCAGGATCTGGTGCACTGGCAACGCGGCAGTGCACATCAGCTGACCGAACGGGCGCTGTCGTTTGTCGAGCAGGCGCTGTGGGATCTGATCGGCCGCAAACTGAACATGCCGGTACACAAACTGCTGGGCGGATTCCGCGAGAAAGTACCGGCCTACGGCAGCACCATGTGCGGCGATGAATTGAAAGGCGGATTATCGACACCGGATGAATTCGGTCAGTTTGCCGAAAAACTGGTCGCGCGCGGTTATCAGGCCATCAAGCTGCACACCTGGATGCCGCCGGTGGCATTCGCCCCGGATCCGAAAATGGACATCAAAGCCTGCGCCGCCGTGCGTGAAGCCGTCGGGCCGGACATCGAACTGATGCTTGACGGCTATCACTGGTACAGCCGCAGTCAGGCGCTGACCATTGGTAAAGCGCTGGAAAAACTCAACTTTGCCTGGTTCGAAGAACCGATGGAAGAAGAGAGCATGGCGTCCTACGCCTGGCTGGCGGAAAACCTGTCCATCGACGTGATCGGGCCGGAAAGTCTCGGCGGTAAACATCACAGCCGTGCGGACTGGGTCAAAGCCGGTGCCTGCGACATTTTACGTGCCGGTGCTAACGGCGTCGGCGGCATCTCGCCGTGTATGAAAGTTGCCAGTCTGGCAGAAGCCTTTGGCATGGACTGCGAAGTACACGGCAACGGCGCAGCGAGTCTGGCGGTGGTCGGTGCTATCCGCAACTGCCGCTGGTACGAGCGCGGTCTGCTGCATCCTTTCCTCGAATACGACGAACCCGCTGCGTATCTGAACAGCATCGTTGACCCGATGGATGAGCACGGTTTTGTGCATCTTTCTGACCGCCCTGGCCTGGGTGAGGACATCAATTTTGATTACATAGAAACCCATACCGTCAGTCGCGACTGACCTGCGGGCAGAAAAAAATAATAAACCTCTGACTCTACCCGGAAGGTACATCATGAACTCTGGCAAAACGTGGGGCGCGTGGATTTTCGCGCTCCTGCTGATGACCGGTGGCTGGACGGCGCAGGCAAAAACGCCGCCCGACCAGCTGATCATCGGCATGAACATGAATAACCTGTTAACGCTCGATCCGGCAGCGATGACCGGCAATGATATTGTCGGCATCGTGGTCAATC
Source organism: Rahnella sp. ATs2 (assembly GCF_051851855.1). Lineage (NCBI taxonomy): Bacteria > Pseudomonadati > Pseudomonadota > Gammaproteobacteria > Enterobacterales > Yersiniaceae > Rahnella > Rahnella sp. ATs2. The sequence continues at coordinate 261,843 of NZ_JBLYPL010000003.1, read as the reverse complement.
TTTATGACCCGCTGATTGAGCTTGATCCGCAACAACTCACCAACGTGCGCCCGGCGCTGGCGACCTCGTGGGAGGTCAATGACGCCCGTAATCTCATCACGTTTCATCTGCGCGACGGCGTGAAATTCCACTCCGGCAATCCGGTGACCGCTGACGATGTGGTGTGGTCGATGCGCCGCATTCTGCACCTCAATCTTGCACAGGCCTCGGTGTGGAAATCCTACGGTTTCAGCAAAAAGAATGTCGATGAGATGGTGCGTTCGCCGTCTCCCGGTATCGTCGAAATTCAGTTACCTAAACCCAATGACCCGAAACTGGTGATTTACTCACTTGCGGCGCTCGGCAGCGTGGTAGCGCTGGACAGCAAAACTGTGCAGGCGCATGAAGTGAATGGCGACTGGGGTAACCGCTGGCTGACCACCAACGAAGCCGGTTCCGGGCCGTTTCGCCTCGATAACTGGCAGGCGAAAGACGTGCTGAACATGAGCCGTAATCCGCAGTACTGGCGCGGTGAACCTAAGCTTTCGCGCGTAGTCTTCCGTCATTTTCAGGAGTCGCAGACGTTGCGCCTGATGATTGAAAAAGGCGATCTGGACATTGCCAATAACATGGCCGTATCGGATGTTACCGCGCTCAGTCACGACCCGGCGATGCAGGTCGATCAGGTAAAAAAAGGCACCATTTATTACGTGGCGATGAGCATGAAAGAGCCGCATTTTGCTAACCCGAAAGTACGCGAAGCGGTGCGCTATCTGATTGATTATCAGGGCATCGGCAAGGCGCTAATGAACGGCTACGGCATTGTGCATCAGCGGCCGATTCAGGTCGGGATGCCTGCCACGTTGCCGGATCCGGGTTACCAGCTCGATATTCCGCGGGCGAAAACTTTGTTGGCAGAAGCCGGATATCCCGACGGTTTTGATACCACGCTGCGGGTGCTGGCGGATCAGCCATTCCTCAATATCGCCATTGCTGTGCAGTCCACGCTGATGCAGGCAGGCATTCGCGCCAAAATTGTCACCGGCACCGGTAACCAGATTTACGGCGCGATGCGTGAACGTAAGTTCGACATGCTGGTCGGGCGCGGCGGCAGCGGCGTGGAACCGCATCCGCATTCCAGCCTGCGCGCGCTGGTTTATAACCCGGATAACAACGACGCGGCGCAGCTGACCAACTTTCAGGGCTGGCGCACCGGTTTTTACGACAAACAGCTGAACACGGATATTGATCAGGCGCTGCTCGAACGTGACCCGGAGAAACAAAAACAGGATTACTTCGCCATTCAGGAACGCTATGACGCGCTGATCCCGGCGCTGGTGCCGCTCTCGCAAATGGTTGATTCCATCGTGGTGCGCAGGGACGTCAAAAACTATCTGCCGCATCCCTCTGCGACCACGTTCCTGCGCGACGTCTGGAAAGACGAACCTGCTGACGTGCAGCCAACCGGAGGTAAAGGATTATGACCATGCAAATCCCGGCTCCCGCTTCAAAGCAAACGGCGCGGATGTCATTCCCCGCCGGACGTATCGGCAAACGGCTGGTGCAGGTGGCGGTCACACTGTTTGGCTTGCTGTTGCTGACTTTTTTTATTGGCCGCGTGATGCCGGTGGATCCGGTGCTGGCGATTGTCGGACCGGACGCCGACCACAGCACCTATGAACAGGTTTACCACCAGCTCGGTTTTGATAAACCGTTGTGGACGCAGTTCGGCATCTACCTTTCCGGGCTGGCGCACGGCGATTTAGGCAACGCGCTGCTGACCGGCAAACCGGTGACGCAGGACATTCTGCGCGTGTTCCCGGCCACCATGGAACTGGCGACGCTGGCGATCATTCTTGGCGCAGGCGTCGGCATACCGTTAGGTGTGCTGGCGGCGGCAAAACGCAACAGTATTGCGGATTACGTGGTGCGCATCATCAGTCTGGCCGGTTATTCCACGCCGATATTCTGGGTCGGCATGATGGGTTTACTGGTGTTTTATGCCTGGCTCGGTTGGGTAGGCGGTGCCGGACGGGTAGATTTCAGCCTCGACGGACAGGTTACGCGCCACAGCGGTTTTATGCTGATTGACGCGCTGATCGCGGGAAACTGGGAAGTGTTCCGCAACGCGCTTAATCACCTGATCCTGCCTGCGTCGTTGCTCGGCTTTCATTCGCTGGCCTACATCAGCCGCATGACCCGCAGCTTTATGCTGGCGCAGCTTTCACAGGAATTCATTATCACTGCCCGCGTCAAAGGGCTGAGTGAATGGCATGTGCTGTGGAATCACGCCTTCCGCAACATTCTGGTTCAGTTGCTGACTGTGGTGGCGCTGGCTTACGGCTCGCTGCTCGAAGGCGCGGTGCTGATCGAAACTGTGTTCTCGTGGCCGGGCTTCGGTTCGTATCTCACCAGCAGCCTGATGTTAGGTGACATGAACGCGGTGATGGGCTGCGTGCTGGTGGTCGGCATGATTTTCGTGGTGCTGAATTTGCTCTCTGACCTGCTCTATCAGGTCTTTGACCCGAGGACAAAAGTATGACGATTTCCCTCGATTCCGTCACGCTCAGCGCAGGCGACGAAAAACGTCAGCGCGTGAAAAGGGCGTTTGGCCGCGTGGGCCATTTTCTGTGGCAGATGGCCTGTAATCCGCTGACGGCCATCGGCGGCGCGATAGTTCTGGTGCTGATGATTGTGGCGATTTTCGCGCCGTGGATCGCGCCGTTTCATCCGCTGGTGCAGGATTTAAACAACGCGCTCAGCCCGCCGTCGGCGGCACACTGGTTCGGCACCGACGAGTTTGGCCGCGATATCTTCAGCCGTCTGGTGTATGGCTCGCGCATCACTTTGTACATCGTGCTGCTGGTATCGGTCACCGTCGGGCCGCTCGGATTACTGTTAGGTGTCACCGCCGGGTATTTCGGCGGCAAAACCGACATGGTGCTGATGCGCGTCACCGATATTTTCATCTCTTTCCCGAGTCTGGTGCTGGCGCTGGCGTTTGTCGCCGCGCTCGGGCCGGGGCTGGAACATGTAGTGATTGCCATTACGCTCACCGCGTGGCCGCCAATTGCGCGTCTGGCGCGTGCTGAAACGCTCTCGCTGCGACAGGCTGACTTTATCTCAGCGGTGCGTTTGCAGGGCGCGAGTCCGCTGCGAGTTTTGTGGCGTCACATTGTGCCGCTGTGCCTGCCGTCGGTGATCATCCGTATCACCATGAATATGGCCGGTATCATTCTGACTGCCGCCGGTCTGGGCTTCCTCGGCCTCGGCGCACAGCCACCGGATCCGGAGTGGGGCGCGATGATATCCAGCGGGCGTACGTACATGATGGAGTGCTGGTGGGTGGCGACTATTCCCGGTCTGGCGATCCTGATTAACAGTCTGGCGTTCAACTTTTTAGGAGATGGCCTTCGTGACATTCTCGATCCCAGAAATGACTGACGCTCAGGCGTTACTCGATGTGCAGGATTTGCACGTCAGTTTTGTGAATGGTCGTCAGGTGACGCAGGCGGTACGCGGCGTGTCTTTCCAGCTCGGACGCGAAAAACTGGCTATTGTCGGCGAATCCGGCTCGGGTAAATCCACCGTCGGTCGTGCGCTGTTGCATCTGCATCCGTCAAAAGCGCAGATCACCGCCAGCAAAATGCAGTTCGCCGATGTCGATTTGCTGCACGCCAGCCCGAAGCAGATGCGTCAGGTTCGCGGCAAACGGATTTCGATGATTATGCAGGACCCGAAATACTCACTGAATCCGGTGCTGTGCGTGGGCGATCAGATTGCCGAAGCGTGGCGGTCGCACCACAAATGTTCGTATCAGGATGCTAAACGCAAAGTGCTGAACATGCTCGACGTGGTGCGCATCCGGGATCCGGAACGCGTTTACGGTCTGTACCCGCATGAGATATCCGGCGGGCAGGGACAGCGCATCATGATTGCAATGATGCTGATCACCGACCCGGAAATGGTGATCGCCGATGAACCGACCTCGGCGCTGGATGTGTCCGTGCGTTTACAGGTGCTGGCGCTGCTCGACGACCTGGTGAAAACGCGCGGTCTGGGGCTGATCTTTATCAGTCACGACATCAATCTGGTGCGCAGTTTCTGCGATCGTGTGCTGGTGATGTACGCCGGACGCATCGTCGAATCCATCGCCGCTACCGATCTTGATAACGCGCAGCATCCGTACACTCGCGGCCTGTTAAACGCGCTGCCGGACATGGATAACCGTCGTTATCCGCTGCCGGTGATGCAGCGGCAGGCCAGCTGGCTGACAGATTAAGGAACCGACATGACAGCTAAAACCATGATTGATGTGCGCAACCTGAACCTGACGTTTGGCGAAGGCGCGAAAACCACGCAGGTGCTGACGGATGTGAATATCGCCGTGCGTGAAGGCGAGATTTTCGGGCTGGTGGGCGAATCCGGTTCCGGTAAAACCACGGTGCTGAAATGTCTGGCGGGGTTGTTTACTCACTGGAAGGGCGAGCTGAAAATCGATGGCCAGCAGCTTGAGCACCGCATCGGACGCGACCGCTGTCGTCTGGTGCAGATGGTGTTTCAGGATCCTTACGGCTCCTTGCATCCGCGCCATACTATCGGCGACATTCTGGAAGAACCGCTGCAAATTCACCGTATCGACCAGCGTGATCAGCGCATTAATACCATTCTGGAGAAAGTCGGCCTGAACCGTGCGTTCCGCAGCCGTTATCCGCATCAGCTTTCCGGCGGCCAGCGCCAGCGCGTGGCAATTGCGCGGGCGCTGATCCTCAAACCGCGCGTGTTACTTCTCGACGAACCGACTTCTGCGCTGGATGTGTCGGTACAGGCAGAAATCCTCAATTTGCTGTTCGATCTTCAAAAAGAGGAAGGCCTGACTTATCTGATGGTCACCCACGATTTGGGTGTGATCGCCCATCTCTGCCAGCGCGTCGCGGTGATGAAATACGGCAAAATCCTTGAAACACTGGAAACCGATGCCCTGCTGCGCGGCGATATCACGGACGATTACACCCGCGTGCTGGTCGACGCCAGCCGTGACTACAGCCGTGAAATGGCGGCGAAAGTGATGCTGTAGGATGGGGACTGGCAGTATTTCCCCGTCTGTTACAGCGTATTTTTCATAACATTTCCGTCTTTCACAATAACGCGGAACGCTTCTTCCGGCCGGGCGATAAGCTCAATATCTGTCAGCGGATCGCCGTCTACGACGATCATGTCTGCCAGCGCACCCGCTTCAATAACGCCCAACTTACCGGGGTACGGATTGCGGGGGCCGGAGAGGGCGCATAGCTCGGCGTTCACGCTGGTGGCCATTTTCAGGATCTCCACCGGGGTGTACCAGCGCACCAGTTTGGCTAACTGCGCGCCCTGACGGGTGGCGAGATGAGCGTCAAAAAGAGTGTCCGTGCCCCAGGCGGTTTTGATGTTGTATTTTTTGGCAAGCTGGTAAGCCGTATCAGTCCCCGCAGACATTACAAGCTGTTTGGCGCGCGATGCAGGCGTCGCCATCGGCACCGCATCTTCATCATCGAGGAAAGGCTGCAGACACCACCATATATGCTGTTGCGCCATCAACTGCACCGTGTCTTCATCCACCAACTGGCCGTGTTCAATGCACTTCACGCCACCTTTGATTGCCATCGACACCGCCCGCGCCGTGTAGGCGTGCACGGTCACATATGTTCCCCAGTTTTCCGCTGCGGTCACCGCCGCCTGGATTTCTGGTACGGAACCTTCGGTGACATCGATGCCGTCATACATTGAGGCGACGCCACCGCCCGCCATGAACTTAACCTGCGATGCGCCGCGCATCAGTTGCTCCCGGGCACGCAACAGAACCTGATCAGCTCCATCAGCGATCGCCGTGATCCCGATCCGTTCGATATAACTCAGGTTGTCGCCAGGTGCGCGCGGTACTTCATGCAGCAGCCGGAAATCGCCATGTCCGCCGGTTTGCGAAATAAATGCACCCGATGGATAGATACGTGGCCCCGGCGTTATCTGTTCGTCAATCGCCCGTTTCAGGCCAAAGACCGGGCCGCCCATATCGCGTACAGTGGTAAAACCACGCAATACCGTCGCCTGCGCCTCAGCAATCGCCAGCGCCTGAATATAGTTAAAATCAGCCGTCATAGCGGTCATCATTGACGGACGCGCCATGATCGCATGCCAGTGGGCATCAATCAGCCCCGGCATCAGAACACCGCCTGCACCATCAATTATCGTGGCATTCTGAGGTAATGGTGTGCCCGCCGTTTCGATGGCCTTAATCACATTGCCTTCAATAATGACCTGCAAACCTTCGCGCAGCTCGTCAGAAACACCATCGAAAATTCGCACATTTATGAACGCTTTCAGGTGCGCAGATGTCGCCGTTGTGGCCTCACGGAGGGATTTTTCGCCCGGTAGAGCCGCGGAAACTGTTGCAGCGGTGATGGGCGGTGCTTTTGCGGCTTCCCGGCTCAGGACTGTGTTGATTCGTACAAAGGCGGGGCTGTGGCACAGACAAGCTTCAGAATGTTCGTGAGTCGGATAATTCAGAGGTGTTTGTCGCATAAAGCAGTGTTCCTCAGCAGTCAGTCAGGCTTATGCATTCAGAATGCTAATTATTTTTAATAAAGAAGCAGATAACTTCATTCTAAGGTTAAAAGCTTACCGCGTAAATTTTTAAGGTTATCTCTCTTCGCTATAAAAGTAGTCTGGAACGCCAATATAAAGCGGCTTTCAAACTAGCGTCTTGACAGAATAATGGAGATCCTTTAATTTCATTGATACTATCAACAATCAGGGTTAATCATGTCGGCCATTCACACGATCCGTACCGAGCTCCGCTATCTTGTCAGGGAGCTCGGGCTGCTGGATAAGAACTGTTTTCGCTCGGGTTTATCCCTGACACAGGCGCATCTGCTGACCTATCTGTCGAAGAATGGCGTGACGTCTTTTGCCGAATTATGTCTGCAGCTGAGTATGGACAAGGCGTCCCTGAGCCGGACGCTGAACGTGCTGGCCGGGAAAAATTATGTTGAACCGGTGGCGGGTGTCAAAGACAAACGGCAGAAAAGTTTTCAGCTGACGGCGGCGGGTGCGCGGAGTTTAGCGACGGCGGATGATGCGGCGGATAATGAATTATCATTTATCGATAATGCAATGGCGTTACAGGATGCGCAGGAAATAATAAACGGGTTACGTGCGCTGAGAATTAACACCTTCCGGCGTAACGCTGCACGTCATCCGCAAAGAATACAAATTGAAATTATGCGCAGTAATTACCTGCCGGAAGTGACAAAACTATTAACTGAGACCTTTGCGCAGGAGCAGAATATTCCGGCGGAATTGATTTCATTACCGCCGCAGTTGAAAAGTCAGTGCTGGATAGTCCGCTCGGGGGAATATGTTCTGGGCACCGTTTCCTGCTGGTATGAAAATAATCACTGGCACTGGGGACGGTTTGCGGTGAATCCGTGCTATCGCGGAATGGGGATCGGTAAACAACTGGCGCGTGTTTCATTGCAGGAGATGCTGGAGCAAACGGATAAAGTGCTGCTGGATGCGCGGGATTCCACGGTGAAAATCATCAGTGATCTGGGCGGTGTAATCACCGGCCCGACCACCGATTTTTACGGTATGCCGATTACACCGATGCGCCTTAAAAAAGAAGATTTTCAAAACGCGACCGCCTGACCGGTCGCGTTCCTGTTGCCTCAGCCTGCGTTGCCCCATCTGCGTTTCAGGTAGCTGACGGCTTCCTGCGTCTGCGGCTGGTTGAGGTAGTTTTCCCTGAACAGAATCGTGCCCTGAATTTGCGGGTTGGATTCATTCATATCGAGCTGTTTTTTCAGCTCAGGCACGCCGCCGCTAATCATCCAGTCGGGTTCACTCTTCGAAGGTTCACCCACTTTATACAGCGCGACACCAATGTAGAGGCGCGTATGGGTGGGTTTCACCACTTCCGCCCACCACTGCGCCAGCACATCATAACGGGCGGCTTTGCGGGCAAAAGGCCAGTAAAGTTGCGGCGCGATGTAATCAAGCAAACCCTGCTGCACCCAGAGACGGGTATCGGCATACGCCTCATCATAGGCCGCCGCGCCTGAAGTGCGGGAACCTGCCGGATCGTGCGATACATTCCGCCAAACGCCTGCCGGACTGACGCCAAATTCCACGCCGGGTTTCAGCTGTTTAATGGTGCGTGAAACCTGCTCAATTAGCAGCTGGGTATTATGGCGTCGCCAGTCGGCTTTCGAGGCAAATCCGTGTCCGTAGCGCCGGAACGTCAGATTATCGTCAAGCGTCGAACCCGGCGCTTCAGTATAGAAATAGTCATCAAACTGCACGCCATCCACCGGATAACGCGACACCACTTCGGCCACGATGCTGGTTATCCAGTCGCGCGCTTCGGGAATACCGGGGTCGAGCACAAAGCGGTCGCTGGCGGTGCGGATCCAGTCGCGGTGCAGGACAAATACGCTGGCAGGATGCAGTGGCAGCGTGTTGTTCAGCTCAGCCACGGTAGAAGGTTTGGTGTTGACCGACACGCGGTAAGGGTTAAACCAGGCGTGGACCTTCATTCCGCGCTTATGCGCTTCATCGAGCATAAACTGCAACGGATCATAGCCCGGATCCTGGCCGATTTTGCCGGTCAGCGTATCCGACCACGGCAGGATTTTAGAGGCCCACAGCGACGTGCCATCCGGTTTCACCTGGAAGAATACGGTGTTTATTCCGAGACTTTGCAGCTTGTCGAGTTTGTCAGTCAGAGCCTTTTTCTGCTGGCTGATGCGCGCAGCCGGACTGCTTTCTGTCACCGAGGATACCGGCGGCCAGTCGAGACGGGAAACCGTCGCCAGCCATACACCGCGCACCGGTTCATGCGACTGCGCAGATTTACCCGGCAGTGGCTGTTTGGACACCGGTGGCAGCGGCGTGACCAGTGATTTCGGCGGCTGCGAAGAGCAACTGGCCAGTAACAGCGCCAGCCCCATCAGGGTCGCTGATGTTTTGACGATCTTGATCGCTGAAATGTCTTGTGATCGGGCGATGATAAACTCCATTTTTCTTGTAATCGCGGGGACAGGCAGCAGATTAGCTGCTTCGTGTCGCGTGCTTAATGATCAGGATTAATTTTCACTGTAATCAGGCATTAACGCAATTTCCCCAAACGCCTTTTTGCTATCCACTGGCGCAACATTCCTTCGGCGCTCACGGTCAGGATCCCCAGCATGATAAGCAGCGCACCGGCTATAAAGTTGATTTTCAGCGGTTCATGCAGAAAAACCACGCCCGCAATAATGCCGAAAACCGGCGTCATAAACGAGAGGATCCCCAGACGCGAAGCCTGATAACGGCGCATCAGGCTGAACCACGCCAGATAACTGCCGAACGTCACGATCAAGGTCTGAAATACCATGCTGCTGACAGAAACCGGCGTCAGGCGAAACTGCGTCTGACCGGTCAGTAACGCCGTGGCACCGAGCAAAACGAACGCACCAGCCAGCTGATAAAACAGCGTCATGGTGGCGCTGCCGGAAGATAACGCGCTGCGACGCACCACGATAGTGGTCATGCCCCAAAAGGCACCGGCCAGCAGGCCGAAGAAATCGCCGAGCAGCATATTGCTGGCCTGCGGTGCCGTAGAATTATTGCCGCCAAACAGGAAAGCGACAACTACGCCGAGAAAGGTGATGCCGACGCCGGACCATTGTAGGCGGCTCAGGCGTTCTTCCGGCACCAGAAAATGCAGACCGAGCGCAGCGAAAATCGGTGCGGTATACAGGAAAACCGCCATGTGAGCGGCAGTCGTGAACCGCAGCCCTTCAGCGACAAACATAAATTCAACGGAGAACAGCAAACCGACCAGCAATCCGGGGCGCAGCGTCTGTGCGCTGAACGGAATTTTTCGCTGGCGGATGAGCATCAGGACCATCACCGCCAGCCCCGCCATGCCCGAGCGCAGCGCCACCTGCAACAACGGCGTGATATCCGCTGCGGCGCTTTTGATCGCCACCTGCTGCACACCCCAGATAATACAAAGCCCAACCATCACGCTGCTGGCAAATCCGTCCAGCGGTTTACGCGAGTCCATTTTCTGTCTTCCTGTTCTGTCTTCTTGTCATAAATCAGTCCAACAGATTAGCGCGAAACTATAAATTCAGATAATGGTTCAGCGAGCACGGGCCGGATTTTTCCAGCGTACATTGCTCAGGGTTACGGCCATCACTGACAGTAACGCCAGCGCGCCTGCCGGGGCGAAAACCGTCCAGCCCGCACGCTCGATATAAGGCATGCCTTCGGCCAGCACGCGTCCCCATTCAGGCACCGGCGGCGGTGCGCCAAGCCCGAGAAAACCCAGAGACGCCAGCGCCAGCGCGATGCCGGGTAAACGCAGTAATGCGTGGCGCAGAAGCGGACCGGCAAGGGCGGGAAACACATAAAACACATGACGACGAATAGCCCCGACGCCGGAAAGGGGCAGCATCTGCATATAAGGACGCGCGCGGATTTCCGCCACCCGCGCGGCGGTGTGAGCTGCCAGCGGCGCCCAGCTGACGGCGGTGACGGCAATGATGGCGCCTCCTGCCGTCGGGCCGTTAAGGGCAGCGACCACTAATCCGGCGATCACCGGCGGTAGCGCATTGGCGACTTCAACAGGGCCGGTCATTGCGCGGGGAAACGCACCGGCAATCGCCCCGGCGACCAGACAAATCAGCGAAACAATCAGCGCCTGAAAACAGGTATTGAGTGTGCCGTGCGCCACACGGGCGAGAAGGTCGCGCCCCATAGCGTCCGCGCCAAAAGGCAGGGCGAAAGACGGCGGCTGTAACCGTAAATAGTCCGATGCCAGCGGGTCGCGTGGCAAACCGGCGCAGACCATTACAACAAGAATCAACAGGCAGAACAGCGGGATCCACGGCCGCGATTTTTGCGTGTGGTCAGAAGATGCCGGAACCGGCACCGCGTTCAGCCTGACGGCGCGCCCCAGGAGTAAGATCCTCACGCCGCCGGTTAACATGCCAAAAAAAGACGCCAGTAACAGCAGGATCAGAATTCCGGTCTGTAAGGCCGGTAAATCCCCCGCAGCCGCCGCGCCCAGCGTGGCGCGCCCCAGACCCGGAATGGCGAACACCTTTTCAACCGCCACTGCGCCGCCGGTCAGGGAAACCAGCACCAGCCCGGTCAGTGGCATTACCCCGGGCAGCGTCCGGCAGACAACGGCCAGCGCGGTGTGACGGCGTTTAATACCCAGCACGCTCCAGGTCGTCAGCCAGTTTTCTTTAAAGGTTTCGCAGAGCGCATCAGAGTAAATTCGTCCGAGATACCCGCCCGCCGGAATACCCAGCGCCAGCGAAGGCAGCACTGCGTAATGCCAGCCTTGCCAGCCATAAGGCGGAAAAAGAGAAAGCCAGACCGCACCGATGATCAGCAAAACTGACGCCAGTAAAAACTCCGGCAGGGCGGTGAAAAGCGCGGCGGTAAAACCCGCCGGGCGGGGCATTCTGCCCTGTAATCCGCGCAACATTGTGCCGGCGCACAACAACAGCGCGAGAGTAAAGGCCACGCCCGCGGAGGATGCCATCAGCGTTATTGAAACGCCGGTTGCCTGCAACATACCGGGCAGAACCGGCAATCCCGAAACCCAGGACACACCGGCGTCGCCGTGCAGCAACAAACCGCTCAACCAGTGCGTCAGCGCGAACCAGGGGCCGTTATCCAGCCCGACCGACTGGCGGATTGCCGACAGAGTTTCTGCCGTGGCTTCCTGCTCGCCGGAACGCGCGCGCAGTAATGACAGCGCCGGATCACCGCCGGACAGCCACGGCAGCAGACCGGTCAGCACCACTATCGCCGCCAGGGTCAGCAGGCGTGAAATCAGTGGCATCAGTGCTCCGGCGGACTGGCTCATGCGCAGACGGCTGACACCCGCGCAGGTGCGGCAATACAGAGATTCACTCATCAGCCAGCCTGACTCACACGCTGTGTAGCAGCGTTGATTAGCGTGCGTTCACGCGGGTCGCGCACGGCGTCACGAATATCAGCCGCTTCGCCCTGAATCACTCGTTCATGCAGTATCGGAATGGCGGCATCAGTTGAGAGGATCAGGTTTTCAGCCCGCATAATGGCCTCACGGCGCGCATTGCCTGCCGGAATGGCAGCGGCTTTTTGCAACGCCTGGTCGATTTCAGGGCGACAAAGTTGCGCGATGTTAAACGAACCTTTGCAGGCGAAATCGCTGTACATGTAGGCCACCGGATCGCCGGAATCAAGTACTGTCGCACGCGATAAAATAAACGCATCGAACTTACCTGCCAGCGCATCAGATTCGATTTGTGAATACTCGCGAACCACCTGATTGACGGTAAAACCGGCCGCCGTCAGCTGCTGCGCCAGATACACCGCCACTTCCGGCAGTTCGGCGCGGTCACTGAATGTCGCTAATGTGATGGTTTCACCGGCAGGTTTAGCAGCAGTAACAGGATCGCTCACCGGCTGGCGCAATTCTGCCGCCCACGGCAGCGCCGGGCCGAGCAAACCCTGCGCCACGTCGGCACGTTTTTCGTAGACGTTATCCACCAGTTGCTGACGGTTAATCGCGTGGCGCACGGCGGCACGCAATGCCGCATCCTGCATCACGCCGGATTTCGTGTTGAGATACAGCGTGTTGGTGCGCGGCATGGGCACTTCGTGGATTAAACGCTGGTCGAGCAACGGTGCCTGTGAAACCGGAATAGCTTCCACAATATCCGCTGAACCGGTACGTAACGCTGCTCCCCGCGCGGTACCATCCGGCACAAAACTGACGTCGATGCCGCTGGCTTTAGCCTGTTCCCCCCAATAACCGGCGAAGCGCTCGAGTCTGGCGCTGCTGGTGCCGTTGACCTGCACCAGTTCAAAGGGGCCGGAACCGGTATGACGCGGGTTAACCGTGCCATCCGCGCTGTAGGCTTTTTTTGAAAGGATGGCCAGCTGCGGGCTGGAAAGTCGCTGTGGCAACAACGGATCGGGTTGCGCGGTGGTGACGACAACGGCCAGCTGACCGTCCGCTTCAGCGGTCAGTTGCACGCCATCCAGAATGCGTGGTTTTGGCGCAGCTTGTGCGGCGACGGTCAGCGCATTTACCACCGTGGCGGCATCAAGCGCGCTGCCATCATGGAATTCTACCTCCGGGCGTAACTCAAACCGCCAGCGGTTATCGCCGGTTTGTTGCCATTTTGTCGCCAGCGCCGGTTGCGCTTCGCCCATTTTATCCAGCACCACCAGCGTTTCTGCTGTGCTCCAGCGCGAGAGTTTAAACGCATCGTCGCTGAGCGGCGTCAGGCCGGAACGTGGCGGTTGTAACATCGCCAGCCGCAGGCGCTGATCGACACTTTGTTGGGGAGTTTTATCGGCTTCATTGAAGCAACCGGTCAGTAATAGCGCAGCAGAAAGCAGCCCGGCCAGCGGGCTTACACGTAACAGAGACATCAAAAAATCCTTGTCAGATTGCGGGAGGAGGCAGGCGGCGGCAGATTCGCCACATCGCCAGCGCACTTAAAAAGGGAACCGCCGCCAGCGCCAGCCACGGAATGACCGCAGCGGGTGATGGAATTAGCGCGTTATCAAGCAGGCCGCCGAGCAGGAAATTGCCCGTCAGCACCGCAATGCCGCCCATCGACGAGAGCGCACCATAATGTGCGCCGAGATTATGTTGCCCGGCAAAGCGAGGAATGAGATCCATCCCGACCGGCACAATCAACATCTGGCCGACAGTCAGCAGGGTGATCAGCAATACAGATGGCAGCAGCCGCAGCCAGCCTTGTGGCGGGATCGTCCAGGCGAACAGCGCGACAGCGACAAACGCGGCAGAGAGCAATCCGAAGCCCGCAGGTAAAATCCGTGCGGCACCCATCCGGCGGGCAAAACGCGCCAGCGGCATTTGCAGTACGATCACCAGAACCGAAGCCAGGACGAACAGTGGCCCGAGATCTTGCTCACTGCCGCCAGAACGGCGCAGTTCAACCGGCAGTGCAAGATAGAGCTGGTTGTAGCTGAACAGGTACGCGCTATAGGCGATGATAAAAGCCACAAAACGCGGCTGACGGAACGTCTCCCACCACGGCACAATTTTCAGTTCTGTGGCGCGTTTTGGCGTGGCGGGCAGGGTGAAAAACAGCACCAGCAGCGCAATCAGAAACAGTCCGGAACCGGCCAGCGCTACCGGCTGAAAACCGTATCCGGAAAGCAGGGAACCGAGCAGCGGCCCAAGCACTGCACCCAGTTCGGCACATACTGCTGACAGAGCAAACCATTCGGCGCGGCTGCGTTTTCCGGCTTTTTCGCTGTGGGTTCCGGCCTGCGCCAGCAGGGCTTCAATGGAAGGGGAAAACAGCGCACCACCGACACCGGTCAGGCAGGCACCGAGGATCACGGGTGCCAGCGTGTCGGAAAGTCCGAGCAGCAAGAAACCGGCGATGCGCACCACGCAACCGAGCAGAATAATGAGACGTGCGCCGTAGCGATCTGATAACGCGCCGCCGACTAAAAACATCCCTTGTTGTGAGAACGTCCGCAGACCCAGCACCAGCCCGATCGCCCAGCCGGAAAGCAGTAAATCATCTCGAAGAAAAATCGCCAGAAATGGCACGACAGCATAAAAGCCAATATTAAACACCAGACTGCTGGCAAGCAGCAGCGGCGGTTTGGGCGCAGAAGGGCGCGCAATAAAACGGGTCAGCATCCGGTTATCCGTTAACGATCAAAGGTAAATGAGGTATGGCGTTGAGTAACTGCCGCGTATGAGTATGGTCCGGCGAACGCAAAACGTCCTGCGTGGCGCGGTCTTCTACAATCTCACCGCCGTGCATCACCAGCAGACGGTCGCATAAACCGGCGACCATCGAAATATCATGTGTCACCATCAGCAGGCCCATGCCATTTTGCTGCGTCACCTGTTGCAGCAGCTGTTTGACCTGCGCACGCAGCGGCAGATCCAGCCCGCTGACCGGCTCATCAGCCACCAGAAATTGCGGGCGGATCGCCAGCGCACGGGCAATCGCCACACGCTGCGCCTGTCCGCCGGAAAGCTCGCCTGCCGTCCGGGAGTTGAGAGTGTCGCTGAGACTCACCTGCGCCATCACATCGCTGACCCGCAAACGAATATCGCCTTCAAAACCCAGACGTTTCAGCGGTTCGGCAATAATCTGACCGATCGTCTGCGCAGGTGGCAATGAGCCTGCAGGATCCTGCGGAATATACTGCACGCACCGCCGGTATTCCCGCAAAGAACGTGCTGAGCCCGGGCGGATTTCTGTACCCGCGCAATACACTTTTCCGCTGTCGGGTGCTTCGAGCGCCAGAAGAATTTTCAGCAGGGAAGACTTACCGCAGCCGGAGGCACCCACCAGTCCGAGAGTTTCGTGGCGGCTTACGCGTAGCGACAAATGCTCAAACAGCGTCTTGTGCTGTCTGCGCCAGAAGGCACGTGGTAGCGCATGATGACGGCTGACGTTATGCAGATGCAAAAAGGGTTCGGTGACCAGATGCAGTGGGATTTCCATCAGACTGCAACCCCGCAAAGTGACGCAGCATTCTGATGCAGCATGGCGGCCTGTCTGGCGGCGTGAACCAGTTGTCTGGAATACGGATGTTGCGGGCGGCTGAGCAACTGCGACATCACGGCAGATTCCACCAGAACACCGTTTTCCATCACCAGTGCGCGCTCGCATAATTGCGCGGCGACGGCGATATCGTGGGTGATAAACAGCAGCGCACGTGAAGGGCGGGCAAAACAGGCTGTACGCATGGCCTGCAAAACCTGATGCTGGGTTAACACATCCAGCGCGGTCGTCGGCTCGTCCGCCACCAGCAACGCTGCGCGAGATTGCATCGCCAGCGCAAGGCACAAACGCTGGCGCTGACCACCGGAAAGTTCAGCCGGATAACGTGAAGAGAGTCGCGCAATATCGCCCAACCCCACGGCGTCCAGCATGGCGTGAATCTCATCCGCGCTCGCAGCGGGCAGGGCGAGGCGCAGCTGTTTTCCAAGTGTCATCAGCGGGTTGAGTGCAGCGGAAGAATCCTGAAAAACCGTGGCGACACGGCTATACGCGCAACGTGATACCGGCGGTTTGCCGCAAACTTCTGCGCCATTCACCCGGATACTACCACTGAGATCCGCGCCTGCGGGCGCTGTGCCAGTGATCGCCCTGGCGGTCAGAGATTTGCCTGAGCCGGAAGCGCCGAGCAGACAAACGCGCTCGCCTGCGTTGATGCTGAAGGTCAAACCGGAAATACGGTTTTCACCGGCGAGCCGCAGTGTCAGTCCTTCAACCACCAGAACCGGCTCATTGTTTTGTGTTTTGTCTAGCGTCATCCCTGAACCCGTCCACTCAGGCGTTTTGTGATATGTGATAACATAACAAATTGTGTCAATTTGATGCAAAAGGTTTTGTGTTTTTTTCTCTGTCATCTTCTTGCGTCCTGCATTTTTTTGCCCGTTGCAAAAACAACAGGGCAAAAAAGTCCTCCACCTGCACAACCCTGAGCAACAGCCTTTCAGAAGCAGAATGTTAGGTTAAATGCATCTTTTTTCGGCCGCCTTCCGTAAGCCGGCATCCTGAGTAAAGGTGTTGAAATAATGGCGAGTTATTTTTTCTCCAGCCCGCGCGTGTACTTTGGCGACGGCGCCCTCATGGCATTAAACAGCCTGATTAATATGAAAGTGGCGATTGTCACCGATGAATTTATGGTGACGTCAGGTAAGGTCGCGTATCTGACGGAACAGATGCCGCAGGCCACGATATCGGTGTATGGCAAGGTCAGGCCAGATCCGTGCACGGAAATTTTGCAGGAAGGCGCAGCACAGTTTAAAGCCTTCCGGCCACAGGTGATTATTGCACTGGGCGGCGGGTCTTCGCTGGATGCTGCCAAAGGCATCAAAGTGACGCTGGAAGACTACTATCAGCAGACCGATTCTCAGCAATATGACATCGAACTGATCGCCATTCCGACGACCAGCGGTTCCGGTTCGGAAGTGACGTCCTATGCGATTATTTCTGACCCGCAGAATGGCCGCAAATACCCGCTGGTTTCGCAGGCACTGGTGCCGGATACCGCCATTCTTGATCCGCAACTGGTGCTGAGTGTACCGCGACATATCGCAGTTGATACCGGAATGGACGTGCTGACTCATGCCATCGAAGCACTGGTTTCAGCCGGCGCTAATGATTTCAGTGATGCGCTGGCCGAAAAAGCCATCGCCCTGACGTGGCAGCATTTGCCGCAGATTTATGAGGATGATAAAGACGTCGCGGCGCGGACTCATATGCATAACGCTTCCTGTATGGCGGGCATGGCGTTTAACTCGGCCGGCCTTGGGCTGGTGCATGGCATGGCACACGCCATCGGCGGGATGTTGCATATTCCTCATGGTAAAATTAATGCCATGTTGTTGCCTTTA
Source organism: Rahnella sp. ATs2 (assembly GCF_051851855.1). Classification (NCBI taxonomy): domain Bacteria; kingdom Pseudomonadati; phylum Pseudomonadota; class Gammaproteobacteria; order Enterobacterales; family Yersiniaceae; genus Rahnella; species Rahnella sp. ATs2. The sequence continues at coordinate 244,430 of NZ_JBLYPL010000003.1, read as the reverse complement.
GTCACCGAATTTAACGCCGCGCATGCCTCGCCTGAAACGACCCGCCGTTACTGTCTGTGCGCCAAAATTATGGGTATCGCAACTGCTGATCCACAAGACATGATTTCACAACTGGTGGAGTGCCTCCGACAGCTAAACCGGCAATTTGGTATCCCCTGCAGCTTAAAAGAACTCGGTACGGATCTGGCCGCATATGAAACGATGCGCCCCTTGCTGACACAGGCCGTGCTGGCCGATAGTTGCACCGCTTCCAATCCCTATACACCTTGTGCGCAGAGTATTGACCTGCTGCTTTCCTGCATCGCTGAAACCGGCGAATACCGCGCACCGAAGTTTGCTGTGCCAGTCGGTATTTCTAACCGCCACGTGCATTTGTGCCGTGAAGATATGGATGTGTTGTTCGGATATGGCTCGACGCTGACGCGCCTGAAAGCGGTTAAACAACCCGGTCAGTTTGCTGCGGAAGAGACCGTTACCTTGCGTACGCCCAAGGGTGATATTGCCAATGTGCGGGTACTCGGGCCGCTGCGCAGCGTCACGCAGATTGAAATTTCAGTGGCCGACAGTTTTGCGCTGGGCGTCAAAGCGCCGGTGAGAATGTCAGGTGATCTGGAAAATTCGCCAGGTATCGAGCTGGTCGGGCCGAAAGGACAAGTCAGCAAACCGCACGGGACCATTGTGGCCTGGAGACATATACATATCTCCCCGCAGGAAGCAGAACGCCACGGTTTGCGCGATGGCATGGAAATCGATTTGCAGGCACAGGGCCAGCGGGCGGGCATTCTGAGCCATGTGCTGGTGCGGGTCAGTGCGGATGCAGTGCTGGAATTGCATATCGATGTGGAAGAAGCCAACGGCCTGGGGCTGCGCAACGGCGACCTGCTGTTTCGGACCGGCAAGGTGACGCACCCATGAATACGCCGGAGCTTCAGCGTTTGTCACGGCTGATTGATAAGTCGATTGCCGAGCTGCTGGTGCGCAAACGTGCGGCATGCAATGCCGGACGCAAAACCGTGCGCGTGGTGATCACCGGCAGCGATCTGAATACCTTGCCACAGACTCTGAAAAGCCTGCGGGCGCTTGAATCTGCCGGTTATGATCTCCGGGTGATGTTTTCACACAGCGCCGGACAATCCGGCCTGAAATCTGCGTTACTCTCTGAAATTCAATCGGTTAGCGGTGCCGATGAGTTTTCAACGCTGACCGACGACAGCCTGTATTTGCCGGCGCTTTCCACCAACAGCCTGAGCAAAATTGCGCTGGGGTTACGCGATAACCTCGCGACTACGCAGGTTTTTCACGCGCTCAGCTTAAATACGCCGGTGATTGTCACACTCAATTCCGAACTGCTGCATCTCAGTGACAGTGCGTTTACGCCGCCGCTGCAGACCCGGCTGAATGATTATGTTGATTCGCTCAGGCAATACGGCATTGCGATAAAAGGCCTTGAAGACACTGCCTGCCAAAAGCGACTGATCACACTCAATGATATCCGTCTTCATCACACCAGCGGCTTGCTGCACATTGGCCGTAACACGCTGATTACGCCCGCTGCGCAAGATGAAATTCGCCGACAGAACATCACCGTGATCCGGTGAACCGGAGGAATTATGTATCTGGCAAAAGTGACCGGCGCGCTGGTCTCGACCACCAAACACGTCTCGTTAAACGGGGCCAAATTACTGATGGTTGCGCGGCTGGATGAGCATTATCAGCCCACCGGCAGCGCCCAGGTGGCGGTGGATTTCGTCGGGGCAGGCAATGGCGAAATCGTCATTATCTCCACCGGCAGTTCGGCGCGCATGAGCAACAGCAAAGAGCATTCTGTGATTGATGCAGCCGTGGTTGGCATCGTCGATCCGCAAGATCTGTCTTAAGGAAACGCTATGTCTGAACAACTCGATGGCTGGATCAGCGCGGCGATTACCCTCCAGGGAACGGGTTCGCAGTGCACGTTTAGCCTGGATGACGGCGCCTTGCTGGCGCGGTTTGCCGCTGAAGAAGCGCTGAGTATTGGCGTGCCGATGGTGTTCAGCCTGGCGGATGCCAGCGGCCATCAGCGCTATTTCTTCAGCATGGAGAATGCATTGCTGATCAGCCACCAGCTTGCGCCGGAAAAAGCCCGCACCGCCGTGGCGCTCAAAATGCCCACTCACGAACTTGCTGCGTTGATCCAACCGGGCGCAGCGCTTTACAGCCTGCAACATCAAAACGGCATTTGCTGCATTGGTGGCGGACTACCGTGCTGGTCGAAGGGGATTTTACTTGGCGGGATTGGCATCAGCGGCGGCACGGTTGAACAAGATCTGACTGTCGCGCGCAACACGCTCACACGCTTCAGTGTCGCCCGCTTCGTACTCACAACAGGAAATGATTAACAGGGGTCAACATGTCCTTCGGTTCACTGGTTTTAGTTATTAACTGCGGGTCATCCTCGCTGAAATTTTCGCTGATCCCGTCTGATTCAGGCGCGCCGGTGTTGTCGGGTCTGGCTGAAAGACTGGGGCTGGATAACGCCAGCATGACGCTGAAAAACAGTCACGGACAGAAGACCACGGTGGCGCTGAGCGAAGCCAGCCACGTTTGCGCGCTGAAAGTGTTGTTCAGGGAACTGGCAGAACGCCAGTGGTTGCCTGCGGTAAAGGCTATCGGACATCGTGTCGCCCATGGCGGTAATGAATTCAAACAATCGGTTCGCCTCACGCCGGAGGTCATCGAAAAAATTCGTGCGCTGTCGGCGCTGGCGCCTCTGCATAACCCGGCGAATCTGACCGGCATCGAAGCGGCCATCGCACTGCTGCCTCAGGTGCCACAGGTCGCGGTGTTTGATACCGCGTTTCATCAGACACTGCCTGCGGCGGCCTACACCTACGCCATTCCGCTGGAATATCAGCAACGCTATCAGGTCCGCCGTTACGGATTTCATGGCACCTCGCATCGTTATATTGCGGGCGAAGCGCTGACAATGCTGGATCTCGACCCGGCCGATCATGGCATTCTGATTGCCCATCTTGGTAACGGTTCTTCGGTATGTGCTGTGCAAAACGGGCGCAGCGTGGATACCTCAATGGGCATGACGCCGCTGGAAGGGCTGGTGATGGGGACACGCTGTGGCGATCTGGATTTTGGTGCTGCGGCGCATATTGCGACCTGTACCGGTCAGAGTATCGATGCGTTGTACAAAATGGTGAATAACCAGTCAGGATTACTGGGATTATCCGGGTTATCCAGTGATTGCCGCACCTTACTGGAAGCGCGCGGGCAGGGTGATGCCCGGGCAACGCTGGCAATAGATGTGATGGTTCACCGGCTGGCGCGCCATCTGGGGGCGCATCTGACCTCACTGAAACGACTCGATGCGCTGATTTTTACGGGTGGCATTGGCGAAAATTCAGCGCTGGTCCGCGAACTGACGCTTGCGCGCCTTGGTGTGCTGGGGCTGAAACTGGACGTGCAGAAAAATCAGCACACCTGCGGCGGTCGCACGGGCGTTATCTCATTGCCTGGTTCCCCGCGCGTAGTCGTGATCCCGACTAATGAAGAAAAAATGATAGCGCTGGATGCGGTAGCGATTTGCGCCGAGCAGACGGTGAATTAATTAAAAAGAAAACAAAGAGATTTTATTGTCCCGTTGCCGGATGAAATAACAAGAAAGTCCGGCTGGCGGGCAAAACATTTTGTCGTGCAGTCCTTATTATCATTGTGCGTGAATAGTTTACCTGCAGGGTATAAGTGCGCGGATTTTTGGCCGACGTTAATAACCCTGCATTAATTAATTTCCCAACTCAATATCAGAGGTCGTTATGCAACAAGAAGCGTTAGGTATGGTTGAAACAAAAGGTCTGGTTTCTGCAATTGAAGCCGCAGATACCATGGTTAAATCCGCCAATGTCACTCTGGTTGGTTATGAAAAAATCGGCTCAGGGCTGGTTACTGTCATGGTGCGCGGCGACGTTGGTGCAGTGAAAGCGGCGACGGATGCCGGTTCTGCTGCGGCGCTCAAAGTTGGCGAGCTGGTATCTGTACATGTTATTCCTCGCCCGCATATTGAAGTTGAAAAAATTCTTCCAAAAGCCGTCGGCTAATAAAGGTCGGTTAACAGTTGTCGGTTAATAACCCCAGAGGATACTGACCATGAGAGATAATCTTGTTGAGCAGATTATATCTGAAGTAGTGAATAAACAGACCAGCGACAATGCCAGGGATAAAAAAGCCGCCAGTATTGCTGGTTGCGGGTTAACGGAATTTGTCGGTACCGCGCTCGGACATACTATTGGTCTGGTTATTGCCAATGTCGATCATCAGTTGCATGACGTCATGAATATCGACAAGAAATATCGCTCTATTGGTATTCTTGGGGCGCGAACCGGTGCGGGTCCGCATATATTTGCGGCAGATGAAGCAGTGAAAGCCACCAACAGCGAAATATTATCGGTGGAACTGGCGCGTGATACTGAAGGCGGCGGCGGGCACGGATGTTTAATTATTTTTGGTGCTACTGATGTGTCCGATGTCCGCCGTGCTATTGAAGTGGCGCTGTCAGAGATTGAACGCACGATGGGCGATGTTTACGGCTCTCCGGCCGGTCATCTTGAATTCCAGTACACAGCACGTGCCAGTTTTGCGCTGAATAAAGCTTTCGGTGCGCCGGTCGGTAAAGCCTTCGGTATGACTTGTGCGTCACCTGCGGCCATCGGCGTGGTCATTGCCGATGTGGCGGCCAAATCGGCAGTGATCGAGCCGGTGGGTTACGCCAGTCCGTCGAAAGGTACCAGTTTTAGCAACGAAGTCATTTTCACCTTTGCCGGTGATTCTGGTGCAGTGCGACAGGCCGTAATTGCAGCACGTGAAGTCGGGCTGCAACTGCTTGCCACGCTGGATCCGACGCCTATCAGCTCTACCACCAAGCCCTATATTTAAGGGTTAACCTGGCGAAGCGACGTGAAGTAAGGAATTAACAGCATGAATGATATTGAAATTGCTCAGGCGGTCTCCAACGTGCTGAGCAGGTTTACCAAAACAACGTCAGATACTGCGCCTGAGGTAGTGTCTGAAATCGCTCAGGCAACGGGCGGTGACACGCTCGACGCCATTGTTGCCAGAGCGCTGGCGCAGGCACCTTCTAAAGCTCCTGCAACGGCGGTGCAGTCACCGGCATGTGAGGCAGGTAACGGTGCGTTTGCTTCCATGGATGAAGCGATTGCCGCGGCAGTGCTGGCGCAGGTTCAGTATCGCCACTGTTCAATGCAGGATCGGGCGACGTTTGTTCAGGGCATCCGCGATGTATTCCTGCAGGACGCCGTTTTGCAGGGTATTTCCCGCATGGCGGTAGAAGAAACCGGCATGGGCAATTACGCCGACAAGCTGACCAAAAACCGCGTGGCGGCACAGAAAACCCCCGGGCTGGAAGATCTCGTTACCGGCGCGCTGAGTGGTGACAGCGGCCTGACCCTGACGGAGTTTTCTGCTTACGGGGTTATCGGTTCGATCACGCCGACCACCAATCCGACAGAAACCATCATCAACAACAGTATCGGTATGCTGGCGGCAGGCAATTCCGTGGTATTCAGCCCGCATCCGCGCTCCCGCAACGTTTCTTTATACTGTGTTGAACTGATTAACCAGAAACTCGCCGCCCTGGGCGCGCCGGCCAATCTGGTGGTGACGGTAACACAGCCTTCCATAGACAACACCCGCTCGCTGATCAACGACCCTCGCATCAATATGCTGGTGGCGACCGGCGGTCCGGCGATTGTGAAAACGGTAATGTCATCCGGTAAAAAAGCGATTGGCGCCGGTGCAGGCAATCCGCCCGCAGTAGTGGATGAAACCGCCGATATTGAAAAGGCGGCCCGCGACATCATTCGCGGATGTAGCTTCGATAATAATTTGCCGTGCGTGGCTGAAAAAGAAGTGATTGTGGTCAATCAGGTAGCGGATTATCTGATCCATTGCATGAAAAAAAGCGGTGGCTATTTACTGTGTGACAAACAACTTATCCGCCAGCTGGAATCTCTGGTGCTGAACGAAAAAGGCTCCGGTCCTGACACCGCTTTTGTTGGCAAAGATGCTCGCTATATTCTGCAACAACTGGGCGTCAGTGCGCCGGAAGACACTAAAGTGATTCTGATTGAAACCGAGAAAAATCATCCGTTTGTGTTGCATGAACTGATGATGCCGGTGCTGCCGGTGGTGCGGGTCGATAATGTGGATGAAGCCATTGAATTGGCGGTGCAGGTCGAACATGGCAACCGCCATACCGCCATCATGCATTCAACCAACGTCGAAAAGCTGACCAAAATGGCCCGGCAGATCCAGACCACGATTTTCGTCAAAAACGGGCCTTCTTATGCCGGGTTGGGTGTCGGCGGCGAAGGGCATGCCACCTTTACCATTGCCGGACCTACCGGAGAAGGGCTGACGTCAGCGCGTTCATTTGCCAGAACCCGTCGCTGCGTGATGGTCGAGGCCCTTAACGTCAGATAAGGGGCGTCGATGAAAAAACGCATTATTAATGCCCCGACCCCGGACATCGTGGCGATGATAAAACGCAGAATGCCCGGGGAATTTCGTTCAAGGCTTGATCTTATCCGTATCGATGCGATTGGCATGATTATGTTGCCGGTGCCGGACCTGTATTTTTACGCAGATGCTGCCAGTAAAAGCGCCAACGTTGTGGTCTCGGAAATATTTGGTAGTTGTCCACAACATATTACGACGCTTGCTATTTTTGGCGAAGTCGCCGCGGTAAATGAAGCCATGCGAATAATAGAAGACGATAACAATAATAGCGCTTTCTGATTATCCGCTAATAAAAACTATTACTGCCGCAAGGTTAAATCACTCATTTCGGGAGTTACACTATGTTAGAGAAAGGTTTTTCTAATCCGACCGAACGTGTTGTCAGACTCAAAAATATGATCCTGCATGCGAAACCTTATGTTGAATCGGAACGTGCAGTATTAGCGACGCAGGCGTATAAAGAAAATGAACAACTGCCCGCTATTATGCGCCGGGCACGCGTAGTCGAAAAAATATTTAATGAGCTGCCGGTAACTATTCGTCCTGACGAACTGATTGTTGGCGCGGTGACGATTAATCCTCGCTCCACTGAAATCTGTCCTGAATTCTCTTACGACTGGGTAGAAAAAGAGTTTAATACCATGGAACACCGGGTCGCCGACCCGTTTATTATCCCGAAAAAAACGGCTGATGATTTGCATGAGGCATTTAAATACTGGCCGGGAAAAACCACCAGTTCACTGGCGGCATCTTATATGTCAGAAGGCACCAAAGAAAGTATGGCCAGCGGCGTATTTACCGTCGGCAACTATTTCTATGGTGGTGTCGGCCATGTCAGTGTGGATTACGGCAAAATACTGAAAATCGGCTTCCGAGGTATTATTAACCTCGTGACCCGTCAGCTGGAAGCTCTGGACCGTTCGGAACCGGGATATATTAAAAAAGAACAATTCTACAATGCCGTGATTATCAGCTATCAGGCGGCAATCAATTTTGCGCATCGCTATGCGCTGGAAGCGACACGTCTTGCGCAGCTGGAAAGTAATCCAACGCGTAAGCGCGAACTGGAACAAATTGCCCAAAACTGTACGCGGGTGCCGGAAAACGGTGCCAGCAATTTCTGGGAAGCCTGTCAGACCTTCTGGTTCCTGCAAAGCATGTTGCAGATAGAATCCAGCGGTCACTCCATTTCCCCGGGGCGTTTCGATCAGTACATGTACCCGTATCTCGCCGCTGATACTTCCATCTCGAAAGAATTCGCGCAGGAGTTAGTGGATTGCTGCTGGATAAAGCTTAACGACATCAACAAAACCCGCGATGAAATTTCCGCACAGGCATTTGCCGGTTACGCCGTGTTCCAGAACTTGTGCGTCGGTGGTCAGACTGAAGATGGCCGCGATGCCACAAACCCCCTGACTTACATGTGCATGGAAGCCACTGCACATGTGCGCCTGCCACAGCCGTCTTTCTCCATTCGCGTCTGGCAGGGTACGCCGGACGAATTCCTCTACCGCGCATGTGAACTGGTGCGCATGGGGCTGGGCGTTCCGGCAATGTATAACGATGAAGTGATCATTCCGGCGCTGCAAAACCGTGGCGTTTCTCTGCACGATGCCCGTGACTATTGCATTATCGGTTGCGTCGAACCGCAGGCACCTCACCGTACCGAAGGCTGGCATGATGCGGCATTCTTCAACGTGGCGAAGGTGCTGGAAATCACACTGAACAATGGCCGTGTGGGCAGTAAACAATTAGGACCAGTGACCGGCGAAATGACCGGATATGCCAGCATTGATGACTTCTTCACTGCCTTCAAAAAACAGATGGCACACTTCGTTCATCAGCTGGTCGAGGCCTGTAACAGTGTCGATATCGCTCACGGCGAGCGCTGCCCGTTACCGTTCCTTTCCGCGCTGGTGGATGATTGCATTGGTCGTGGTAAATCATTACAGGATGGCGGAGCAATCTACAACTTTACCGGCCCGCAGGCCTTTGGTATCGCTGACACCGGGGATTCTGTTTACGCCATCCAGAAGCAAGTTTTTGAAGACCGCAAACTGTCAATGACTGAGCTGAAAAGCGCGCTGGACGCTAATTTCGGTCATGCCATCGGCAGCGCTCCTCATGAAGCAGGCGGTAAGTCATCCCTCGGCGAGCAGGAAATTCATGAGATGGTGAAACGTATCATCAATCAGCATGGTTCTCTCGATCCGGCGGCGATTAAAAATGAAGTTTACCGTCAGCTTGCCAGCACTACTTCTGCGGCTCCGGCTGGCAATAACCCGCGCTTTGAAGAGATTCGCCACATTCTGGAAAACTCACCGTGCTTTGGTAACGACATCGACGAAGTGGATTTGGTGGCGCGCAACTGTGCGCTGATTTACTGCCAGGAAGTCGAAAAATACACCAACCCGCGTGGTGGCCAGTTCCAGGCTGGGATCTATCCGGTTTCCGCTAACGTTTTGTTCGGCAAAGATGTGGCTGCACTGCCTGACGGACGCATGGCGAAAGAACCTTTGGCCGACGGCGTATCACCGCGTCAGGGCAAGGATACACAGGGGCCAACGGCAGCGGCTAACTCAGTGGCTAAACTCGATCATTTCATTGCCTCCAATGGCACGTTGTACAACCAGAAATTCCTGCCGTCTGCTCTGGCCGGTGAACAGGGGCTACGTCATTTCAGCGGACTGGTGCGTAACTACTTTGATAAGAAAGGTATGCATGTCCAGTTCAACGTCATTGACCGTAACACTCTGATAGAAGCGCAGAACAATCCACAACAACATCAGGATCTTGTTGTGCGGGTCGCCGGATACAGTGCGCAGTTTGTGGTGCTGGCGAAAGAGGTGCAGGACGACATTATCAGCCGTACAGAACAGCAATTCTGATCAGCTACCTTCACGGACTATGTAGCAATACATAGCCCGTTTTTTAAATAACCTGTGGCGCTGATGGCGGGTCAAGTTATGAATAAAGTCGATTATGAGATGGAAGGGGTGCTGTTTAATATTCAGCGCTATTCTTTGCATGACGGGCCGGGGATCCGCACTATTCCTTTTTTTAAAGGTTGTCCGCTGTCATGCAAATGGTGCAGTAATCCGGAATCACAACGTCCTCAGCCGGAATTAATTTTTAAGAAGAGCGATTGTATTCGCTGTGGTAAATGCATTGAGGCATGCAAGCAGCAGGCATTATCGGTCAGTAATGCTTTCTTTATTGATCGCGAACGTTGTATTCAGTGCGGCAAATGTACGCAGGTTTGTCCGACACAGGCTCTGGAAATGAAAGGTAAACGCATGACGGTCGCTGACGTTATGCGGGAACTACAAAAGGAAGAAAATCTCTACCGTCGTTCTGGCGGCGGCATCACGCTTTCCGGCGGTGAACCGCTGGCGCAGCCTGATTTTGCCCGGGAACTGCTGAAAGCCTGTAAGGAAAAGGGCTGGCACACGGCCATCGAAACGACCGGTTTTACCACGCCGGAGGTGATTGCCGATGTATTCCCTTACGTTGATCTGGCACTTACCGACATTAAAGCGATCAATCCGGCCGTTCATCTGGCGAATACCGGGATTGAAAATAGTCAGATCCTGGAGAATTTACTGCGTATTTCATTCCTGACCAAAACCATTGTGCGTATTCCGGTGATCCCTGGCGTGAATGATAATTCCGAAGAAATACATAATATTGCGGAATTTGCGCGGCTGATGTCTAACGTCGATACCTTGCATTTATTGCCTTATCACTCTTTTGGTGAAAATAAGTATGGCCTGCTGGGGCGTATTTATCCGATGGGCGAAGCAGACAGTATTGCCGAATCAAAAATGGAATTATTAAAAAGAGAAGTTGAGTCGTCTGGTTTTCATTGCCATATCGGCGGCTGAGTTTCTGTTAAGGAAATCCAGCCTTATAAAACAATTATCGGGAAGGGTCGTTGTATGAATGATTCAGTGAAGACGCAATGTATTGCGGAATTTCTTGGTACCGGCTTATTTTTGTTTTTTGGCATCAGCTGTCTTGCGGCAGTAAAAGTTGCAGGAGCCAGTTTTGGTTTGTGGGAAATCTGCATTGTGTGGGGGCTGGAGATTTCGCTGGCTGTCTATCTCACCGCAGGCATTTCCGGCGCACACCTGAATCCCGCGATCACCATCGCTCTGTGGCTGTTTGCGTGTTTTCCCGCCCGTAAAGTGGTGCCATATATTATCGCCCAGGTAGCCGGGGCTTTCGGTGGCGCGCTGCTGGCATACATGTTCTACCATAATCTGTTTATCAATTTTGAAACCGCCAGCCATATGGTACGCGGCAGTGTGGAAAGCCTTCAACTGGCCAGCATTTTCAGTACTTATCCTTCGGCGGCCATCAGCGTGTGGCAGGCCGCGTTTATTGAAATAGTCATAACCTCGATTCTGATGGGACTGATCATGGCGCTGACCGACGACGGCAACGGCGTGCCGCGTGGCCCGCTAGGTCCGTTGCTGATTGGCATTCTTGTCGCAGTTCTCGGCGCTTCCACCGGTCCGCTGACTGGTTTTGCCATGAATCCGGCGCGTGATTTTGGCCCGAAATTATTCACTTTCTTTGCCGGCTGGGGTGACATCGCCATGACCGGAGGTCGTGACATTCCTTATTTCCTGATCCCGATTGTTGCGCCTGTTATCGGTGCTTGCCTGGGTGCTGCGGTGTATCGCCTGTGTATAGGTAAAAACCTGCCGGGTAATATGCCGGTGGCGGAAGTTGCAAAACCTTAGATTTCATTTAGCCCATAAAAACATCCCATAAAAAAGGCGGTGCTGATGCATCGCCGTTTTTTTATCTGCAAATTACGTTTATTTTTTTACGTTTATTTTCTACGGCCAGCGCCACGAGGCTTTTGGCTGTTGTTTACAGTGACCGTTGATTGTTCCTTCTTCGGTGCCTCTTCTGAAAAATCCATACAAGTGGATTGATCCGGCGTTTCTTCCACATTCAGTTCTTCCACATTACGCACCGGAATAGTGAGTGGGTTTTCAAACGGCACGGGTTCAGCTTCAGGCTCGGCAGCGGTTATGCCGAGGGTATCTGCAGAATAAATCATGCATTCAATGTGTTGCGCTGTGCGGGCAATTACTTTGTGCGCATAAACGGTGCCAACTTTGCTGGCCGCCATCACACCCGCTGCGACCCCCGCGTTAATCGCGCCGATTTCGCCTTCGAGTTTGACGGTGACCATACCGCCACCTTGGGTCAGTTCATAGCCGATAAGCGTGACGTGCGCGGATTTTATCGCGGCATCCGCGGCTTCTATTGCCGCGGCCAGACCGACGGTTTCAATTAATCCCAAACTTTGTCCGGGCATAAGTCGCTCCTGTTAACAGATTCAAGGTGAAGTGCGTCGCGCACTATATTCAGGCGTTATCGCGCAGTGCCTGTGCTTTATCGGTTTTTTCCCAGGGGAAAATGTCGCGACCAAAATGGCCGTAGCAGGCGGTCTGACGGTAACGCGGGACAAGCAAATCCAGTGTCGCGATGATGCCGCTGACGCTGAGGTCAAAATGTCGGTTCACCCGCTGAACCAGCTGTTGCTCCGTCAGCGGGCTGCTGCCAAAAGTGTCGATGCGGATGGCGACCGGGCGGGGCAGGCCGATGGCCCAGGCGAACTGGACTTCGCAGCGTTCTGCCAGCCCCGCCGCGACAATATTTTTTGCCACATAGCGCGCGGCATAAGCGGCCGAGCGATCGACTTTCGACGGATCTTTACCCGAAAATGCACCGCCGCCATGACGTGCTACGCCGCCGTAGGTATCTACGATGATTTTCCTGCCAGTCAGACCACAATCGGCTGCCGGACCGCCGGTGATAAATTGTCCGGCGGGGTTGATCAAAATACGGGTTTGCGGCGTTAGCCAGCGGGCAGGTATAACCGGTTTGATGATCTCTTCCAGCACCGCTTCGCGAAGTTGTGTAAGAGAAATCTCCGGGCAATGCTGCGTTGAAATCACCAGCGTATCGGCGGATACCACCTGATGCTGGCGATAGCGCAACGTCACCTGACTTTTAGCATCGGGACGCAGAAAGGGCAGGCGCCCAGACTGGCGTGACGCCGCCTGACGCGCCATCAGCCGGTGCGCATACACCAGCGTCGCCGGCATATATTCCGGCGTTTCATTGCAGGCATATCCGAAAGTGATGCCCTGATCGCCCGCGCCCAGTGAGTCAGGGGTTGTGCCGCCGATGCCTTGTGCGATATCGGCAGACTGCTTACCCAGCATATTCAGTACGGCGCAGGTTGCGCCATCGAAACCCAGGCTGGAATGGTTGTAGCCAATTTCTTTAATGGTGTGACGGATAACTGATTCGATATCAACATGGGCGGTTGAGCTGATTTCCCCGGCCACAATGGCTACGCCGGTTTTGACCAGGCATTCACATGCCACTCTGGCCTGTGGATCCTGTAAAAGAAAGGCGTCCAGAATGGCATCAGCTATCTGGTCGGCCATTTTATCAGGGTGCCCGGCGGCAACCGATTCAGAGGTAAAAAGAGAGTCTTCCAAAGTCGCGCCACGTTGTTCAAAGGTTCCCCCATGGTAGGGGGCGGCGGCTGAAAGCAACGTAAATTATCTTGCGGGCAGGGTGGACTTTTTTGCCCTTACGGCGAGCCCGCCCACAAAATTAGCCCGCTTGTGAATTGACGGGTTCTGGTGCGACGATTTTACGGAAATCTGACGGTGACATGCCGGTCTCTTTTTTAAATATCCGGCAGAAGTAGTTGGCGTCCTGATATGACAGTTCCAGCGCGATGGTGTTGATTCTGAGATCGCTGAACTGCAAAAGTGATTTGGCTACGCTTAACTTGCGGGCAGCGATGTAATTTGAAAAACCGTAGCCTGTCATTTTCTTGAAGGCCCGGCTCAGATAGCAGGAACTGACGAAGGAGCGTGCGGCAATATCGTCGAGCGTCAGATTATTAAGAATGTTTTTCTCAATGTGGAATCTGGCGCGATCGATAAAACTCTTGGTGCCTGAAAAGTGCTTTAGTGCATGATCGAATACGTCTTCACCAATGCTTAGCAGGCCGGTCATGATGCGGAAATAGGCTCCCGGCGTAATGCCTGACTGGCTGATTTCCTGGATCATTGCCGTCACTTTCTTCCCTGCGGGCACTCCTTTATCTCCCAGTGAAGAAAGATGCTGATGCAGTAATTCGAGTATATCCGTTAGTAATTTGCGTTGACTGATGCCGGAAGGCGTACCCGCGCAGGCGTCATCGAGCGCATTCAACAGAAACTGATGCCACCGATGATAATCGCATTGTTCGATCATATCGCCGACAGATTGTTTGAGTGCCCGTGACGCCGCAATGTCCACGTCACTGACTTCGAGGGTTTTGCTGATGGCGTCAGTCAGTGTGCTTTTCTTCACCGGTTTCAGCAGATAATCATCCACTTTCAGGTTCAGCATGCTGCGTACAATATCAAAGTCGTCATTAGCGGTAGTGACAATGACTTTGGTGCTGGCACTTTTGGTGCGCAGATATTCAATCACCTGATTGCCGTTAGGCAGCGGAATATTGATATCGACCAACATCATATCGATTTGATCGAGCTGGTCGATCAGCTGGATGGCTTTTTTGCCGGTATTGGCTTCATGCACCACGGAATTATCGACGTACTGAGACACAATGCGTCGCAAAGATTCAGATTCAATCAGTTCATCTTCTACAATCACAATATTGTACATAGTCTTTTCTCCCTGTTTCAGGCTTGCAGCATGGGGAATTTAAGAGTGATGGTGGTTCCCATTCTTGGCTGATGCGCGCTGGAAATCACCAGACCATAGCTTTCGCCAAATAACAGCTGAAGCCGGTTTTTTATATTATTAATGCCGATACCGCCTTTCTGACGGTTTTCGTCACCGGATAAAATGTTGGCAATATCAGCACGTGACATACCGTCACCGTTGTCGGTTACCTCAAGAATGACATCGTGCCCGTCGTCAGTCGCGCTGATGCGCAGCATACTGGGAGTGTCTCTCGGCTCGACAACGTAATTGAAAAAGTTCTCGACCAGGGGTTGCAAAATCAGAAACGGGCAGACGACATCAAGATATTTTTCCGGAATATCACACTCATAATCGAAACGGTCATTCATACGGACTTTCTGAATTGACATATAGCAGGTGACATAATTAATTTCATGGCTTAGCGTAATCAGGCCATGATTATTTTTGCGCAGCAAATAGCGCATCATGTCGGAAAAATCATGCACCATGGTTTCTGTGCGCTGTGCATCTTCCAGATATGCCAGACGACCAATGGTATTTAATACGTTAAATAGAAAGTGCGGGTTAATCTGATAAGACAGAGCTTTGAATTCCGCTTCGTGCAATGAACGTTCTATTTCGACTCTTTTACGCAACTCATCGGTGAGTTCGAGATCTTTGCGGTGCAGTTCCCGCTGAATATTGTTGGTATGTGCCTGTTCTACCAGATATGACGAGACATGTAATAATGTGGAGGCGGTCGATTCGAAACGATCGTAAGGCATGCGTTTAGCATCATGATGTAAGTCGATCAGCCATTCATTTTCTTTCCATATTTCGTTGTTATCGAGAATATACGGAATGGTGCGCTCTTTCTCTTCCTCGACTTTTACCTGGCCGGAAATAAACGCACCAAGATAATGATCGTTAATCATGATCGGCACAGCGAACTCAACAAAGCCGCAGTAACAGCGGTACACCACTGGTTTCCCGGCCTCCATAGCGGCACGTCCACCGGCGTTATCACTTTCGTAGCAGTGGTTCGCCAGCGATTCATTAAGACGTGACCGGGCGCAGAAATCTGAAAACCCGCTGGCCTGCGTCACCGGAACGCCATCCTGATCGACTACCACTAAGGCAATCATCATCGATTTACTAAAATTATCCTGGAGAGTCTGAAGTCTTTTTACATCAAGAAATTCATGCAATTTATATTTGTTATTCATTATGATTACCTGCACTGGTAATTAAATACATTCACCGTATAAATATACAGGAAGGCACCTTTATGTATTTTGAAACCCGTCACAGCGGGGGCAATTTAATTAGCCAGGAGTATTAATTTATATGTACTGATGTTAATTATAAGTGTGAAAATTAGTCAGGTATTTACCGTTCAGACGCAACATGCTCAACGCGCTCACCCCGCATGGATGACCACAAAGAACAATGCAGGCGGAATAAATCAGATGATGCGAAATGAATTATCACATCATCTTGTTGCGAGAGTATTTACTATTTATTTGATCTGCGAGAAGTGCCGGGAACGCCAGTGCAATTTAGGGGTCAGGAAGCATTGGGTTTGTGCGATGGGTTGTTCATTCATCAGGTCACTGATCATGTTGAAGCAGTGCATAGCCAGTTCCCCGCAATCCTGCGCGACCGTGTCAATTTTCACGGACAGGGAATCGTACAGATAGTGGTCGTCAAAACTGCACAGATGAATATCGCTCTCGAGCAGCTGATGCTGGCTCATGTAGCGCAGAACGCCTTCCATCAGGCCGCAGGAAGCCACGAAAAGCGCTTTGGGCGGACGTCCGAGTCGGGCGCATAATTGTGCAAACATTTCATAGCCAGAGCTTGGGTGGTAATTGCCGTACACAATCCAGTCTGGATCCAGGCTGACACCCGCCCGCTGCAGGCCAAGCTGATAACCCGCGAGGCGGTCACGGGTAGGGGAAATTCGCGGCTGTCCGCCAAGAAAATAAAATTCATCACGCTGGGTTTGCGCTATACGTGAGACCAGTTCTGCTGAGGATTCGATGGCTTCACAAACCACAATCGGCAACTGCGTGTCTTGCATATGACGGTCGAATAATACGACAGGTAACTGCTGGCTGATTTTGACGTATTCTGCATCGCTGAGCATGCTGGACGCGACAATCAGTCCGTCGACCTGACGCTGAATGAGATTATTGACCACCATGGTTTCCTGGCTGGTATTTTCATCCGTGCAGGCAATCAGCAGCTGCATGCCGTTCTCGCGACACAGCGTCTCAAGTTCGTTGGAGCAGGCAGCAAAACCATAGTTGGTCATTTCCGGGACGACCAACCCAAGCGTGAAACTGCGCGTGACATTGAGCGAACGGGCGTGAATGCTCGGCTGATAATGATGTTCAGCCGCCACGGCCAGCACCCGATCCCGGGTGGGATCGGAGATTCGAAACTTCTTGCTGTGTCCGTTGAGTACCTGGCTGGCAGTCGATTTTGAGACGCCAGCCAGTTCGGCTATGCCACTGATAGTGATGCGTTTGGTCTTTTTCACTGCGCCATATTCTGTTGTCCGGAAAGACATTTATTCTATCACGCATTCCGCCAACGACCAGTGGTGCAGCGTAATCTGATGAGACCCCTGCAAGTTCAATTGTGCCGGTAAAACAGGGAAATAGCGTGAGGACATCACTGCTTCTCCGCCATTAATGAAAATCTCAAGGCTCGACGCATCGCTTAACACCGTTAGTTTGTGCAGCGCGCCGCGCCAGATACGCTGTTCGGGCAAGCCAGTGCGCCGGTTTTTTCGCGTTAAATGCAGCCATTCTCCGTCGAAGCTGAGCGTCATGTCGCCACCTAAATCTGCGCTGAAAGCGTGTTCTGTGACGATTTCTGTTTCGGCTTTTGTGATGTTCAGAGGAGGGCAATCGTCGGCAATCCCCTGCCATGCCTGCTCATCACGACGGAGTTGTTGCAGCTCGCGCGCCGGTTTTTGCATGATTTTACCCGCCACCAGCGTCACTTCGCGCGGGCAGGTCATCGTATGCAGCCAGCCATTTTGTATTGTCGGCTGGAAAAATTCATCGCCATCCGGTATTCCCATCCATCCAATCAGCAGGCGTCGCCCGTCATCCGTTTGCGTGGTCTGCGGCGCATAAAATTCGAACCCCAAATCCAGCTCAGTGAATTCGCCGTGCTCAAGGGTCGCATTGTCGTAATCCAGTTGCCCGACAAAATAACCCGACTGGAACGTATTCAGATAACGGTCAGATTCCGCCGCTAAACCTTGCGGACAGCAAATCAGAATGTCGTTATCTGCCAGCCGGAATAAATCCGGACATTCCCACATGTAGCCGAATTCGCCCAGCCCGTGTAAACCTGAACCGGCAATTTCGCCCAGAAGATCCCAGGCTGATAAATCGTCAGATCGCAGCAATAACACTTTACCTTTGAGGCTGAGATCCTGAGCGCCCAGCACCATGTACCAGTGGTTTTCATGCCGCCAGACTTTCGGATCACGCACATGTCCGGTATAGCCTTCTGGCAGATTAAATACCGGCCCG
This sequence comes from Rahnella sp. ATs2, assembly GCF_051851855.1. Lineage (NCBI taxonomy): Bacteria > Pseudomonadati > Pseudomonadota > Gammaproteobacteria > Enterobacterales > Yersiniaceae > Rahnella > Rahnella sp. ATs2. The sequence continues at coordinate 226,617 of NZ_JBLYPL010000003.1, read as the reverse complement.
GTTTTATCAAATTCGCCGTCTGCATTTTCGCGCGCCAGACACTGAAATGCGGCACGGCTGCCATCGGGATACTTCACGTTACCGGTATAAATCAGCGTCAGCTTGCCGTTATCTGTCACGGCTGAGCCTGAATAACAGCCGTGGGATTCGTAGGCTTCTGAAGGTGCCAGCGCCAGTGGTTCATGCTGCCAGTGCAGTAAATCTGCCGAACTCCAGTGCCCCCAGAATTTAGCACCGTGCGCGCAGGCCAGCGGGTTCCATTGATAGAACAAATGGAAACGACCGTTATGCTGAATAAATCCGTTCGGGTCATTGAGCAGCCCGACCGGCGGCGCGAGATGCCAGCCAGGGCGATAAGGGTCTGCCGCCGCTTTAACCTGACCGGCTACCACGCTGCGCAGTGCTTTTTTCAGCAAACTGGTTTCCGTCATTTCTCACTCTCCGTGTTGTATTTCAGCAGCAATGACAGCAGGAATGCGCTGCCGAAGGCAATCACCAGACCGATCAGGTAGCTGAGAATAGAGCTGGCCTGCACGATAGCCAGCCCCGGAATGCCGGTCAGACCGACTGCCGTCATATTGACGTGCATCGCCACCACCCAGGCACCGCCGAGCGCACCGCCCGCCAGCGCCGCCAGAAAAGGCTTCATAAAGCGCAGGTTGATCCCGAAGATTGCTGCCTCAGTAATACCCAGCATGGCGGAAAACGCCGAAGGCACAGCGATGGCTTTAATTTTCGCATCACGCGTTTTGAAGTAAACCGCCAGACAGGCACCGCCCTGCGCAACGTTAGCCATCGACCAGATCGGCAGCAGGAAATTCACGCCGATATTTGGATTACCCAGCAAACCGGCTTCGATAGCATGGAAGCTGTGGTGAATACCGGTGATGACGATGACAGAATACAGCCCGCCAAATATCAGCCCCGCGAACCAGCCTGCATGAGTGATCAATGTACTGAGAATAAAGGAGATGCCGTCACCCAGCGCACGACCCGCCGGGCCGATAATCAGGAAAGCGATAAAGCCGGAAATGATCACTGTCAGGAAAGGCGTCAGGATCAGATCCAGCGCATCCGGAATGATTTTGCGCAGGCGTTTTTCGATGAAACTCATGAACCACACCGCCAGCAGTACCGGGAAAACTGTGCCCTGATAGCCGATCATCGCAATCTCAATACCAAAGAAATTCATGGTATGGAAACCGCTGGCGACGCCCCAGGCGTTAGTCAGCGCCGGATGGGTCAGAATGCCGCCCAGCGTAGCGCCGAGGAACGGGTTGCCGCCAAACTCCCGCGCGGCGGTAAAACCAATCAGAATTGGCAGAATGATAAACGCCGCTGAGCTGAACATATCGAGCATGATAAAAATCGCGCTCTCCGGGTTGGCCCAGCCGTAGGTTTTCACCATGCCGAGCAGCCCCATCAGCAGGCCGGATGCGACAATCGCCGGAATGATCGGCACGAAAATATTCGACAGCACGCGGGCGATGCGCTGGAACGGATTCAGCTTTTGCGCCGCAATATCCGCGGCTTCAGATTTACTGGATTCGCTGATACCGGCTACTTTAATAAATTCGGCGTAGACCTTGTTCACCAGCCCTGTACCAAAAATGATCTGAATCTGTCCGGCATTGCTGAAACAGCCTTTAACGCCTTCGACCTGTTCGATAGCACTTTTGTTGATCAGGTTGTCGTCCGCCAGCACCAGGCGCAGACGGGTGGCACAGTGTGCCGCGCTGGCAATATTCTCCTTGCCACCCAACAGCGGAAGCAATTTAGTCGCGATTGCATTGATATTCATAGAATCCCTTAGTTTTTCATTATCATTTACGCCCGGTCTGGCCGGGCGTTTTTTTTAAATCAGACCCTGCCGTTTAGAACCAGGTTTCCATCTGGATGCCAAAGTTCCACTGTCCGCCCGCCGTGAATCCGTCAGTACCAAATGAATCTGCGGAAGAATAACTGTCGAGTTCTTTGCTCCAGTCCATATACGTGGCGAAGAAGCGGATTTCCGGACGACTCAGCATGTCGCTGATATCGCCGACCTTGAAGGTCGGTGCGAAGGTCAGTTTGTAGAAACCGCCTTTCACTTTGTTGTAATCGCTGTAACCCTGTGGATTGAGATCCATATACTGATAGCTGCCTTCATATGCCAGTTCGAAGTTCTCGGTAATTTGCTGGATCAGGCGCGTGTTAAAGGTCAGCCATTTGTAATCATCGCCAGAGACATAACGGTCTTTGCTCTGCTGCGCCAGAACCGCCGGGGCGATACTCCAGTTTTTGCTGATCGGTGTGATGCCATATGTTGCCAGACGCAGCGTACTCGCATCGTCAGTCAGGCGTCCGTCAGAGCCCAGCGCTTTCACTTCTGCTCCCAGTCCGTGCCCGTAAAGCAAGGCTGTTTTCGATGTCCCTTCGCGCAGGCCGTAGAAACTGTCACCGTGATACGCCAGCATCGTGTGGAAGCCGGTGTCCGCCGCGGTGCTGATCCCCCGGTTGCCGGTATTTTCACGATCCTGATTATTTTTGGCACGCAGGCCGCTCAGCATCCACTGGAATGGCCCGGCATAGTTGTTGGCCGTGACAATGTAGTTTTCGATGCGGGTGTCGTCGTTATTGTCGTCTTTCAGATCGTCAAAGTTTCTTCCGTAAAGCGAGAAGTTACTTTTCAGGTTATCGCCCCATTTGACGTCGTAGATCCCGCCGCCGGTACCCGCCAGGAAGATGATGTCGGAATCCAGCCAGTGAATGTCGAAATTATCCCGGTCAAAGCGTTTACCCGCCCAAAGGGTGGAATCTTTCCAGACCCCGGTGAACGTCGGCAGTGAACCCAGCTCGACAAACGCCTGACGGATATTTAAGTCGCTGGTCGCGCCGGTCCAGTCGTTGTAGCTGCGCTGACCATCAGCCAGCATGACTTTGTAGCGGGAGGTCGCACCGCTGGCCATCGTCTGGTTGTGCTCCAGATTCAGTTCGACGTAGGTGTTATTTTCGTTACCCATACGCCCGACTGCACCGCCTGTTTGTCCGGCTGGGGTGACGTACGGGCCACTTTCCGTTGAGGTGCCAGAATCGTTCATGATCACGCCGGAACGGGCATAACCACTGAATTTAAACCCGCTGTTATCACTGCTGTTGCTTTTGGCATTGCCGACTAACGTTTCGGTGCGTTTAGCCACATCGGTAGTTTGCTGCTGGGTGATTTCAGCCGTCTTCGCCACCTGACGGGTTTGCTGTTCGTTGCTGGCGGTGCGTGTCTCGAGTTGTTTAACCTGCTGTTCTGCCTGCGTAGCACGGGCTTCGGCCTTAGCGGCTCGGCTTTCGGCGAGTTGTAGTCGTTTTTCCATCGCCGCAAAGCGGGCTTCAATAGCACTGGAAGAAAGATCGGCCCCCTGAGCCGCAGAAGAAAGAATAAGTCCAATAGCAACAGCAAGATAGCGAGGTTTCATCATCATTTTTATCCCTTCAGAGGAAGTTTAATTATTATAGGAAAACCATTTTGCTAAATTGCTAAACTGGTTTTCCTGAGCACAATAAACACCCGCTATGTATTTACGCAACGAAGTTCGGCAGCCTTGTGCCGGATTTGTGATCTTGCTGGCAATTCCCAATGTCGTCCTGAAAATTCATTTGCTCTTGATTAGCTAAACCGGTTCTTCTATTTTATCGACAGACGATTTATCAGGATTATGAAAAGGGAATGAAGATGAATAACCGGGTTTGGGTACTTGGCGATGCCGTGGTGGATTTGATCCCTGAGCAGGATGGCCGCTTATTAAAATGTCCGGGCGGAGCACCGGCAAACGTTGCCGTCGGCATCTGTCGTCTCGGCGGCGATAGCGCTTTTATCGGACGCGTGGGTGATGACCCGTTCGGGACGTTTCTGATGAAGACCCTGGATGATGAGGGCGTCAATACAGAGTGCATGACGCCTGATCCGCATCACCGCACTTCCACGGTGGTGGTGGAAAACGACGCTGACGGCGAGCGTTCCTTCACATTTATGGTGCGTCCGGGCGCGGATTTATTCCTCCAGGCCACCGACATTCCGGCGTTTAGCGCAGGACAGTTTTTACACTTGTGTTCGATTGCCTTATCCGCAGAACCTTCCCGGGCTTCGGCTTTTCTGGCAATGGCGAAGATGAAAGCGGCGGGCGGATATGTCTGTTTTGATCCCAATATCCGGCATGACTTGTGGCCTGATGAGGAACAGCTGCGTGACAATCTTGACCGCGCCTTGTCGCTGGCGGATGTGATTAAAATATCGGAGGACGAGCTGGAATTTCTGACCGGAGAAGGGCTGTTGTCCGAGGGAATGCTGCGCCTGTGTGATCGTTATAACCCCGAAATGTTGCTGGTCACGCAGGGGAAACAAGGTGTGTCGGTCTACCGGAAGAAAAATGCCAGCCTGAAGCATTACCCGGCACCCGAAGTGCGGGCGGTGGATACTACCGGTGCAGGAGATGCCTTTGTCGCCGGGCTGCTGGCCGGACTGGCGCAACACTGGCCACTGACCTCAGACAGCGCATGGCAGCAAACCATTCATCAGGCGCTGGCGTGCGGGGCGCTTGCCACCACCGCGAGAGGCGCAATGACCGCTTTGCCCGACAGCGCGACCTTAAAGGCGTTTTCCTCTCAGATCTGATCTGAATAGATTTACTCCCAGACCCTTTTTTTGTGTAGGATCAGGGGAGTCAATTTTGCCGGACCGGAGAGTTATGGCTTCGCTGAAAGAAGTAGCACAACTGGCCGCGGTGTCGCTGATGACAGTGTCCCGCGCCATTAACGAACCGCAACGGCTAAAGCCCGAGACACTGGCGCGTGTTCAGACGGCGATCAGCGCCCTGAATTATGTGCCTGATTTTTCCGCACGCAAGATGCGTGGCCGCAGTACCAAAGTCTCGACTCTGGGTGTGCTGGCGCTTGATACCGCCACCACGCCATTTTCCGTTGAACTCCTTCTCTCGATAGAACTGACCGCGCGTGAATTTGGCTGGAGCAGTTTTCTGGTCAATATCACGTCGCAGGAAGACAGTAAGCGGGCGGTCAGTCAGCTGCTTTCTCAGCGCCCGGACGGCATTATCTTTACGACCATGGGGCTGCGTGAAGTAGAAATCCCGGAACGTCTGCTGGATAAAAACCTGGTGCTGGCAAACTGCCTGAGCCGCGAACACACGCTGCCGGGTTACATTCCTGATGACTTTGAAGGGCAGTATCAGGCGATGAAAGCCCTGATCAAGAAAGGTTACCAGCGTCCGCTATGCTTTTATTTACCCGATTCAATACCTGCCGGGATTTGCAGAAGGGCGGGCGCGGAAGCGGCATGGCAGGAAGCCGGATTGCCTGCACAACAACTGCGCCAGTTTCATATGGCGTCGGGTGACGAGCATTATCGCGATGTGGTGGCTTTACTTAATGAATTTACCCCGCACGATAAGCCGGATTTTGATGTGCTGGTGTGCGGCAACGATCGTATTGCGTTTCTGGCCTATCAGGTATTGCTGGCGAAAGGCATCGCCATCCCGCAGCAGGTGGCGGTTCTGGGTTATGACAACATGGTCGGTATCGGTGATCTGTTCCAGCCGCCGCTGACCACGGTGCAGTTGCCGCACCGCGAGATAGGCCGTGAAGCGGTATTGCATCTGATCGAACAGCGCCCGAACAGCGGAGTGATCCAGATTTCCTCCCCGCTGCTTGAGCGTGCTTCTTTGTGACGTTATTCGGTGCGCAGTGTCCAGCTATCTCCCTGACTTAACATGGCCTGTCCTTTTTCTGCAAAGAGAGAAAGGGCGCGCTTGTCCGGCTGCGGATAAATTCTGCTGCTGAACGTTTTCTCCCCCTGATTAACAAAAACTTCCACCGATGAGCGGTCGATAAAGACACGCAATTCCAGATGATTGCTTTCCGGCAGCGCGACACTGCGGCTGTCCTGAATTCTGTATGCGGAATAATCCCGGTTCAGAAAGAGTCTTTGTGTCTGTTTGTCCACGAACAGGCAAAGACCGTCGCCGAGCGTGATGCCAAAGCGTTCTGCGTCCGAATGACTGAGATCCCATTGCAGGATAATTTCAGTCGCCTGAGCATTTTCAGAAAGTTGCTGCACGCTGCTTTTCAGCACGCAGGGCGTCAGCGGGCGATGTTCCCGGCGAAGTGTGCAGACTTCCTCTGCCGGCATCATGCGGACTTTTCCGTCACGTAACGTCAGCTCGCGGGGCAGGGTTAGGCAGCCCGCCCAGCCTTCTTCTTTGGACGGCATCACCGATTCCCACATATCCATCCAGGCGATAATGATCCGGCGTCCGTCAGCCGCAGTGAATGACTGCGGCGCATAGAAGTCGTGCCCGTGGTCGAGTTCCATAAAGCCTTGCGTAATCTCAAAGTGGTGACCCGGCTGCCAGTGCCCGCGCAGATAACCGCTCTGGAATAAATTCTGATAATCATGGCCCTGCGTGCAGATCCCTTGCGGCGAGCACATCAGAATATTTTCATCGCCCAGCGGGAAAAAATCCGGGCATTCCCACATATAACCGTCACCGGCGTCGGCTTTGGCGAGAACGCGATCAAACGTCCAGTCGCGCAAGCTGGTGCCTTTATAAAGCAGTACTTGTCCACAATCGCTGGCGTCACGGGCACCGACGACCATCCACCAGTGACCGTCTTCCTGCCACACTTTCGGATCGCGAAAGTGCATGATATTTTCCGGCGGCGTCAGCACCACACCCTGTTTGGTAAAATGAATACCGTCCTGACTGGTTGCCAGACATTGTACTTCGCGGATGGCGCTGTCATTGCCTTCACCATTGAGCCAGACGTGGCCGGTGTATATCAGGCTCAGCGTGCCATTGTCATCGACGGCACTGCCCGAGAAGCAACCGTCGCGGTCGAATTCTTCCCCCGGCGCCAGTGCCACCGGCTGATGCTGCCATCTCACCATATCCTTGCTGGTGGCGTGCCCCCAGTGCATTGGCCCCCAGTTTTCACTGAACGGGTGGTGCTGATAAAACGCGTGATATACCCCCTGATGATAAATCAGGCCATTCGGGTCATTCATCCAGCCGGCCGGAGGGGCGAGGTGAAAGTTGGGATAAAAGGCGTTACCGCGCTGGTTTGTTGCCTGATTAAGCGCCAGTTGCGCGCGTTCAAGTTTTGTATTCATACCATCTCACTTTTATTCAGAAGCATGTTTTTGGATGCCGGGGAAGGTGGAGCCTGGCTTTTTTCGCCGGTCAGCAGGAAAACGGAAACGAGAGTGAGCACCAGAACCAGCGTCCCCATGATCATGTAAGTGTCAGCAAAGCCCAGCAGGTCATAGCCGTGACCGGCCAGTGGCGACAACACACTGGCGCAGACTTGCGTAATGAACTGGAATCCCACCAGATATAGCGTTGCGGAAAGGCGCGGGTCAAAGCGGGTGGTAATGTATTTAAACATCGCAATCAGCAGGATGGGCAGCTCAACAGCGTGCAGCAATTTCATGCAGGAAATGGTGACCGCATCCGCTGCCAGGCCTGATCCAAACACGCGCAGTGCCATGATCGTCCCGCTGAGTAACAGTCCGTTTTTCGCCCCGATTTTGTTGACAACAAAAGGTGCCAGGAACATGCCGCCCGCTTCCAGAAACACCTGGAAAGAGTTAAGGAAACCGTACATCTCGTTGCCGTGGCGGACATCAGAAAACAGTGACGCGAAATACACCGGAAATTGCTGGTCGTAGACGTTGTAAACGCTGACGCCGGTAACAAAAACAATCAGTGCCCAGAATCGCGGGAGGCGGAACAGGGTCATGGCATCGCTGAGCGTCAGGGTGCTGGATTTGCCGTATTCGAGCTGGCTCAGGGCATCCGTTTTCACTTCCCGAAGTTGCCATAGCAGCAGCAGAAAAATGGCAGCCGAACAGGAAGCCATCCAGAAGTTGAGGTCGGGATTGATATTAAACAGCATCCCGGCAAAGAAGGTTGCGACGGCCCAGCCCAGTGAACCCCACATTCTGGCTTTACCGAACTCAAATCCAAGAATACGACTGACGCGCTCGGTGTAAGACTCCAGCGCACCGATCCCGGCAAAAAAAGTCGCACCGACATACAAACCGCCCGCCACAGCGCCTGACAAAATACTGATCTTCAGCAGCGGCGCAAAAACGAAAATAAAGAAAGGCCCGCTGATGAGTAACAGAAAACCCAGAAACCAGAGCAGGTTTTTACGCAACCCCAGTTTGTCCTGAATGAAACCGTACAGTGGCTGTGCACAAAGTGCGGTCAGCGCGACGGCGGAAAAAAACAAGCCTGTTTCAGTGCCTTTCAGCCCGACCTTCTGGCTCAGCCACAATGAGATAAGCGAAAAGGCGGAAGACCAGGTGTAGAAAAAGGAAAAAAGTAAACCACTCAGCAATGCGTAATGACTTCGTTGACTGTTTTTCATGGCATGTCCGGGTTTGAATCGTCACAAGGAGTCATATTGTTAACGTTAACATATGAGTTTTCAAAGATTCATAAAGCGCAAATTATGATGTTAATCACGAATGTTAACGTTAACATTTATGGAGTGTGATCAAAGTATCATTTTTCGGGAAGGGCATCTCTTTGTTGAGTGAGGCGAGCGGGTCAGCGAAAACAAAACGAGAAGGAGCATGGGAGGAAAAAGGGCAGGTGAAGCAGCTTCCGGGACTGAATAAAAAAGGAGGAGATATTGCTATCTCCTCCCGTGTTTTACATCAGGACATTTACAGGGCTGTCATTACAACGGGCGCTGATGGGTATAAACAGCACGGGGTTGAGTACGGCGCCCCAGCATACCCATAAAGCCCGCCAGAATGGCTTCGATCACTAACATCACAAAGGTAAACCAGCTGGCTTTCGCCGTTGCAGCAGCTGCTTTTTCAGCGGCTTCGCGGGCTTTCTGCTCTGCCTGCTGTTTCAGTTCTTCATATTTTGCACGGGCCTGCTGATAGGTTTTTTCAGCCTGGCTGACAATCTGATCGACTTCCTGATCGCTTTTTCCGGTACGGGCTTTAATGATATTTTTCAACGCGTCACGGTCAGCTGCCTGGAATGTATCTGCATTACGACTAATTAAACCTTTAATAAAATTAGTGAGATCCGTATCGGCGGTTTGCGGATGATTACTGGTGTCAGCCGCCTGATTTTGGGCATTGTTTACTTCACCCTGGGCTTTATTTTGCAGGTTCTCTGGTTGCAACTCCGGTTTCCCGGTCTGGCGCAGAGTGGTTTCAAGTTCATTCTGCAGACTGTCGAGATTAATATTATTTTCTCCCAGCTTGTCTTTTACCATTTGACCTACCGGTGGCGCAGCGGCAGATATTCCACTGCCTAACGTTTGTAACCCGGATCCCACAACACTGGCTGCACCGCTGACCGCATTATTGACGACCACAATCAGGAACCAGGTGCAGATTAAGGTGTTTACCCCAAACATCAATACGCCATGCAAAGCTCCCTCACGCTGAGCCAGTCGTCCGCTGGCATAGGCCCCGGCCGCAATGGAAATCAACATGCTGATGCCTGTCCAGATGGCCGCTCCTTTCCCTAATCCATCGAGCGGGTTTTGCTCTTTCAGGGGATCAATGGTACTGGCTCCGATCGCCGTCCCTAATATTGCCAGTAACAAATAAACCACCATTGAAATAATGACGCCGGCAAAAATAGCACTCCACGAAATACGTTTAAGCGGCACTCCGTTCGCAGGCTCAATCAACGTTTCGTTATAAACTTCAGTGGCAGGCCTTTGATGATCAGTCATTTGGACATCTCCATATATCGCCATATTTTTGATAGTAAGAAGGGAGCTTACCCCCTCATAATCACTGCTTATCCTGGCTAATGTCAGTGAATAATCACACGATTACATTAGCTGCCTTAATGTTAGTAAGAGAATGACGATTACACCAAAAAATAATTATTTCGCTAAATAATCAGGACGTTATTTACGACATGTCGCGCGCGTAAGTAATATCCCTGAGCATTGAGGGGAGAGGATCTCAGGAATAAAAAATTTAACCCGCTGTGTAATTACGCAGATCCGTTACATGATCTTCATTTAGAACGGGGAGCATTTAAGGCTTTGTTCAGATCCTGGATCCGCTTCATCGTTTTCATGGTTCGCGATGCAGATGCGGAAGCGACGGACAAAATCAGCATCTCAAGACACACCAGGACAGTGCCATGAAGTGGCATTCTGCCATTCTCACCCCCCCGCGGCACATTGATAACGACGGTGGCTTCCCTGGTGAAAAAGGATTCCGCGGCATTTGTCAGTAATATTATCGGAATACCCAGACGTTTCGCCTCATGTACCGTTGTTTTTCCCTCACGGTGCGCACTCTTCTGCGCCATCATGATCAGCACATCTCCACGCTGCAAGCCGATCAGTTGTTCCGCCAGCGCAATTCCCGAACGGTTAAGGCAGATAGCGGGAATGCCAATGCGGGTGAACAGTCTCGCACTGTACTCGGCCAGAATGCCGGACGCATTGATACCAAACAGCGCCACCTGACGGGCACCGGCCATTAAGGCAATGGCTTCAGAAATAGCCTGTCGGTTTGCGGGTTCTGCCAGGGCATCACAAGCGCGCTTATGGCCATCAAGTACAAAGTCCATTCCTGACGTCATATCACACGAGAGTTCGCTGACGGTGGTGATCATCTTTTCTTCAGAATTGACCGATGTCCCAAACCAGGCCTCCAGCGTTTTTTTCATATCCCGCAAGCCAGCAAAACCTAATGCCTGGACAGCACGTATTACCGTCGCATCGGAAACTTCTGTGGCGGCAGCAATCTCCATGGCCGTCGCGTCCAGCGCTGCTTCGCGATTGTTCTGGATGTAAGACGCAACGGTTTGCAATCCTGGCGGGAGCGTATGAGCCCGTGCGCGATATCGTTCTCCGAAAACATCGATCCTTTTTTTAATTCGCACATCTGCCATGGAGTTTTACTTATCCTCTTAATTTTTAATCACTTAAAAATGACATCGGGTTAACGGACTCTTTCACCATCTTAGCAATGTAGTGTTTTTAGGGGGAAGGATATTTTTAATCCGGAGCACTAAAGTCTTGGATTTTTGATTCCGGGGAAGGGGTTTGTTATTATTTTTAATTAAATCAATATCTTAATGTTGTCTCTGCTTTGCCAGTAAAGGCACGGCCTGATGCGTATTCATGTAGCAGAATACTGAAAAAGACAATTTACTACTACATCAGTGCATGGTTGAATGATAATCAATTGCATTGCTGGGGCAATTTGTTGTCCCATCAGAATAAAAATAAAGACAGTGAACAGCCAGAAGATATAACCCATTTCTTTATGTGGATGTTGTTTTAACGCTATCTGGCATTTTTTTTACGGAAAAAGGCGTCATTTTCATACCAGGTCGAATTAAATGAATAATAAAGCGTTATTTAATTTTAAAAGAAAACACCATCCTGCACTAATTGCCGCTCTTTATGGCGTCGCGATGATAACCCCAAATACCGGTTATTCAGCAGACGATGGCGATACCCTGACTATTAGCGGTCAGGAGCAAAATAATCAGGGGTACAGCGCAGGCTCAAGTTCTGTTGCCAGCAAAACGCCGACACCTCGTCTTGACGAAGCGCAGTCGGTCAGCGTGGTGACCCGGCAACAGCTGGATGACTATCAGGCTGAGAGCCTTTCTGACGCGATGCGTTTTGTTGCGGGTGTGAGCGAGGGCAATACGCTGGCGGGCACGGAGGATGGCTTTGTCCGCCGTGGCTTCGGTTCCAACTCTGATGGTTCTGTTTATCGTGACGGGGTACGCAGCAGCCAGGGCCTCAATTTTGATGCCACCACGGAACGCGTTGAAGTGCTGAAAGGCTCTGCTTCTTTACTGTATGGGATCCAAAACCCGGGTGGCGTGATTAATCTTGTGAGCAAAAAGCCGCAATACGACTGGCATACCAAAGTCAGCGGGCGTTATGCCAGTGAGGGCGGCGGCGCAGGGACAGTGGATATTACCGGCCCGCTGGGTAACGGGTTTGCATTTCGCATGATCGCTGAAAAACAAGATCAGGATTACTGGCGTAATTTTGGCAGCGACAAGCACACGTTACTCTCTCCGTCCCTTCAATGGTATGGCGAAAAGGCCAGTTTCCTGATCAGCTATTCTGATTATCGCTACGACATTCCTTACGATCGCGGTACCGCTTTTATTAACGGCAAACCGATCGATATCGGCTATAAAGACCGGCTGGACGACAAGTCAAACCGAGCCTGGGGGCATAATAAAACCCTGAACGCTCATTATGACTGGCAGTTCAGCGACGACTGGAGTACCCGTCTCACGCTTGGCTGGAACCAGCGCCGCTACGACAATGACGAAGTCAGGGTAACCGCAGTGAACACCACAACCGGTGCGGTGACGCGCAGGGCGGATGCTAACCGCGGCTTTAATCACAAGACCAAATATGTTTCCTGGGATTTGCTGGGCTCTCAGGACATTCTGGGCATGAATCACAATATTGTGCTGGGTACGGATTATGAGATGAACCAGACCTATCGTGCTCATCAATATCAGGGCAAGGCGAACAGCAGCTTTAACTATAATGATCCGCAATACGACATCCTCTCACCGGTCGTCGACAGCACAACAGAAAATACCGCGAACGGAAATAATCTGAACCGTATCCACAGCCGTTCAGTGTATGCAAAAGACAGTATTTCGCTGACTCCCAACTGGATTGCCGTCGTCGGCGGCCGTTATCAGCATTATGAACAGCGTGCTTCAAAGGGATTTGATCCGGTTGTTCAGACCCTGGATTCCGAAGGCAATAAGTTCCTGCCACAGGCAGGGCTGATTTATAAAGTCACGCCTGATGTCTCCCTGTACAGCAGCGTCAGCAAGTCCTTTACCCCGTCCACGGATGTTGATGATGACGGCAACGTCGGCAAGCCGGAGCAGGGCACGACCTGGGAAGTGGGCAGCAAATGGCAGATGACACCGCGCCTGTTTGCCAGTGTGGCGCTGTATCGTATTGATGAGCGAGATATGTCGCTCAGCATCAACGGAAACACCCGCGCCATTGATAAAGCGCGCTCAAGCGGTGCTGAATTTGAGCTTAACGGTGAAATTCTGCCTGACTGGGATGTCAGCGCGAATTACAGCTATGACAAGGCGGAAATTGTCGATGATGGCGTGAATTCCGCCAATAATGGCAACCGCCTGCAAAACGCGCCACGCCATTCAGGGGCACTTTATCTGAGTCATAATCTGACTATTAACGGCCTGCCGGGGGATTTCCGCATCGGCGGGGGAGCACGTTATGTCGGCACGCGGGCGGGGGATCCGGAAAACAGTTTCACGCTGCCTGATTATGTCGTCGCTGACAGTTTCGTGGCCTGGAATAACCGCCTGTTCGGTGAGAAAACCCAGCTGAAACTGAACCTGAATAATCTGTTTAATAAACATTATTACACCTCCAGCGGCGGTAATCTTCGCGTGCGGGAAGGTGAAACCCGTAATTTAATGGTGCAGGCAAGTGTTGAATTCTAATCTGAATATGGCTTCTGTTCGCGGCAAGAAACGTATGCTGCATGTGCTGGTTAGCCTGCTGCTTATGCTGTTACTGGCGCTGATAAGTCTGAAAGCGCAGGCGCGGACCATTATCGATATCGACGGCAAGCATGTTGAAATTCCGGATAATCCGCAGCGTATTGTGCTGGGTGAAAGCCGCATGCTCTATACGCTGGCGATGCTGGAACCCGGCGATCCGGTCAGACGCATCGTCGGCTGGCCCCTTGATTTGAAGAAATATGACAGTCAGATCTGGCAGATATTTGTGCAGAAATTCCCTGATATGCTGGCTATTCCGTCGCTGGGGCTGGGCGGGACGAATGACATGAATCCTGAAAAGGTGCTGGCGCTCAAACCGGATCTGGTCATTTTGCCGAGTCTGGCGCGCTATGACGATGCAGATTTACGGCTAAAAGCCATGCTCGACGCAGCGCATATTCCGGTTGTTAAAATAGATCTCCGTGTGCGTCTGCTTAAAAATACCACGCGCAGTGTGGCTATCCTGGGCGAAGTGCTTAATCAGAGCGCAAGAGCGCAGGCTTTCAATCGCTTCTACGATGCGCATATGCAGGTCATTCATGAGCGCCTGGCTTCCTACCACGGAAAAAAACCGACCGTGCTTCTTCAGCTACATCTTGGACGCCGGAATGAATGTTGCGTGACGGCGGTAAAGGGAAGTCTTGGTGAACTGCTGTCCTTTGCCGGGGGAGATAACATCGCCAGCAAAACGGTTCAGGGCGTCTTTGGACGATTAAATGAGGAAACGGTGATCATGGCGCAACCCGAAGTCTACATCGCTACCGGCGCGGGTGCTGCTGAAGATCAGAATGATTTGAAACTTGGTCCTGCGATCACCCCCGACATGGCGCAGCAAAGCCTGCGTGAATTAACGGCCAGACAGAATGGATTACGTGAACTGAAAGCCCTGCATAATGGCCGAACGGGGATAATTTGGCAGAATTTCTACTTAAGTCCATGGCACGTTGCTGCGACGGAGTTTATGGCGAAGACACTATATCCGGAACTGTTTGCGGATATCGAACCGGAACACACGTTGAAGCAGATTTTCCATGATTATCTGCCGATACCTTACAGCGGCACATTCTTTGCGACTGGCGGTCAGTAAACACGTCAACCATGGCATGAGGTTTACTGAGTCCCTCAGGATAAAACATCACGCTATGATGATATTGTTGCCGTTTTCTTTATAAGGGCTGCTCCTGAGCGGCCCTTTTTCACATTGATTCCTGCTTATTCCGCCTTGTGATAATTACCTTGCTGGTCTGCGCTTTCAAAAACCATTGAAACGGAGTTCACGCAGTGACGCAGATTCTTCTCGGTTAAATATTCTCCCTCAAAGACATGCCCCAGATGCGCCTTGCAGTTGGCACAGACAATTTCGGTTCTGCGGCCATCGGCATCAGGTACGCGCTCGACCGCGCCAGGGATTTCGTCATCAAAAGCGGGCCAGCCACAGTGAGACTCAAACTTATGTTCTGACGAATACAGCGGCGCAGAACATCTTTTGCAGACATAACGGCCCGGTGAAAAGTGCTCATTATATTCACCGGTATAAGGGCGCTCCGTCCCTTTATTTTCAATAACAAAACGTTCGAATTCGTTGAGTTCTTTATTCATTCTGATGACTCCTCAGATTACAGACATTGCAGGTGCTGGCTTTCAGTTTACACGATAAACCTGACCGCGTGGCGTACGCGACCGGACCTGAGCACCTGCTGCTAAGCGCCGGTCAGCGGGAGTTCATCGACTCAGTCATCATCACGCTGACTTTTTCCATCACTGGCGCGGCCAGTGTGTTGCCTTGCGCTTCTTGCTGTTTTACCCACTGAGCCTGAGCGTCCTGATAGCGGGTAACCTGTTTCCAGTGGGTCACTTCGCTGTGTTGCAGCTCGCGGACATTTGCGCCGTCTTTTCGCAGGGCATCGAGCTGTGGTTCATAATTGCTGTCCATCACTGAACCGGCAGTTTTGTAGGCGATGCCGGCAGCGCGGGTGATGGCGTCTTTATCCTGCTGCGCCAGTTCGTTCCAGACTTTCTGATTCATCACCAGCAGATAAACATGGCCCAGCCACAGCTCTTTCGAGACTAAAACATCAGGTGCCATCTTCTGAATTTTAAGATCATAACCGCTGTCGACATTGACCATAATGCCGTCCAGCGTACAGGTTTTAAAGGCTTCCACAGTCTGCGGCCCCCACGGCATGGTCACCGGCGTGGCACCGGCATTACGCAGAAAACCCTGATGCCAGAAACTGGCTGAACGCCAGGTTGTCCCTTTAATATCCTCAAGGTTTTTGAGCGGATGTGTGCTGAAAAATGCCAGCGGATAACCCGTGGCAATCAGCACATTCACTACGCCTGCTTTTTTCAGTTCAGCAGGGAAAGCGGGGATTTCAGTAAAAACGCGACGGAAGAAAGCAATTTGCTTATCGCCGGAAGGCCCGACCGGAAAGCTTTTGAAGATCTGATGCAGCGGCAGTTCTTTCGAGGCATATTCCGGCACGACAATGCCGATATCTGCTGTCTTTCCCTCGCGCACGGTGCGTAATGCGTCGTAGCTGGTCGAAAGTTCGCCGCCCCAGTGCGCTTCAATCTTAAGGCGCCCCTGAGATTCTTTTTCGACAGCAGGAAAGAACACGTCGTGGATAAAACGTGTACGCATTCCGCCCAGCGGTTCGTGATCGGTATATCGCAAGGTGGTAGTGGCTGAAACAGCCGCCGGTAAAAGGAGCAGGGCGAGCGCAAACGCCAGAGGTTTTCTGATTAATTCCATGTAATCTCACATTTTGGTCAGGCAAAACCTGAGTTTATCTGCTGACCAAAAATGTGAATGTGCGTTAAAACAGGTTATGCAGAAAGATGTAGGTTCCGTTCGGGCCGAACAGGAATCCGGCCAGTGTGCCGATTTCATCTGGCGTACCCCCGCGACCTGCCGGTGACCTGGCGAGCATATTTTGATAAAACGCGCCGCGTTCATCACGGTTAGGCCGTATTTAACGGATGTTAAACCAGCCAGTCGTTTCCTCAATTACACGCCACAGTTTTTGGGGTATAGCAAGTTTCTCTACGTCTGATGCAGCAATATTGAGAGCAATTTTTCCTTCAGCTTTGCCATCCACGAATTGAACCCAGTCTGGGTTCATAACCATACCCTGACCTACTGCCGTCAATGATACGCCTGCTTTTACAGCATCCTCGGCTTGCTCTGGTGTTCGCAACTGCCCGGCAACAATCAGAGGTATACGTCCAGCAAGGTGCTCACGCACGATTTCGATGACTTTGGGGCCATTCGGTGCATCAACTGGTCTGGCTTCAAGTGCATTACCGAGTGATACATGAAGATAATCAATACCCTCATCGACCAGGCGGTCAACCAGCTGAAGCGACTCATCAATGCGCAACCCATCTTCGTAATGCTCATCAGGGGAAATGCGGTATCCCATCAGGAAGGGATGGGTTGCATGCTCAGCAATCGTTTTACGCACACTCTCAATGACGCTGAGCGGGAAACGCATACGGTTTTTAAGAGAGCCGCCCCATTGATCTTCTCTACGGTTGGAATGAGGTGAGAAAAAGTTCTGAAGTAAAAAACCATGAGCACCATGTAGCTCAACACCATCAAATCCTGCTTCTATTGCACGGCGAGTTGCTTCCCCGAATCCTGAATAACAGTTTCGACTTCAGTGCATGTCAGTTCACGAGGGGTAACGGACGGTGCGAAAGGACTGGCGTCACCGGGAATAGCACTTGCAGCCACAATATCCGAAACCAGTTCAGGGCTGGTTTTTACACCTGCATGGAATATTTGTAAAATTGCCGGTGCTCCACCGCTTTTTGCAGCTATAGCAAGGCGCTTTAAACCGGGAATAAATTTGTCGTCATACGCAGCAAACTCTCCCGTAAACCCAATGCCGTTTTCCTGAACATGTGTACAGCCAGTAATGACCAGCCCGATATCCTGAACGCGTCGACGATAATATGCTTCTTCCTCATCAGATACCGTGCCGTCATCATTACCCGCCCAGGTCGTCATCGGAGCCATCACAATACGGTTGCGCAGCGTCACACTTTTACCAAGTGGAAATTTTTCTAGTAGTGGAGTTTGTTTCATGGATAGTCATACCTATGCGAGATTTTTCTTGAAGAAAGGAGCCAGCTTACTCGCTGCAACCGTTGCACCCTGACCATCATAGAGGTCCATATGGGTGGCACCCGGAATAATATGCAGCGTTTTTTGAACAGAGGCCGCAGTGTTGTGTAATTCCTGGCTGTGCCAGAGCGATCCTGCTTTACTACCGGCTACAATCAGAAGTGGTTGTGTTAAATAGACATCCGCCCCTTCAAATCCGGTGAAAGACGCCAGCGTACTGATACTTGTCATCAGCATTTGATTGGTAGAAGTCGGATATTTTCCGCGTTCGGTCAGATAGTAGTCCGCAGCCTCCTGAAGATCTTTGGGGGCACTGGTGTCACCCAATTTGGGCACATAGTTGACATAAACCGGTGCGCCGCCTGCTGCTTCGACTGTGCGCTGTTTAGCAACCGCATCCAGAGTTGGAATGAGTTCAGATTCTGATGTTGTTCCTTCCCAGCCTTTACGGGTCGCAGCTCCAACATCTACGGCACTGACCGTTGCCAGCGCTTTGATTCGTCGTTCCGTCATCGACGCTTTAACCGTGATACCACTGCCTGCACAAACGCCTAATGCGCCGATTCGATTATTATCGACATAAGGCAGAATCGTCAGGTAATCGACTGCACTATAGAAATCGACGACTCGCTTCATGGGGTCATCAACAAAACGCGGTAATCCGCCACTAGCCCCCTGATGGGAGGCATCAAACGCCAGGGTGACAAATCCTTCTTTAGCCAGTTTGAGGGCATAAAGTCCAGCTGTCTGTTCCTTAACGCCACCACCAGGGTGGACAACGACAATAGCAGCGTATTGACGGTTTTCGCTGAAATCCGGGGGGACGTAGATATTTCCGGACATCATTATCTCATTGTTCCGGAACAGAACGCTGGTGACTGTGATGCCATCTACGTGTGTAGTGGTGCCAGATGTATTAGGCGTAGGTGAGAGCATGGCTGAGGCATGACCCGCCATCAGTAATCCTGCTGAGGCCACTGAACTCGTCAGGATAAAATTACGGCGACTTAACCCACCTGTTTTTTTACTCATTGCAAGACTCCTTCATATACATGATGGCGGCCCTGGCCGCTGAAAGAACATGGATTGTTTCAGCGGCCATCTTAATCTCTTTAGTATTGAGAAATTAGATGCTTAATTTCGCATGGGCTTAGAAGGAGGTTTTATTAATAGGGTTATAAGTCACTGAGTTCGACATGAAACAGGACAAACAGCGCTCAAAGGTTATGGGGCACGGAGTGCTTTGAGCACAAGTGCAAATGCCGGAGAATGTTGTAGACGGCTGGGGTAGTAAAGATGATAGGGGGGACGCGGTGGACACCAGTCTGTCAGCACCTGGACTAACATCCCGTTCTCAAGATAATTCTCCACGATATCTAGCGGCAGATAAGCAAGTCCCAGTCCATCAAGGGCGGCCTGCCTCATCATATTTATCGTGCTGAAAGTCGCTCGTCCATCAATACGGACCTTAATTTCCGTCTCATCCTTGCGAAACTCCCAGGTATAGAATCCGCCATGAGTGGGCAGGCGTAATCTGATACAGCTATGATCGTTTAAATCACGAGGCGTTCCCGGATAGGACTTCCCCATGAAATAAGAGGGCGCTCCGACCACTGCAAAACGGAAGTCCCTGGCAAGTGGCAGGGAAACCATATCCTTGTCGACCTGTTCGCCCAACCGAACGCCAGCATCATAACGCTCAGCGACAATATCTTTGAGTCCGTACTCGCTGATAATTTCAATGTTGATATCGGGATACTCAAGCATCACCGGGGCGAGTTTAGGCCAGAGAATTGTATCGGCTGCATGTTCAACGGCAGTAATACGCACAGTACCGGCTGGTTTTTCTCTCAACCCGCTGAGTGCGGCGATCTCACTTTCAATTTCGTCAAAATGTGGTCCTATACGGAAAAGTAGCCGCTCGCCAGCTTCTGTCACAGAAACGCTACGCGTGGTACGGGTAAGAAGACGAAGGCCAAGATCTGCTTCAAGAGTCCTTACGGTGTAGCTCAGCGCCGACTGCGAGACACCTAACTGAGCGGCCGCTTTTGTGAAACTTTTTTCACGGGCAACTGCGATAAAAGCTTGATAATCGTTCACATTTTTACGGCGCATTTATTGACCAGGTTTTTTGGATTAATATTTCTTACTTATAAAATAATTCCTGGCGTGGAGGTTTGTCTATTGGTAACGATCCAACGTTCCACATCCACGACAAGTATCCATTAGCACTCACTAATGCTCAATTGAACCAAGGCTTACCAACTTGCGCTTTTGGCACACAGCATACAAGTATGTGGCTGAAGGTCTGCTGTGAGCGAACAGCAGACATTCCGCATTTAGAGACCATTGTAACTCCGGGACTCTCTGTGGCTGTTTAATGTATCCTCAGGTCGCTAAGGATGTATTGCTCAAATTCTGATGTATGTATTCAATAAGCGCTCGTGTTTTAGCGGGCAAATAACGCCTGTCTGAATAAAGTGCGAACAATTGAAGTGGGGCTGGCGGTTGTTCAAACTTAATCTCGATCAGCCGTCCATCGTCGATGTAGGGTTGGCAGGCCTGTTTTGATAGAATAGCAAAACCTACACCCGCTACCGCTGCGCGTCCTGCCATCTCTCCGCTGTTTACCCGGTAATGGCCTTTAACCTTAATCGTCTCGAATACCCCCTTTTTATTCACAAACTGCCAGGGAGCACCTTTAAGTGCATTTACCGTGGTAATACAGGGTAATGTTTCAAATTGCTGTATACGAGAAGGGGTGCCATAACGCTGAATAACGGAGGGGGCTGCAACGATGGTGCAAGGAATAGTTACCAGATGACGGGCTATGTAATCACTGTCATCCAGTTGGCCACGGCTCACAATAATGGCTAAATCCAGATCGTCTCGCAGGGATTCAAGACCAGACAAATTTGTGACACAGCTAATTTCCAGATCCGGGTGCTGGCAGGCGAAATCGGCAATCACAGAACCCAGCAGTGCAGGACCTATTTCATTGGGAATACAGATACGTAGTGGCCCCTTGATCTGCATCTGCCGCAACGTTAATTCTGTTTCAGTTTGTTCAAGCGCCTCCAGTAATGGCTTCGTCCGGGTATAGAGCAGGTGCCCCGCCTGGGTGAGTTTCATATGTCGGGTGCTGCGCTCAATGAGCTGAAGATTCAGTCTGTCTTCTAACTGAGAAATACAACGACTCACGTTTGATGTCGGCATTTCAAGGACTTTAGATGCCCCAACAAAACTGTCTCTTTCAACCACCGCAATGAAAACTTTCAGGGTATTAAAATCAAGAGCTGGGCGCATGAATTATCCCATATATGATAAAAATAAGTGCCATTTTTACCATCTACTGAACAACATTGATAGCAGTTAAACTCAGATATCTTTCATCTACAGGTCGCTTGCTATGTCATTGTTCACACCAACGTTTAATCATAAAGCCCTCATCCGGATAGCGGTTGTCATGGCGTTTATCCAGTTCACAAATGCACTGGAATATATGATGTTCAACCCTGTTTTTGCTTTTATGGCAGCAGACTTCGCCGTTCCCGTATCATTCTCAGGCTACGTATCCGGCATGTATACCTCCGGGGCGGTCCTGTCGGGAATTATCGCCTTTTACTGGATTGGTCGTTTTAATAAGAAACGTTTTTTAATCGCCAATATGGCACTACTCTGCCTACTGACACTTTTGACGACATTTACCTCCAGCTTTAGCCTTCTTCTTGCATTACGATTCTGCGCAGGACTGGTAGGAGGCACAACAATGGGGGTGGGTATCAGTATATTGATAAATCTCGCCCCGGCTAACTTGCGAGGAAAAATGTTGGCGACGGTCATTGCATCTTTTTCGATGGTAAGCATTGTCGGAACGCCCACGATACTATTTGTGTGTGCTCATTACGGCTGGCATGTCGCTTTGTGGTTAATCAGTACGCTGTGTTTGTTGGCATTGCCACTGATTGTTTCCATCATCCCTAAGGATCCAGTCTCTTTCGACACACCCCACGCAATGCCTATCGACGTTAATACTTTACTGTTCGCTTCCAGTAATGCGCTGGTACAGTTTAGCCCGATGCTGGTCATTCCTGTTCTGGTACCATTAATGACCCAGCAACTGGAGGCCTCTCAATACCTGCTGCCATGGCTATTTTTCGCCGGGGGCGTTGCAGGATACCTGTCAACAAAAATGACAGGCGCGTTAACTCCGCATTTTTCTGCTGTGAGTCTGGCTACAGGGTCAACTTTCGTTTTTTTACTCGCTTTGCTAATACCTGTTATGGGCTATTCGCATCCGGCGCTATTTATTATTTTATTTCTCGGTGCATCTTACAGTCGTCTGGTTTCCTCCTCGGCGGTTAGCATTCAGTTTCCTGATGACAGGCAGCGAGCGGGATTCTCTTCATTGCAGTCATCAATAATGTACCTGATCACAACGGTCGCATTTTTTCTGTCTGCTTTTCTATTACCTGGGCACGCCATAGCACCACAAAATATGAACACGTTGCTGGGGGTTTGTGCAATATCCGCATCAGGGTTCCCCATCGTCGTTATCATTCTGCAAAAGAAACTGGCTAAGCGTACGCTCCAACCGAATCATCTCATCAATGTTTAGCATAACGTCCGTTCCTGGCACAAAGCAGACAGGCGCTGGCCAGCGCCCGCAAAGAGCGAAAATCGGAAGTAGTCACTTTTGTGGTCTGCTCTCACGAAAGTGACTACAGGAACAGTTGCAATTCATATTAACCATTCAGTTGGCAGACAATTAGCTAGGATGTAACCTGTCTAACTCAGAGAAAAGGAAGAGCTATGAGCTAAGCTATGAAAAAATACAAAAGCACCGGAGTAACAGGAAGAGCAGGTGAGCTATATTTTGCTTATTGGATAGTTCGCTATTTTAATTGGCCTTGCCGATTGCTTGATATTGATGTTGGCATAGATGCTCAAGTTGAAATTTTTGAAGATGAAATATCAACTGGGGACTTTTTTGCGGTTCAAATTAAATCAACGGTTGGAAACACCCCTGATATACAGATCGATCTATCTGACTTTATGTACTGGCAACAGTTGGAAACTCAAGTTGTTTTGGTCTCCATCGTAATGGCGGATAGCCATAATGATCCTGAGATGTTCTGGAAGCCATTTTCAAAACAATGTCTGGATGAAATAGTTCAAGAAATAACCTCAAAAGGACACCAGTCCAAAAAAGTCACCTTCACAGATTCAGATAAATTATGTGTTGAATCCAAAAATTCCTGGAGGATGGCAATGCTTTCAGAATCCGACAAAGATCTGATAAGGCTCGCCAAATCATTATTAGATGATTTAGAACAACATGACTTAGATAATTTTGTAGAGGAAGACTATTACCTCCAAGATGAACACAAGGACTATATAACTTTTAATAGCGAAATTGACATATTCAACCATCATTTCATCGATTATGAAAAGCTGAAAGATGCTGTATCTCATGATAGAAGGCTGGTGCTAAGAGCTCCCCTTATAGAAGAAGCTATCGATTACTTTGAGAATAACGAGGCGATATTGCTTTATATGTTCAATCATGCTTTTAATTGGATTAAGGGCGACCGAACTCCAAATGAAATACTGCCCCAAACATTGAGTCGTGAAATTAGACGGCAGACAAAAGATTGGGTTTATCACATGACGGGTTATTAAAGGGCGCAGTTGCGCCCTAATTAATTAGGCCGCGTTCTGCATCATTATTTCAGCAATCTGATGTCGATATTCACTTATACCACTAAATATTTGACACATGTTTACCAAACATGTGACCAGCTCACCATAAATTAATATATCGCGAGGTAAGTAACGTCTGTTCCTGGCACAGGGCTGCTGTTGCAGCCCTGACAACCTTAGACTTCAATCGACTCAGAGATCTCTAACGCATCATCGACTTCAATGCCCAGATATCGCACTGTGCTTTCCAGTTTCTTATGACCTAACAGAAGTTGGATGACCCGGAGATTCTTGGTCTTCTTGTATATCAGGTAAGGTTTTGTTCTTCTCATGGAGTGTGTGCTGTACAGCGAATCTTCTAGACCAAGCTTTCCTACCCATCCATGAAAAATTCGGCTGTATTGTCGGGTTGATATGTGCCGGTTAGTTCCGATCCGAGACCGAAACAAGAAGTCTTTGCTGTGCAAATTGCCAAGCTTTATCAATTCAGTAACAGCTTCTTTTGTCCGTTTGGTTATCTCAAATTGGACAGGGCTACCGGTTTTTTGTTGCAACACCGTTGCTCTGCTTGAAACAGATCTACCATATGCAACATCAGATACTTTGAGTTTTACCAGATCACAGCCTCGTAGCTTACTGTCCAGGGCCATATTGAACAGAGCCAAATCACGCGCTTTACCTTCAAGTTCAAGCCTGATTCGTATCCCCCAGATATGAGATATCTGAAGTGGTTTTTTTTGTCCGATGATACGGTCTTTGTTCCACGGTGACGTGTTCATACTCAAATCTCCTGTAATGTGGGAGATTTGAGTATGGTTGTCCCTCATGAGCGAGGAGCTGAAGCTCTGGGCATAACTCAAGCAGCACAGCTTTTGACAATCCTTTAGAAGTTGTGATTAAGAGCTGGCGATGAGTTCGTTCTTCTTAGCGAAAAATATAATCACCGGGCTTTAACGATAGCCATGACGAAACCATCCCATCCTTTTTCACCAACAGTCTGTACTGCTGTAGCTTCAAGTCGCTCATCCTCAGAAATCATCTGAACAAATTCTCGCAGACCTTTAACGTTCGGATCATCACTGCTGGAGTCGATTACACCGCCACCGCGCACAGTGTTATCCCCCACGATAACAGTACCTTGTTGCGACAGTTTGATAGCCCATTCAAGATAGTGTGGGTTATTCACTTTATCAGCATCGATAAAAATCAGGTCAAAGGGGGCTTTAAGTGTTGGCAAGACATCAAGTGCTGCCCCAATACGCAACGTTACGCGCTCAGCCAGCCCCGCATTGTTTATATTCTGGCGAGCAACCTCTGCATGATGCTCGTTGAATTCAATTGTCGTTACGCTTCCATGTGGTGGGAGAGCCCTGGCCATCCATATGGTGCTATAACCCCCAAGCGTGCCTATTTCAAGAACACGGACAGCACGTGACATACGAATGAAAATGGCCAGCATTTTCCCCTGCAAAGCAGATACATCGTGTGTGGGCAATCCTTGATCTATGTTATTAGCGAGAGTGTATTTTAAATCTGAGTCTTCAGGGGCGAGCTTTTCAGAAAACCAGGCATCTACCTGTGCCCATTTATCAGAATCTCGCGAAGGATAATCAGGAATTCGCATATGAAATCTATTCTCCTTAAAAAACCATATGAAATTTTAGCAGATATTTGTTACATCGGTTGGTACGCCTACCTTTTCTGAAGGTTAAAATCAGTAACGTCCGCTTCTGGCACACAGCGGACAAATGCTCGGCGATTATGGTCTGCTATGAGCTGTGAGTTCAACGGGTCGATGCAACGCTATCCTTAATCAGGGGGGACGTTGCCATGAAACGAAGAACTCGGATTAACTACACGCCAGAGCAAAAGGCAATTATCTGGGACAGATATAAGCAAGGTGATTCCCTGCATGATATCGCCAGAATGTTCGACAGATATCATTCTTCTATTATGCCCACTATCCACCAGACTGGTGGCTACCGTCCTCCCGTGCGAAAGCGGCACCGATTATCGCTTTCGCTTGATGAAAGAGAGGAGATATCCAGAGGACTGGTAGCAAAGCTCAATATCAGGGACATCGCTGCCAAATTATCAAGAGCAACCTCAACGATTAGCCGGGAGATCAAGAGGCACGGTGGTGCAAAAAAATACCGTGCAGCAAAAGCCGATGCAACTCTATGAATCACCCGCAGAGCGGTTCAATCAATGTGTTGCATCCATCGGTTGAACGCACAGCGATAAGCGGACATTAACGATTCGTGGGCCATCATGTTGACTAAATCTGGTTAGCACTAATTCAATAATTTTGACATCAGCTCAAAAAACATTGGCAGGTCATGGCTGATCGAGAAGGACGCATTTATGGCTTTACGTGCGATTAAACCGTCAATAAAGGCAAAAAGTATAATCGTGATTTCCTCCAGGTTAATGTTCCGGCGAAACTCTCCCGCCGCAATACCTTCTGTGATAATCCCTGCAATACTTTTCCGCATGATGATATCACTGGATATATACGTTTTTCGCAATTCAGGGTTCCGTGCAGATTCCGCAATGATTTCAACCCACAGTTGATGCGTGACTGGGTAACCTACATCGCTTATGCATGAAGTAACCTGCGTACAAAGGCGGTCGAAATAAGTACTGCCAGATGGAGTGTTATGGGCTATCAACGCTGAATTCTGCTCCTCAAGAACGATTGCCTTGATGAGGTCATCTTTGCTCTTGAAATACGTGTACATTGCTCCCTGGCTGATCCCAGCCCGGATGGAAATTTCACGCACGCTTGTCGCACTAAAGCCTTTTTCTGCAAAGCAGGCTGCAGCAGCGGTAATCAGCTTATGGTAGGTTTCAGTTTTCTTTAACATGTCGACTATTACGTTTAATCTGGTGCCCAACTTTAACGCTCTTTTATAATAGGAGCCAGGGTAGAACGCTGTAGCCTGGCTCCCGCAATCCGATGTTACTTTATAAGCGGTAACGCACTGAGCATATTCTTGAGGTTCAGCATATCCCAGGGCAAATGTTCAGCGATTGTCAGGCCAACAGGTTGTGCTTTTGAGGTAGCCTGAGCTATCAGGTTGAGTACATTTTCAATAGTCAGTTTGCCTTCTGCCACGTTACCAAAGTCATGCTCTCCTCTGCCAGGCCTTGCGAAAAGAACAGAACGGAAAAGTGATGGATCGAGAACGTCCAGATCAATGTGTATCGCCAGATATTCAATATTTTCCTTTTCAATCCACTCAATAACGTCTTTCCCTTCGTCTTTGATTTGTTCAGGACCGATAGTCGCAATGTTATGATGAGCAAGATATTCCGCTTCATAAGTCAGTGGATCGTGGATACCGGCAATCATTATTTTTGAGGGAGTGAGTCTGGTGGCCACATGAGCAAGCAAGTCTTTATCACCTGTTCCAATCAGTGCTCCCAGAACATGAGCATGGGCGTTTGGATATTGTTTTGCAGTCTGTACGTCGGGATGGGAGTCAATCCAGAGCACACCGAGTTTATCACCGTATTTATTGAGCAGATGTGAAAAAGGTGCCAGTGATACCAGGCAATCGCCGCCAAATACGACAATTGAATCGGGATCATGTTTCTCAATCAGAGCGGCTGCATCCTTGAGTTGCCTGATAATTTGAGGTTTAGCGTTAATGCCGTCCACCTCAACCAATGGCTCCGTTGTGGGCTCATCGACCGGCACAGACTCAACAGGACCATCCGATTCGGGTGAAAGATACGAGAGAAGAAGCGAGCCAAGATGATAGGGGGGATTATTGCCACCTTGCCATTGAGGAAATAATAATCTGAGTGTTTTACTGGTCATAATTTGCCTGTCTTGTTTGAGCAATGGATTGATTTGTGTGAAATTACCACTATAAAAATGAATGATCGTTCATTCATTTTACGTAATCATTGCTTTTCCGCAAGCAGCGCGGCACGTTCAGCTAATGCCGCAAAGTGAGAGCCTTTTTACCGAACACAAAAATCATCAGGGGCAGGAGCTGTCGGGCAGCGTGCGCCTTACCCTTCCAACTTTGTTTGAAAATCAGGAAATTTTGCAGCGTTTACTCAAGCATTTGCGAGATTATCCGCACCTGAATATCGAATGGCTGCCGACCGGGACGCATCTCAATATTATCGATGAACAGATTGATATCGGGATCAGAATTGGTACCGTGCCGGATAACCGCTTTATTGTGAAATGCATTTGTCCGGTGGGCGTCAATATTGTGGCGTCACCTGATCTCATGGCCCGCACGGGTGTCCCGGAGTCTTTACGTGACCTGCAATTTAATTACCCGCTCAGCGCGCTGAATAACAGTAACTCCGGACGGGTCTGGCCCTGGCAATTTTCCGCCCCCATCAGCCTCTGCTACCCGCGCGCATACGGCTGGTCTTTGACTGGCTGACGCAGATCCTCAAAGAGCTGTTCAGCGAATAGCGGCGTTATTAAGGAAATAAAAAAGCGCCATGTTTGCACATGACGCTTGTGTGATTAAACGGCTGTGTTTACCGGCTGATGTTAGAAATCAACATTGACGCCCAGCTGGAAGCTGCGACCTGGCATCACGGCCAGTGCCTTGTTGTATTCATCCTGATTGGTGGTATCAGTCAGAGTACGGCTGCTCAGGTAATCCCAGTATTTGCGGTCGGTGATGTTGTAAACGCCACCGCTGAGTTTCACGTTCTTCGCGACTTTCCAGTACGCCGTTGCATCAACCATACCGTAGCCCGGTACGTTCATGTATTCGGTGGTGGAACCCGTGATTGGCGTACCGGCGTTGGTGTAGCTCTGACGGTTTGTCGCTTCGGCTTTTTTACCTTTGACGAAAGTTGCGGTCAGCGCAGTACCGTACACGCCGGATGGATCATCCCACGCCACGCCAGCGACAAATTTCATTGGCGGCACGCTGTCGAGATCCACATACTTGTCGCCATCGTAGCTGGATTTCGATTCACCTTTGGCATAACCCAGTGCGAAGGTGGTGCTCAGACCGTCAACGCTGCTGAACCAGGTACCGTAGTTAATTTTGGTGCTCAGATCGCCACCATAGATAAACGCTTCATCGCGGTTTTCGGCCTGATAAATCGTATAAATATTGGAGGGCACATTGGTGAACATGCCCGGGTTGGCCGCACGGCTGTAACGGGTGTTGGCAATAAAGTTCTTGTAGGTGTTGTAGAAAACGGAAGTCTTGAAGGTTACACCTTCAGTCGCTTCACCTTTCATACCCCATTCGAAGTTATTGCTGGTCTCGGTTTTCAAATCCGTGTTGCCGATCAGCGCGTATTGCTGAGAACCGGCATAAGAAGAACCGAGGTTCCAGGAACCGTAAAGCTGGCTGGCATCCGGGAATTGCGCACCACGACGATATTGCAGGTAAGTCATCAGCTTAGGCGTGATGTCATAGGTGAACGCCAGGGACGGCAGAACCTGCGTATCGGAATTGGCTTTGCCATACAGGGTAGAAACCTGGCCTTCAGAGACGGTGCTGTTGGACAAGTCAGACAGATCTTTCGCTTTGGTGTTCTGATACGCCACACGCACTGCAGGCACGATGGAGAAGTCATGGCCATCGAGGTCAAACTTCATGGTGTCCTGCAGGAAGCCGCCGAGAATATAAGAACGGCTGTTCGCTTCCGGCTGCATGATTGTGGTGTAAACACTTTGCTCCGGGCTTTCACGGAACGGACGTTCAGTGTTGGACATACGACCGTTGATACCGGCGCTCAGCTCATGACGACCCAGCGTTTTCAGCCAGCTGGTTTCCCCGCCGAAAGTGTTGACGTCATAGTTGGAATAGACGTTCATCATCTGCTTACTGGCGTTCGGCATGTAGGTATTGTCGTGCGCCTGCGTGTACTGGTAATACACTTTCGAAACAATAGCATCGACGTAATCGTTGAACGGCGTCCATTCGTCCTTCAGCGTCGCGCCCCAGCGGCGGGTGTTACTTTGCTGCTGTGCGGTGCCGAGAATAGCGCTGCCTGAGCTGTTCCACGCATCGTAATGGGTATGGTTTACTTTTTCGTAATAATCGAGCGTACCGGTGACTTTATGTTCGTCATTTGGCTGCCAGATAACGGATGTCATGACTGCGTCGGAGTGCCAGTTAGCCGGATACGCGTCGTGCGTTCCGCTGTTATTGCTGGTTTCCTGGCCGTCGCGGCGGCTGATGGCAATCAGACCACGCAGGGTTTCATCACCTGCGGCGGCGGTGATGCCGTTGTGCCAGGAGCGGTCGGAAGAATCATAATCAGACTGGTAACCGAAATAGGTTTCCTTGCCCGGACGCAGATAATCATCGGCAGATTTTGGCAGGAAGGAAACGGCACCGCCGATTGAGGTGTTGGCGCGATCAGCGGAGGTGGCACCGGATTCGATATCTACCTGGCCGTAAATGTAAGGATCGATGTAATCACGGCCAATACCGGACGTGCCAAGACCCGCGCGGCTTGCGTAGCTGCGGCCAGTGGCGCTTGGCTGTGGAATGCCGTCGACATCGATGCCGACGCGGTTGCTTTCCAGACCACGGATGTTATAGCCGGTATAACCGTTACGGTCGAAGCCGCTTTTGCCGTTGCCGGAACCGCCGCTGGAGCCGGTAGCGGTGATCAGGGGCTCATAACGCATGATGGTGCCGAAATCATTGCCGCCTTTTTGCTGCATTTCTGCTGCGGTGATGGTGGTTTTCGAGCCTGGTTTTTTATCCGGCATCGTTTCGGTAACCGTCATCACTTCTTCATTGGTCTGCGCCAGATCCTGCGCAGTACGTACCACCGGTTTTTTCCTGATGGCTTCAGAAGCTGGCGTTTTATTGGCTGCCAGATCGGTGGTGTCTTTAACCGCTTGTGCTGCATTTACGTTAAAGGTGGTGGTGAGAATCGTCCCCATGAAAATGACGTTTTTCACCAAACCCTGCTGTGTAAAGGATTTGAACATTTGTTTTTAGCCCTGCACTATTTTTAAAAGTTCTGCTCGCATTTACTGCCTTTCGACAAATCAGACGCGCTGGTCATCTGCTTTCAATTCTTCCGTAAAAAGCCCTTGTCCTTATAAAATATGGGTTTATTTGACGTCCTTACCCACTTTGGCTTGGTGCGAATGATAATGATACTGAGAATTGTTATCAACAAATTGATAAATAAAAATGGGCTTCTTAACGAAATCTTTGCAATGTGCGGCTCAGAATGAACTACCGCGAGATCAAAAGTGCGGGGGATGATGCCTGTGTCCTTACGTTTTTCAGGGTTGCGGAAAATATTCCTAAGATATATCTTTCGTTCAACCTTACTTAAAAAGAGAAAACGTGATGACTCAACATCGCAACGAAACCCCTGCCGTAAACCTGCCTGTCCGCGTCAAGAACGACCTGGTTTTCCGTCATATCACCGTCAAAAGCAGCGAAAACGTGGCTGGCTGTTTTCAGCGTATCGTGTTGAACGGCGACGATCTGAAAGGTTTTAACTCGCGTGGTTTTGATGACCACATCAAACTGTTTTTCCCGGCAAATCCCGGTGATGTGATCACGCCGCCGACCGCGACCGACGAAGGCATTGTCTGGGGCGAAGGGCCGCGTCCGCTTAACCGCGAATACACGCCGCTGCATTTCGATGCACAAGCCAACGAACTGACGCTGGATTTCTATCTTCACGATGGCGGTGTCGCCAGTGAATGGGCGGCTGGCGCTAAGCCGGGCGATAAACTGATCATCGGCGGACCGCGCGGTTCACTGATTATCCCGACCACTTACGCATGGCAGTTGTATGTCTGCGATGAAACCGGTCTTCCGGCGGTGAAGCGCCGTTTGCGCGAGCTGAAACAGCCCGCGTCTGCCGCGAAAGTGACCGTGCTGGTCAAAGTGAAAGATGTCAGTTGCGTTAGCTACTTAGACGATGAAAAAGAGTTCGACATCGAATGGGTTGTCAGTGAAGAACAAAACGGTTATCAGGAAGATGACGCGGCAGTTAAAAAACTGAAAAGCATTTCTTTGCCGGAAAGTGATTACTACATCTGGGCGACCGGCGAGGGGAAATTTGTTAAAGGGCTGAATGATTACTTCGTCGAAAATCGTGGACTGGACGCCAATCTGGTGCGTTGTGTCGCTTACTGGCACAACAAGTAACGATGATGAATAATAAACACCGTCGCGAAAGGATGTTTGAAACGGGTGATATCCGTCTGCTGATGCTGCATTTTTTACAGCAACGTTCCGCTCACGGTTATGAACTGATCAAAGCCATCGAAGAACTCTCCAAAGGCGAATACACGCCGAGCGCCAGTATCATTTATCCGAACCTGACCTTCCTGGAAGAACAGGGTCTGGTAACGGCGAAGCAGGAAGAGGGCGGTAAGAAACAATATTCGATTACGCCGGAAGGCACGCAGTCGCTGGCAGAGCAGGGTGATTTGCTCGGTTCAGTGACGGAAAAACTGCATTCACTGGCGATTTTATCGAATAACCGCAGTATTCCGGAAATGCAGCGGGCGATTAACAATATGCGCATGGCGCTCAATTTGCGGCTGGCGAAAGGTCCGATCGAACAGGAAACGCTGTATAAAATCACCGATGCGTTAGATCGCGCGACCAAAGAAATTGAGCGCAGCTAAACGGATTATCAAAAACTATAAAGCCTCCGACCGGAGGCTTTATACGTTCAGGAAATATCACGGAAAATCAGTTCTCTTCAGGCCATGGGGTCAATATTTCATAGCCATCTTTTGTCACCGCAATCATATGTTCCCATTGTGCGGACAACGAATGATCTTTAGTCACCACCGTCCAGCCGTCGGGCAGCACTTTATTCTGCTTTTTACCGGCGTTCAGCATCGGTTCGATGGTGAATAACATGCCTTCCTGCAACACCAGTCCGCGGCCTTTTTCACCGTAATGCAGCACCTGCGGATCTTCGTGATAACCCATGCCGATGCCGTGTCCGCAGTATTCTTCCACGATGGAAAACCCTTCGCGTTTCGCTACCGAGGCAATGGCATGACCCACATCACCGAGGGTTGCGCCGGGACGCACCACTTCGATACCGGCCATCATTGCTTCAAAGGTGGTATCCACCAGACGGCGAGCCATAATGCTCGGCTCACCGGCGTAATACATGCGGCTGGTGTCGCCGTACCAGCCATCTTTAATCAGCGCCACGTCGATGTTCACGATATCGCCTTTCTTCAGCGCTTTATCGGAAGGAATACCGTGGCAAATCACATGGTTGACGGATGTGCAGGTGGTTTTCTGATAGCCGTGATAACCGATATTTGCCGGGATCGCCTGTAATTCGTTGACGATAAAATCGTGGCAAATGCGGTCCAGTTCATTGGTCGTGACACCCGGCACCACATAAGGCGTGATCATATGCAGCACCCGCGCTGCCAGTTTACCGGCGATACGCGCTTTATCGATGCCTTCCGGCGTTTTGACCATACGGTTATTGTTGACGAAATATCGGCTGTCTAAACCATTATTCATTGCTTGCCTTCCTGTGTGTGCCGCCGACATTTAACAGCGTGCGGATACTTCCGATGTTTTCTTCAGATTCCATGCTGCAACGCACCAGCAATTGCGAAATCTCGCTGTGCGTCATGTCCGGATGAGTTTCCATCAGCATACCGATTTTCATCCAGTGCTCGGCCTGCGCGTTGATGGAACGCGTATACGCCAGACTGGCGATGCGCAGATTCTCATGCATCAGTTCGGAGATTTTAATGATACCCATCGGGCGCCCTCGGTAGTATACGAATCATATATGTTTTATATACTACGCAGGTCGCTGTCAATTTTCCAATAAAAAAGCCTCCGCTGAACAGACGGAGGCGTTTTCGCTGCATAGCCGGGTTTAGCGGCGTTTACTGGGCAGAGGTGTTTTTTTTCATGGCATCTTTCGACATGTTGTCTTTGGACATTGAGTCTTTAGACATGCTGTCTTTCTTCATATGATCTTTCGACATGCAGTCTTTGCCCATGCTGTCTTTAGCCATGGAATCTTTACTCATGCTGTCTTTTTTCATGCAGTCTTTCGACATGTGGCCCATGGTATCTTTCTTCGCCATCGCGTCAGCGGCATAAGTGGTACTTACCGCGCCCATCATCAGACAAGCAGACATCATCAACACGGTTAACTTTTTCATGGTAAATCCTTCTTTTAGGTTTTGAGATACAAAGGTTGTTGTGGACAGTGTTGATCCTTGAGGATCGTGTTCAGCTTCCGCCGAACCAGTTGTAGCCCTGATCTTCCCAGTAGCCACCGGTGTACTTATTGGTTATTTCAATCACTTCGATATGTTTTGGATTCTTATAGCCGAGTTTGGTCGGCATTCTGAGCTTCATCGGGAAGCCGTATTTTCGCGGTAAAATCTGGCCGTCATAAGTCAGCGCCAGCAGGGTTTGCGGATGCAGTGCCGTCGCCATATCAATGCTGGTGTAATACTGATCTGCGCATTTAAAACTGACGTATTCCGCCGTGAGATCGGCCCCGATCAGACGCAGAAAATCACCGAACGGCACGCCGCCCCATTTGCCAATCGCGCTCCAGCCTTCGACACAAATGTGACGAGTCACCTGGCTGACCTGCGCCATTTTGTACAGCGTTGGCAATGACCATTCGCGTTTATCCAGCGCCAGACCGGCGATTTTCAGGCGATAAGCGTTACCGTCTACTTCCGGTGCGTCGTCTTCGGCGTAAAAAGCGTTAAACGGAAACGGACGTGTGATCATCGATTCGGCGAACACCGGCGCCAGGCGCGTCGAGCCAAACAGCCAGCCTTGTACGCGGTCGTTGAATCCAGAAATCTTACCGAGCGCGTTTTCTACGCTGGCGTTATCGCTGATGTCGCAACCGGTCAGCATCGCGACGCCGCCGAGGGTCAGCCCGCGTTGCAGGAACAGACGGCGTGAGGGCGCATCCAGTTCGCGGATAATCTGTTTTTTCGCTTCCTGTAAAATGGCTTCGCTGTCGGAAGGGCTGAAAATTTGGCTGATCGTTTTTTTAACGAGGTTTTTCATCATGTCTTCCTTAACGTCCGCGGATCATGGCAATCAGGGTTTTCGGCACCAGCGCCACCATCACGATATGCAGCACCACAAATCCCACCAGTGAAGCCATCGCCAGAAAATGCACATAACGCGCTGTATCAAAGCCGCCCATCAGTTCGCGCAGCAGCGGAAATTGCACGGATTTCCACACCACCAGCCCGGAAAGCACCAGCACGATGCCGTCAAACATCACGAACACATACGCGGCACGTTGCACCATGTTGTAGTGGCGTAAATCGTCGTGTTTCAGCTTGCCGCGCAGGGCGGACAGTAAATCGTTAATGATGCCGCGCGGCGTCAGCGGCCAAAATTTTCGTTTCATGCGGCCGGAAAAAATATTCATCAGCAGATAAAACAGGCCGTTGAAACCAAACAGCCACATCCCGGCAAAGTGCCACTGAATACCGCCACCGAGCCAGCCACCAAGTGTGACCGTTGGCGGGAAATCAAAATTAAACAGCGGTGAGGCGTTATAAATCTGCCAGCCGCTGGTGACCATAATCAGCACCGCCAGCGCGTTCAGCCAGTGCGTCAGACGCAGCCATAACGGATGCACGATGGCGGGTTTTTGTTTTGCCTGTCCGGGTAAATCCGTGTGTATTGTCATGATGAAGTCCGGCTGTCCGTCCTGTGATGAAGCGAGTATTGAGCGGATTTGTTCCCCGATACCTCACGCAAAGTTAAATAAAATGTGATAACTCGCGGGCGGTTGCTTGTGTAGACTCAAACCATTGGGGAACACCACGTTTTGGGATGACATATGGATAAGACGAAGAAGATCCTGATCGTTGAAGATGACGGGGATATCGCAGAACTGCTCAGCCTGCATCTGCGCGATGAGGGCTATGAAATAACCCACGCCGCAGACGGTAATCTGGGCGTGGCGCATCTGGAAAAGGGCGGCTGGGACGCGCTGATCCTCGATCTGATGCTGCCGGGTGTAGACGGTCTGGAAATCTGCCGCCGTGCGCGCAACATGACGCGTTATACGCCGATCATTATTATCAGCGCACGTTCCAGCGAAGTGCATCGGGTGCTCGGGCTGGAACTGGGCGCGGATGATTATCTGGCAAAACCTTTCTCCATGCTGGAACTGGTGGCGCGGGTCAAGGCGCTGTTCCGGCGGCAGGAAGCGATGAGCCGCAATATGAAAATGGATGCCGGTACCCTGAGTTTTTCCGGGCTGGTCATCGACCCGATTGCTCGCGAAGTGATGCTCAGTCAGCAGCCCGTTGAACTGACGCCGCGAGAGTTTGATTTGCTGTATTTCTTTGCCAAAAATCCCGGCAAAGTGTTCTCGCGCCTCAGCCTGCTCAATCAGGTCTGGGGATACGAACACGAAGGGTATGAACATACGGTGAACACCCATATCAACCGTCTGCGCATCAAGATAGAAGCTAATCCGGCCGAGCCGGAACGTATTCTGACCGTGTGGGGAAAAGGCTACAAATTCGTGTCTTCCGCTGAAGACGCGCAAGGGTAAATCATGAAAAATCTCACGCTGGCGCAAAGACTGACTCTGGTATTTACGGTGTTACTGATCGCCTGCTGCGCGCTTTCCGGCTATATGCAGGTGCGCTCCAGCAACCAGTACAGCCAGTCGGTGATCCAGCGGCTGTCGGCCAATCTGGCGACGCAGATAGCGGCGAATAATCCGCTGCTCAGCGAGGGTGACTGGGATCCGAAAGTGGTCCATACGCTGTTCGATCAGCTGATGGCGGTGAATCCCAGCGTTGAGGTTTATCTGCTGGATAAAGACGGCAATATTGTCGGCAATGCGGCGCCGGTAGGCAGGCTGCAACAGAAACGTATCGATCTGGCACCGGTGAACGCGTTGCTGCATGGTGCGAAAATGCCGGTGTATGGCGATAATCCGCGCGACCCGCAAACTCCGCAGGTCTTCAGCGTCGCGCCGTTGCGGGTCAACGGAGAAACTCAGGGTTACGTGTACATCGTTCTGCTCGGCGATGCTTACACCGCGCTGACCAGTGACGCGCAATATCAGTCGGCGATATCTCTGGCGCTGCGCTCGATGGGGCTGGTGGCGCTGTTTGGTTTGCTGGCCGGTGCGCTGGCGTTCCGCTGGGTGACGCGTCCGGTGCGAAAACTCACGGCGCAAATTGCCGAACTTGATACCGGCGGCATGGACGCCATTCAGGCGCTGGCGAAAACGGAGACACCGGCCGGTGCCGCCCGCGATGAAGTCACGCAACTGCAACAGGCATTTGTCGCGCTGGCAAAACGTATCGATCAGCAATGGCAAAGCCTGATGGTGCAGGATCAGCAACGGCGTGAATTTATCGCCAATATTTCCCACGATCTGCGTACGCCGCTGACGTCGTTGCACGGTTATCTGGAAACGCTGTCGGTGAAATCAGACCATCTGAGCAATGAAGATCGCCAGCGTTATCTGAATATCGCTCTGACGCAGAGTAAAAAAGTTGGCCGTCTGGCGCAGGAATTATTTGAACTGGCGCGGCTGGAATACGGCGTGGTGAAACCGCAGAAAGAGCCGTTCTCGCTGAGTGAGCTGGTGCAGGATGTATTCCAGAAATTCGAGCTGGCAACGGAAACGCGCGGGCAAAAATTACTGGCGGATATCACACCGGGTATTCCGCTGGTGAACGCCGATCTCGGTATGATTGAACGGGTGCTGACCAACCTGCTGGATAACGCCATCCGCTTCACGCCGGAAGGCGGGACGATCGAAATTAAACTGTGGCCGCACGAAGGGCAGGTGATGGTGCAACTGAAAGACAGGGGGCCGGGGATTGCGTCGGAACTGAAGGACAACCTGTTCGTGCGTCCGTCGATACTCAGTACCAACAAACACCGTGCAGGCGGGCTGGGTCTGATGATTGTCCGCCGCATTCTGCAACTGCACGGCAGCGATATCCAGCTGATTGAACAGCCGAAACACGGCGCTTGTTTTCAATTTTCAGTGCCGGTCTGAATCCTGATTATGTTTTTGTAACAGCATGAAAGAGTGAACTATAATCTTTCACTCTTCATGCTGACTGGACGACCAGAGACTCAGCCATACTAAGCAGGGACGACCTTGCGCGTTTTCAGGAACTATCATGGCCTGGTTCTATCTGTTTCTTGCCGGTATTTTCGAAGTGGTCTGGTCGACCGCAATGAAAGAATCCCACGGTTTTACCCGCCTTATTCCCAGTATTCTCACGGTTTTCTTCATGATCCTCAGCGTCATTTTGCTGGCGATTTCGATGAAAACGCTGCCGCTCGGCACGTCTTACACCGTCTGGGTCGGTATCGGCGCTATCGGTGCTTTTATTCTCGGCGTGGTGATGTTCGGCGAAAGCCTCAACCCGCTGCGGGTGATCGCCGTGCTGCTGATTTTCTCCGGCGTGGTTCTGCTAAAAGTGGCGACGAAAGATTAAAGGCGGAAACGCTGATATGACAAAGCCGCTCTGTACAAGGAGCGGCTTTTTGTTGGCTATATGAACAATTTGGAGATCTTAAATTTAAATACAGGAACAGGGAGTTTTGGTGCCGAGGGTATTATGTAGATACGGTGGGTAAAAATACATCGAAGATCCAGGAATACATAAAGCACCAACTGGAGAAGGATAAACAGGGGAACAGTTATCAATCCCGTATCCAGGGAGCCCGTTTACGGGCAGTAAGTAACGAATTTGGATGCAAATGTCAGATTGCTATGCGCCTGTTAGGGCGCGGCTGGTAACAGAGCCTTACCGGCGCATATGAAAAACCTCCGGCTATGCCAGAGGATATTTATTTATCTGATAACTTCAGCACATCATTTGTACAATACTGCTGTACAGGGGATACGATTCTGACCACCGGCTTCAATGATTATATAAGAGGTTGCACCGGCGGCAGCCGCTTTGGCTGCGAAGGTGGACTCCAGTCCATCGAGAGTATTGTCAGAAGCCGTCACAGTGCCGATTTCAGCAGCGAAAGTACCGAAGGAAACAGTGGCGAGTGCAGCAGCGATAACGAAAGTTTTAATAGATTTCATGACGTAATTCCTTCTCAATATTTGTTTGGGAAGGCTGTGTGCTTTCGATGAGAAGAAGAATAACGCCGGGAGTTCGGAATGGATAGCGGAGGGAATTGCTGATCTTCATCAAGTGAATTGAATTAAAAATTCTATCAATGAACATCCATCGACGAAAGACATTTATCTAATAAACTCTGTTACTGAATAATGGTTGTATTACGGATAATATTTTTACGATAGTACAACT
The DNA here is from genome assembly GCF_051851855.1 of Rahnella sp. ATs2. NCBI lineage: Bacteria > Pseudomonadati > Pseudomonadota > Gammaproteobacteria > Enterobacterales > Yersiniaceae > Rahnella > Rahnella sp. ATs2. The sequence continues at coordinate 187,925 of NZ_JBLYPL010000003.1, read as the reverse complement.
CGGTTAGATTATGGTTTTATCTTTGTAATGCTAAGTGCGATTAATATTGTGTGGAAAATCGTGAAGATCTATTCTAGTCTAAAATGATTGTAAGAGGTATAATGAATTAATATATGTTACATGCAAATAACAAAAGGGTGTTTAAATGGAAATTATTCTTAGTGTATGGAATTATGTCTTGGAACACATTGATCAACTAGGTAAAGTGACTGCTGGTGTCACCGTCGTGGCAATGGCATTTATAACGGGAATTAAGAAGTTCTATCTTCACTACAAGGCTAAGTCTTCCAAGAAAACAACTAAACTCATAAAATATCTGAAAAATTACAGCAGCTATATGGATGCAGAGGATAAAGCGCTTACCAAGACTTATATTAATGATGAAATAATGCGCGATATATCTAGATTGCCATCACCAAATAATAGAAAGGATTTGATTTATATTTTTAATCGCATAGAAAAAAGACAGTACATTAATGCAATTTATAAATTGCAAAATAATATAGAAAAGGTCAATGGCCATTATAAAGTGATAATTAGCGGGGTGAGTTTTTTGCCAATTTTTTATAAGCTATTAGGTGTATTTTCAGGTTTGCTATTTTTGCTTTTTATTATGCTTGGGGCTTTATCTATTTTTGAAGAGAAAAATGTTCTAATAATGTTTGCATTTCTTATTGTTGCGATTGTTTACGAGTTTTTAGGTTTGTATTTTTTTAGCTTTTTTCCATCAAGGAAGTCTATTAATAAAATTAACATTGAATTGTCTAAGTTCGAAGCACTCTGACCTAATCTTGAGATATCGTTTGTATGAGCATAACTCTTAGTAATGTCACTTAAATCACACATTAATCGAGTAAATAGACACTAATGACTCATATATCACTCATTAAAAATTCCTGTGCAATTGCCAAGGTCGTGATTAGGCGACCTCAGCAATCACATAACCTCAATTAGAACCTTTCCCCTTCCAGCGTCGAATCACACAACGCGAAAATCTTACCCCAGCCTTCGCCGGAGGCCAGCAGTTGCTGAATGTGCAGCGCGACATCGCTGCGGCGCACGCGGCCATGGGCTTCGGTTTGGATCAGATGCGCTTTGCCTGTCGCTTCGCCATTCATCAGGCCGCCGGGGCGTAAAATGCACCAGTCCAGCGTGCTGGTTTGCAGCCAGCTTTCCGCCAGTGATTTTTCGCGTACGGCCTGTCCGAACGCCTGTTTTGCGCGGGCAGACAGCGTCGGCCAGCTGTCACCGCAGCCAATGGAAGTGACCAGCAACATCTGGCGGATACCGGTTTGCTCCGCAATATCAATGATCAACCGGTTGGCGGTGTAATCGGCGAGTTTACCGCCCAGCGTTGACACGATTTGTGCCCCGCTGCCTGCCATTTGGCAGGCCTGTAAAACGTCGGCGGGATTAAGCGCATCGCCCTCAATGACGGTTACACCACGTGCGCGTAAGGCCTGCGCCTGTTCGGCGTTGCGGATAAGCGCGACCACCGGACGTTCCTGCGCCGTGAGCGCCACCAGTTCAGCGCCGACGCCGCTGCCTGCGCCAAAAATCAGCAAAGTGTTCAAGATTATTTCTCTCTCTCAGCCAGAGTGGCGGGAAGGGCCCGAAATGCATTCAGCTGATCGGTCAGTAATTCACGATGGCTGTCGCGCCCCACGAAAACCTTGAGCATGGCATAACCGGAAGCGTTTAAAAACCAGACACTTGCTGTGCTCATTCCCATAAACGGACGTTCAACCAGTGCAATGTGCTGACAGTGCGTCGCGCGGATATGCCCGCTCATGCCCCGTTTACCGCGCAGGTTAAAGTAACCGTGACGATGCGTGCCGGAGGGCAATTCGCCATGGAATTCGAGGATCAGATCGTCATTATTGACCAGCGTCGTCACTTCACCCCATCCGGTGATGTTGTCCCATACGGCATCGAAATGGGTTCCGGCAAACAGATAACTTCCCGGCAGGTTCTGAATCACTTCCAGCGGCGTGATGTGGTATTCGCGGGCGATATCTTCGACGGTGCCGTCTGGCTGCGTGGCGAGAAAGTCGATCAGGGACTGAAGTTTATCCGTTGGCATGAGTGGTATTCCGTAAAGTCAGTTGTGGGATCAATGTCTGTAAGGCCTGCAACATATTGCTGGCCCAGAAACGCCCGGCAGGCGTGAGATTAAAACGCGGGCCTTCGTTGAGCATCAGGCCGCATTGTTGCCATTGCTGCAACAGGGGTTCGAGCGGGAAAGGGTTTTCGATGATACGGCTAAGATCATAACGGCCTGCTTCGATGCCGCCCTGTAAATCCAGCCGCCAGCGGTGCTCACCGGTCGTCGCTGCGGTCATCATCATGATCGGTTTCTGTCCGGCATCCATCTGCTGGTAATACATCTCCAGGCTGCGCGCCGTCATGTAGGATTGCCCGCCGAGATTGCCGCCTGCGCCGCTGCCAAAAGCCAGACAGTCGGCACCTTTTTTGATCAGCAAATTGTACAGATTGCGTTCCCGCGTGGTGCGCGCCCAGTGACTGTTACTTATCTGATGCCAGCCATCGCGCGCCAGAAAAGCTTCGCCTTCAAGGTAAAAATCACGACGCTGAGTGACATCCGGCAGCGACACGCGTTTATTTTCCACCGCTTTGCCCAGCGGTGTGGAAGGCAGCAGATTCAGGGCGTAAAGATCGACGCCATCAAGCGGTAAATCACGGACGATTTGCAAATCTTTCCGCCAGCTTTCCGGCGTCTGTTCCGGTAATCCGAACATCAGGTCGCAGACCACCGCAGCGCGGTCACGCTCACCGAGTTTACGCAAAAAATCTATCGCTTCTTCACGGCTGGCGCGGCGTCCCATGCGCTGGCGGACACGGGTATCAAACGTCTGGATACCAATCGAAAAACGGTTTGCGCCCGCCTCCAGACAGGCGTCGATGCGCTCGTCATCGAAATTAAGGATCCGTCCCTCGACGGTGATTTCGCAATCCGGTGCCAGCGGCAAACAGCGACGCAGCGTGCTGATGATCCGGTGCAGCTGTTTTGCGCTGAGTGCCGTCGGTGTGCCGCCACCAAAATAGACAGCGTGGACAGGCGCGGACTGATGCAGCGGCGAAGCGGCTTCCTGTTCGATCTCCTGGATCAGGTAATCGCAGTACTGTTCTGTGGCTTCCGCTTCCAGTTTGTTCTGGTAGAACCCGCAAAATTTACAGTGCGTCGCACAAAAGGGGATATGCAGATAGACCAGACGCTTATTGGCCGGAAGCTGGCGCTGACAAAGCGCCTGCCACTGAGCGGGGATCTCCTGCGGCGGAACCGGCTGCTGTGGCCGCCAGGGCATCACTGCCCAGCGGTCAGGGAACGGCAGTCCGTCTGCGGCAGCGTAAAAACGCGTGAGGTCTAAGCTCATTGAGTTTGTCTTCTCCTGAAGAAATCATCATTCATTTGCTGGCATTAAACGATAATGATTATCATTCGATCAAACTTAAAACGCGTTTGTGATGATCTGTATCAAGTTTAGAAAAGTGATCGATGGTGAGAGGAATACGGAGAAAACCGATCCGGCCTGTCCTGTAATTTTCTAAAGCGAATGCTTATGATAGAACTTCTTGAGGTTTCCCCGGCACAACGACAGGGCAGTCATGGCAGCAGAATACTTTCTCTTCCGGCAGATAAAACAGCGTCTGAAAGACGGCAGTGCGCATTATTTTTACATCGAACCTGATCTGAGTGAAACGGAGCAACTTAAAGCGCTATGCCGCCATTACAACGGACATATCCGGCAACGTGCGGTGCTGTGCCTCGGACTGAAGCGCGAGGTGTCGGCTTTTGCGGAACTCGTTGAGCGGGTTAATGACTGGGTGGAAGAAGTTGCCCGTTCGGCGTGCAGCAGTCTGCGGCGCTGGATGCGTCCGGAGTTTGCTGGTGTTTTTGTCGGGGGGCTGCCGGATATCTTCGGGTTGCTGAAATGTACCCGCGCTGATCATCGCGGAATCGTCAGTGAAATCGTGGATTATCTCGGGCGGGAGGAAAATAACCTCGCTTTGCTGACCGGTCTTAAGACCAGTAATCCTCATGTCGCCCGTCTTTGCCTGCGTTTGTTGCTCGACAATCCCCGGTTTTCAACTGAAAGGATCTTCAAGCTGGCGATGCATCAGCATGATCCTGTCGTCAGGTATCACGCCGCTCAGTTTATGCTGAATAAGCCTGAGCGTGTAAATGATGAGGTATTTGCGTTGCTACTCGCCGACCGGTTTGCGCCAGTAAAACAACGGGTTTTGCAGTACGCGGAGAATCACTCGTTGCCTGTTGCTGAGAAAGTATTAAAAGGTTTGTTACTGGATAGTAATAGCCTGGTACGCCAGCGTGCCTGCCGTTTATATAGCCAACATTATGGTGATCCGCAATCCATTTATCTGGCTGCTTTTCATCATGCAGATTCGCGACCAGCTACGCGTAAAGCGGCATTGCTCGGGCTGGGTGAACTGCGCTATCCGCAGGTGCTGGCACTGGCGGAAGCTGTCACTGAGGCATACTCTTTTGGACTGTATTTCGCAGCACTGAATATCCTCGTAAAGCATCACGGCGAGGATGCGCGTGACCGTTTAATCCAAAACCTCAGCCATCCTGAACTGGCGATTGCCAGACTGGCGCGGCGTATTCTCCTGCGGGATAAACTGCTAGTGACTTTGGCTGACCTTCAGTCCTCTTATGAGAAAGCGCCATCTAATGAACATGCACTTTTAGCGTATTCTCTGGCGCATCGACTGAATAAATGGGACTGGCTGATATTCCTGCTGAAAAATGCGAAGGATGCAAATCTTGAACTGACACGGCAGGAAATCGCCAGGTGGCAGCGGCATTTTAACCGTTCAGCGATACAACCTTATGCAGCGCAGCGTGAAAAATTGACCGGTCTTTTAGCCGTCGCTTCCTTTTCACATCTGCAATCCTATTTATCCTGATTCAGCGCTTCGCCTTATCCCGCCTCGGTCTGACGGCGATATCCGTAATTTGCGTATCGTCACTGGCGTCGATCACCAGACGTACTGCCGCAGCCACTGATTTCGGCGTGCTGTATTCGCGCGGGTCGATGGCTTCAAAGTTGCCCTGACTTTCACGAGTTTTGCGATTCATCGGCGTATCTGTCGGGCCGGGTGCGACGGTGGAGACGCGCACGCCGTATTCGCTTTCCTCCTGTCGCAGCGCGTGGGCGAGGGCGCTGAGGGCAAATTTTGACGCGCAATACACCATGTTTCCGCCATCGGCTTTGGTACCGGATCCTGAACCGATAAACACCACCTGACCTTCCTGTTTTCTCAGCGCCGGTAATGCCAGTCTCGTGAATTCAGCGGGGGCAAACACGTTAATGGAAAACTGCTGCTGCCAGTCCTTCGGCGTTGCATTTTCAAGAGGTAACGGTTTGGAAATGGCCGCCGAATGCACCAGCATATCAATCGCCGGTATTTCACCGACAAACCGCACAATGGCCTCAAAATCATGCAGGTTAATTTCAACAGCTTCGACATTTTCAATCAGCCGCAGCGCAATCAGGTTGTCTTTATTACGCCCGAGCGCATAAACGCGATGGTCGCGCGCCAGATTGTGGACAACCGCCCGTCCGATACCGCTGGTACCGCCGGTGACCACTGCAACAGGGAGTGAACTCATGATGTTTTCCTTAGGTTTTTTCATCAAGTTATCAGCTTTGCGCAGGGCGAACGACTGCGTTTATTGGATTAGCTTTTGCACGGAGTGGAATAGTGATGCTGTTTTTTGGAATAATAAAAAAAAGGGATTAATTCTTTATTTATCCCGCCGCTTACATCCTGACTAAATCGGTAAATAAACTGTGGAAAGAGGCCCTAATGCGAGATGAGAATACTGGCGGAGAATATATGCGCGAAGAAAATTCCTAAAAAATCGGAATAGGCACCCAATTGTTATTAATTTCCCCAATATTTTGTCTTACCAAAAGCTGCATTCTTATCATGCTCAGATTATCTTGTGCTGATTGCTTTCATTTTTATGTGAATTTTCATGATTTTTTTCATGTTTAACGGCTTGCTATAGAGCAAAAATCTTAACAAATGGGTTATTCAACTTAATATAGCGCAGCCTGAGTGGTTGTTAGTATATTGATCTGGCGGGAGCAAGGGTTGCTCTCAGAGTCAGGGCGAAAATATCGCTTAATAACGACGCCATCAATATCTCAAGGACTTACAATGTTTAACACTAAAAATAAAACGCTGGTTATTGCTTTATCTGCCCTTATTTCAGCTTCTGCTTTCGCAGCTGATGATCCGACGCCACCGGCGGGTGCCGATAATGGTTCCGGACGTATTCATTTCACCGGAACCGTGATTAATGCACCTTGCTCTGTCGCGGCAGGGGATGAAGACATTAATGTGAATATGGGACAGGTAGCGAATAAAGTGCTCGAAAGTGGCAGCAAATATTCGCAAAACGTGAACTACACGATTCACCTGCAAGACTGCGACCTGGCGGCCCAAACCGTGGGTACTGTGGCTTATCCTGCGGTTTCTAAAGTCGCGGTGTCATTTACCGGCACACCTGACAGCAGTGCAACTGAACTGCTGGCGAATACCGGCAGTGCCAAGGGTGCGGGCATCCGCCTGATTGACGCTAACGGCGATTTGCTGAAAGTCGGTGATACCTCTAAAGATATTGATCTGGTGACGGGTAATAATAATCTGGTCTTTGCTGCGCGTGTGGAAGCCAATACTCAGCCTGTTGCCACAGGTACTCTTGTTTCTCAGGCAACTTACGCCCTGAATTATAAATAAACGTCCGCTATCACTTGGGGGGAGTATTTCCCCCTTTTTATCTTTGCCAGTACCGGGGTTTTCGATTTATTACCATAAACAAGTGATTTTATTATGGCAGTTGCGATGGAAAGGATTTTCACAGGGAAACGGGCAGTTACCGGCGTTGTTTTATTTTTATCAGGATGTTGTATTTCAGTCAGAATTTTCGCAGTGGAATTTAACGTTAACTTTATTGATTCCGCCGACCGTAATAATGTCGATTTATCGCGTTTTCAGGTGGCTGATTATATCGCACCCGGCGAATACCTGCTGGATGTGGTACTCAATGGCCGCACGCTCGGCGATCAAAGCCTGATAAAGTATTATGCCTCAGAAGATAATAAAAACAGCCGCCTTTGTCTGCCGCCCGCGCTGGTGGATAAATTCGATCTGACGAAGGATGCCCGCCAAAAGCTGACGCTCTGGCATCACGGCGAATGTACCTCTTTAGACCGGCAATCAGAAGTCACCGCCCGCTATGACCAGGAAAAACAAACGCTGAACATTAGCATTCCGCAGGCGTGGCTGGTTTTTCACGACCAGAACTGGGTGCCGCCTTCACAGTGGGATAACGGCGTGAACGGCGCGTTGCTCGATTACAACCTGCTCGGCAGCAAATACATGCCGCATTCTGGCGACAGTACCACCAGTTTCAGCAGCTACGGCACCACCGGTTTTAACCTCGGGCCGTGGCGTGCCCGTGCGGATTATCAGTATTCATCGTCGCGTACCTCCGGCACACCGGCCAGCGATCAATTCACCTGGACGCAGAGCTATTTGTATCGCGCTTTACCGTCGATGGGGGCACGACTGACGGGCGGACAAACTTATCTGAGTTCTGACATTTTCGATTCTTTCCGCTTTCTTGGCGCTTCACTGAACAGTGACCAGCGCATGTTACCGCCTTCATTACGCGGTTATGCGCCACAGGTCACCGGCATCGCCAAAACCAACGCGAAAGTGAGCATCAGCCAGAACGGTCGAGTGATTTATCAGACCAATGTGTCGCCGGGGCCGTTCGTGGTTCAGGATTTAACCGAAGCGGTTCAGGGCGCGCTGGACGTGAAAATAGAGGAAGAAAACGGCAGCGTCACGACCTATCAGGTGACCACCGCGACTATTCCGTTTCTGACCCGCAAAGGCCAGGTGCGCTTCAAAACGGCGATGGGTAAACCGACCACCGGCAGCAGTCATCACGTTTTGCAGCCCGGTTTTTACAGTGGCGAAATGTCGTGGGGCGTGCTGAATGATTTCTCGGTATATGGCGGCCTGATTGCCACAACCGGCAACTATCAGGCGCAGGCGGTCGGTGTCGGACAAAATCTGCAAAAGCTCGGCGCGGTGTCTTTTGATGTCACACGATCTTCGGCGACCGTGCCGGTGGCGGGTGAGCAAACCGGCCTGAGTTACCGCGCCAACTATTCCAAACGTTTCGACTCCACCGGTAGCCAGATAACCTTTGCCGGATACCGTTTCTCGGAAAAAACCTTCATGTCGTTCAGCCAGTATCTCGACAAGATGAACGGCGACGGTTATTCGCGCGACGATAAACAAACCTACACCGTTACCGCTAACCAGTATCTGCCGTGGCCGGCCATCACCTTGTATCTGTCAGCGACGCACAAAATCTACTGGAACGAGAGTGCCAGTAACAACTACAGCGCGTCGGTGAGCAAGATTTTCGACATCGGGCGCTTTACCGGCATTTCCGCGACGTTCTTCGCCAGCAAACTGAATTACCGCAGAACCGATGAAAACCAGATGTTTTTGTCGCTGAGTCTGCCGCTGTCTTCCGGGCAGCAAATCAGTTACGACGCGCAGCAGGACTCGCAAAACGGTTTCTCGCAAACGGCGTCCTATTACAATAGTCAGGATCCAAATAACAGCTGGCGCGTGGGCGTGGGGGGAAGCAGTCCGGATCTGCAAAAAGGCCAGGGTGTGTTCCGCACGAACTACCAGCACATGTCACCTTACGGGCAGTTCGGGGCTAACGGCAGCGTGAAAAATAACGATTACCGCTCGGTGAATGCTAACTGGTACGGCTCGATGACCGCCACCGCGGCGGGTGCGGCGCTGCATCAGAGCAGCGCGGGCAACGAGCCGCGCATGATGTTATCAACGGGCGTAAAGGGGATCCCGGTCAGCGACGGCGCATCAGTCACCAACGATTACGGGATCGCGGTGGTCAACGGTGTGTCGAGCTACCAGACCTCTGATATTCGCGTGGATGTGAATAATTTGCCGGACGACATAGAAGTTTACGGCTCGGTGGTCAGTAAAACGCTGACCGAAGGGGCGATTGGTTTTCGCAAAATGCGCGCGATCAAAGGCGAACGTCTGATGGCGGTGATCCGTCTGAAAGACGGCAGTCATCCGCCGCTCGGTGCGGCCGTCACCGACAACAGCTCAGGTTTTGAAGCGGGACTTGTCGGCGACGGCGGACTGGCGTATCTGGCCGGAGTGTCCGGCGAAAAATCTCTGACCGTGCACTGGGGCGAAGGGCAGCAATGTCAGATTCAGGTGCCGTCAGACCCCGGCGCCCGCGCCGGACAAATTTTGCTACCGTGCAGCTAATGAAAACTGAAAACCAATCATACAAATTTTACGAGGAAAGGAAGTCCTGATGCACAAACTCATTTCATACTGCGCACTCATGCTGATGGCTGGCGCGGCGTATCCGGTTTATGCCGCCATCAATCTTGACCGGACGCGCGTCATTTTTAACGGCAGCGATAAATCCGTCAGCGTGTTGCTGGAAAACCAGAGCAAACAACTGCCCTATCTGGCGCAGGTCTGGCTGGAAGACACGCAGGGCGAAAAGATCACTTCGCCGCTGGTGGCCTTGCCGCCGATGCAGCGCATCGAAGCCGGACAGAAAAGTCAGATCCGCATCCTGCAATTGCCGCAAGCCGCCACTCTGCCGAAAGACCGTGAATCGCTGTTTTACTTTAACGTGCGCGAAGTGCCTCCAAAGAGTGACATGTCAAACGTCATCCAGGTGGCGATCCAGAGCCGTGTGAAGCTGTTTTACCGCCCTGTGGCATTACAAGATCAGCTAAAGGAAAACTGGCAGGAGCAGCTTGAAGTTTTCGGTCTCAGTGACGGACTAAAACTGACCAATCCCACGCCGTTTTACATCACCGTCGGCTATCTGGGTAAAGATAATAAAGGCAATTTTGCGGGTTTTGATAGCGTAATGCTGGCACCGTTTACCTCTGAAAATCTCACCGGCAGCCGGTATGTGAGTCATCAGTACAGCCTCGGTTATATGGATGATTACGGAGGTTTGCAGGTGAACGAATATTCCTGCCAGACCGCGCATTGTCAGCTTGTGCCAAAAAATCCTCAGGCGAAGAGGTTGTGATGGTTGAACTGATTCGGTTTTTAAGCGGACGAATGACAGTCCTTTTTATCATGCTGTTATTTTCCCGCAGCGCGCTGGCGCTGGACTGCGTGGAGAAGGGTACCGGAATTGTCGACAAACTGCCGATCCCGGTCGGGCAACTCGCTATTCCGGCGAATGTGCCACCGGGCACCAAAGTCTGGGAATCCAACGACATCACCGTGACCGCGTATTGTGACAACGTGCTGGGCAGTAGCATTGACGTGGTGCATTTCTATTTTAATCCCAAATCACAGTCGATTGGTGAAGGGTTGAGGCTGGGCGTCAGTTATAACGGGCAGGAGCTGGAGCAGGATCAGCAGCGCGCAAGTACCAACAGCCCACCGATTCAGCGGGGTGGAAGTGTGACGCTGGACGTCACATTCCGTCTGTATATCAAGGTTACCGGCACTCCGCCTTCCGCCGGATATTATCTGGGCGCGGATCAGTTCACGGTATTTCAGCTCGACGGCAGCGGCAGTGTCAACAACACGCCGGGGGCAAAAAACCTCAAATACAATCTGTCAGGTTTACAAGGGGTGCGTTTTCTGGCCTGCGGTTCAGATCTGAAAGTGTATCCGGAATCGCAGATTTTAAATTTTGGCGAAATTCAGAGCACAACGCTTTCCCGCTCGGCGGGCGTCTCGCTGCCGTTTGCTATCCGGGCTGTGAAGCAAGGCTGTCTGGATAACTTCTCGCTACAGGCGGAATTTTCAACCGCCAGTCCGCTGCTTGATAACACGGCGATTGATCTCGCTAACGGTGCGAAACTGATGTTATTTAACGAGCAGCAACAGGCTATTGCGTTCAACCGCTACGATGACTTTGCTCAGCTGAATAATGTGAATGAAGTGACCAAAAACTTTACGGCAAGAGTGAGCGCCATTCCCGGAAGAGAGCTGTCGCTCGGGCAGTTTGATGCGTCGGTGATCGTAAAAATTAACTATTACTGACGGCTTTCCAGCAACGTCACCTGTGAGGATAAGCCTGGATGCAATGGATACTGGCTCAGTTGCAGGGGATTAATTGAGATACGCACCGGAATTCGCTGCACATCATAAATCCAGTTCGTCGCGCCGTTTTTGGCTGACAGTGCGGCCAGCGCGGTATCTGTGTCCAGATTGATCCCTTCAATCTGGCCGTCTAATACGACTTTTCTGCCATTAAACTCAGTCAAGATGGACGCCTTCTTGCCGATAAGCAGGTCAGAAAGTTGCGTCGCTTTAAAACTGGCGGTCACCCACATCTGATCGTCGGGCACGATGGTCATCAGCATTTGTCCGGCGCTGACGCCCACGCCCGCATGCACATTGTGCCGGGCGACATAACCGGTCACCGGACTGCGCACTTCGGTACGCATCAGTGCCAGACTGGCTTGCTGAAATTCTTCGGTGGCCTGCGAAACCATCTGTTGCTGAGCCGCATCAGAAGCGTCAAGTAATTGCTGATCCTTACGGTAGGCAGCAATTGCTTCATCCAGCGCTCTCTGGCTGCTGCTGACGGCTCTGAGGGTCTGTTGCAAATCCTGTTTTGAAATTGTCACCGCGCCTTTTGACTGGATCCGGCGATGATACCTGCTCAGCGCCTGCTGGTACGTCATCTGGGCTTTCAGGATGCGGGTATTATTCTTTTCATCGGTGGCATAACGGACCTGCGTTTTTTTGACTGATTCTGACAGTTTATTCTCAGCCTGCATATAAAGGTGCCGGGCTTCAGTGTCGTCCAAACGTACCAGTAAATCCCCTTTTTGCACCCGGCCGGTGACGGGCGCGAAAACCTGCGCCACCCGGCCACTGATTTGTGCGGCAAGCGTTATTTCATTGCCGGTGATATATGCATCGCGGGTGCTGGGCATAGCAGAAAAATTAAAATGCCCCCCGGTGGTGAAAATAAAGCACGAGATAAAAATAAATATCCTGATAAGTAATCGTGTTTTATTTCTTGTCTGAAGGGGCAGCGAAATGCGATGTGTTTTTGCATCGTGCCGTAGTTTCATGAAAAATCTTAATTCGCCTTTCCGTAGGAAATAGAAATCCTCACGCGTTCCGAGCACTTAACAAGCCGTGAGGTCATGTCAGTCAGCAGGGGCGTGTAAATATGATCCGTGTTTAAAATATCGAATAAGAATAATCTCAGTCGTCTGATAAATACAGCGGACACGTCGGAAAATTTTGCAGGTGATATCCTACACGTGAAGTCCTTGGGGAATTTTTAGAATTGATTAGTACTATTTTTCTTAACGCCAATGGCAATGGTATTAGGGAGGCTGTAGACTTAATATGAACTCCGTTTCCGGCAAAGAAGAATGCTATAGCATGAGTAAAACGAATAAATTAAACGCTGTCATTGTGGACGATCATCCGCTGGCGCGTATGGCGATTAAAAATTTGCTGGAAAGCGAAGGCATTACCGTGGTCGCAGAAGCCGGAGATGGCGCGCAGGCGCTGCTGCTGGTGGAAGAACACTATCCGGATCTGGTGATCGTGGATGTGGATATTCCGGTAATGAGTGGTATTGAAGTAGTGGAGAAACTCAGGAAACAAGCCTTTAGCCGTATTATTATTGTGGTTTCTGCCAAGAACGATCTGTTTTATGGCAAGCGTAGTGCCGATGCCGGGGCGAATGCTTTTATCAGTAAGAAAGAGGGCATGACCAATATTATTGCCGCCGTTAATGCTTCACTGAATGGTTACAGTTACTTCCCGTTATCATTACATGCTTTTATGGGCAGCTTGTCCTCCGAGCAGGAAATGTTGCAATCGCTTTCCAGTCAGGAAATCAAAGTGATGCGCTATATTCTCGGTGGTGCGGATAATATGAAAATCGCCTCAGAAATGTTTATCAGTAATAAAACAGTCAGTACCTATAAAAGCCGCTTAATGGAAAAGCTAAACTGTAAATCGCTGATGGATCTTTTCTCTTTTGCGCAGCGCAATAAAATTGGGTAAAAGCATGATAATCAGGGTAATAACGTTGTGGTTTGTCTGGTTGTCGGTGATATATCCGGCACAGGCGGCAACGCCCGAACCTGCAACCCTGACGCTGGCCAGCGATTATGACGTTTTTACCCCGGCACTTCCGTTAAACCATTACGATTTATTATGGCTTGCTGCCAAGCGTACGCTGAACATGGGCGTTTATGGCACAGAAATCCCGCCGCTGAGCCTGAATTCCTCCACCGGCCGTTACCGGGGAATGAACGCGGATTACCTGCGGTTGCTGGAAAATTCTTTGCAGGTCAGTGTCGTCATTAAACATTATAACGACGAAGCGCAGGCGCTGGCCGCGCTGAAAGACGGCAATATCGACACCATTCTGACTTCACCCTCCGGCAACGTTGACCTGACCGCGCCGTTAGTTGCCTCGCTCCCGCTGGTTCGTGCGTTTCCGACGTTAGTCACCCGACAGGCCGATGTGATGAACCCGCTGTCCGATGATAAGGACGAAGTGCGGGTGGCTATCCGGCGCGGATATCCTTCCGAACAATTTATCAGAATTGCGTTCCCGAAGGCTCAAATCACCGCGTATGACGATAACTATCTGGCGCTGGCTTCCGTCGCCAATAAACAAAATGACTACTTCTTTGGGAATAACCTGACGTCGAGTTTTATTCTGGCCCGCGATTTTTATCAGTCGCTGCAAATGGTGAAATTCTGGCGTGAGCCGCAAACCGGCAATCACTTTATTGTTCTGGATAATCAGTCGCAACTGCGCGGCATTCTCGACACCTTTATCAGTTCCCTGAGCGAACAGACGCATAAACAGGTTGCGCAGTCGTGGGTGGATACCGGCAACGTCTCGTTTCTGAATAAAGCGATGAAATTCACGCCCCGCGAAGAACGCTGGATTGCCAAACATCCGGTGCTGAATGTGCTGATCAACCCGTATTACGCGCCGCTCAGCATGATGGACGACAATCAGGAAATCCGGGGGCTGCTCGGCGATATTCTCAATCTGATCCAACTCCAGACCGGGTTAACGTTCAAGCCGGTCATCGCCAATTCCAACAGCGACATGGTCAATATCATGCGCAAAGGTGGCTGGGATCTGGTGCCGACCGCCACTTACAGCGTCGAGCGCGAAGAAGATATGTTATTCACCCACCCGTTTATCGCCACGCCTTTTGTGCTGGTGACGCGTGCCACGACGGATCAGCCGGATATTCTGATGCCCGGCGATAAAGTGGCAATACCCGCTTACCATCCGCTGAGTGAAAAGCTGAAAAAGAAATACCCCGGCGTGACCTGGGTGATTGCCGAGAACACCAGCACGGCGCTGAGTAAACTGATGCTCGGGGAAGTGGATGCCGTTGTCTCCACCCAGCTCGCCTCCCGGTTTATCATCGACCATTATTATCCGGAAAAGATGACCTATACCCGCATCCCCGACGAGCCTTCGGCGCAGATTGCCTTTGCTATCCCGCGCGGTTCACTGGAGTTGCAGAGTATTTTGAACAAGGCGCTGGATGATATTCCGCCGAAAGAAATTCTCAATGTGGCAGGCAAATGGGTGAAAGCGCCGGACGTCAAAATCGGCACCTGGAATCTGTACAACCGCCCATTTTATCTGGTGGTCGGGCTGGCGGCGTTACTGGTGATCAGCAGCCTGTTGTGGGGAGTCTATTTGCTGCGCGCCATCAGCCGTGGCAAAGCGTCGCAGGCCGCGCTGAGCTATCAACTGATTTTGCGCCAGACTTTATCCAACGCCATTCCGGTGCCGGTGTATGTCATTACGCCGGAAGGTGAGTTAGAAAGTTATAACAGCGCTTTCGGCGAGTTTTTCACGCCACAATTGCGTGAAAATATGCGCCATTCGCTGTACGACCGGCGCAGCCCTCTGGCGGATATTTTCCCTGATGTGCAGCAGGACATTCAGCAAGGGCTGGTGCCGGACACCGTCATCACTCATCAGCTGGTGCTCAATAACGGTCAGGAAGACCGGCTGATCCTGCACTGGCTGACCTCGTGCCAGATGCCGGAAAACATGCCAGCGACGCTGATTTGCGGCTGGCAGGACATCACGGAATCCCGGCAACTGATGAAAGCGTTGCAGGTCGAAAAAGACAAAGCCATTGACGCCAGTCAGGCGAAAAGCCGGTTCCTGGCGGATATGAGTCATGAGATCCGCACGCCTGTCAGTTCGATCATGGGATTTCTTGAGCTGCTGACCACCCGCAAGCAAAGCCCGGAAGAAGCCCGCGAGGCGATTGAACTGGCCTACAGTACGGCGCAGACGCTGATAGGGCTTATCGGTGATGTGCTGGACATGGAAAAAATCGAATCCGGCAACTTTACGCTGGTACCTGAATGGGTAGATCTGGGGGGGCTCGTCCACGCGACGGTGGCGAATTTCGAAGGGCTGGCGCGTCAGAAACATCTCCGGCTGACCGTCGATTGTCGCCTGGAAGAAGGGAAAACGCTATGGCTGGATCCGCAGGCTTTCAAACAGGTACTGTCTAATCTGGTCAGTAATGCCGTCAAATTCACCACGCAGGGCGGGATTGAAGTGATGGCACATACGCAGGCGCTGGGCGAGGAGCGGGTTTACCTGTCAATGAGCGTGCGCGATACCGGCGCCGGGATAAGCGAGCAGGAACAGCAGCAATTATTTAAGCCGTTCAGCCAGACCGCCGTCGGTAAACGCAGCGTTGGATCCGGGCTCGGGCTGGTGATTTGCCGCGAAATGGTCGAGAGAATGTCCGGGCAAATCAGCCTTGTCAGCCAGCCGGATGCGGGCACGACCATGACGGTCACGCTGGTGACGCGTACTTCTGACCATGCGCCAGGCGTTTTGTTGCTGGCTGAACAGGAAGCAGTGCTTCCTGCTGCATTAAGGATTGTGATTTCCGAGGATAACCCGACGAATCGTCTGTTGTTGCGCCGTCAGCTGGATATGCTCGGTTATCATGTGGATGAAGCCGAAGACGGTTTGCAGGCGCTGAATCTGATCCAAAGGCAGGATTACGATTTGCTGATCACTGATCTGAATATGCCGAACATGGACGGCATTACGCTCACGCAAAAGGTGCGGGAAACCAATCAGCAGATCATTATCTGGGGTTTAACCGCTAATGCGCAGACCGATGAGAAAGAACGTTGTCTGGCGGCGGGCATGAATCTTTGCCTGTTTAAACCTATAGACCTGCAACAGTTGAAAGCGGCGTTAAGCGGCGTGCATATGTTCGCAGATACCCGCCCGCTGGAAGAATTCGTCGATATGCCGACGCTTGAGGCGCACAGTCTCGGTGACAAAAAGCTGATGTGTCAGATGCTGGAACAGTCGCGCATCGAAAACGATAAAGATATGGCCGCCGCGTTACAGGCGCTGGAACGCCAGGACCGGGATGTACTGCGACACCATCTGCACCGGATCAACGGCACGATGC
The DNA here is from genome assembly GCF_051851855.1 of Rahnella sp. ATs2. Classification (NCBI taxonomy): domain Bacteria; kingdom Pseudomonadati; phylum Pseudomonadota; class Gammaproteobacteria; order Enterobacterales; family Yersiniaceae; genus Rahnella; species Rahnella sp. ATs2. The sequence goes on along the minus strand of NZ_JBLYPL010000003.1, from coordinate 171,345 downwards.
AGCTGCTGGGCGCGACAAAGTTGCATTTGCTGGCGGAAAAGTTAGAAGACGTGCTGGCTACCGGGCAACAGGGTTTACAAATAGAAGCTGCAATAGAAGAAGGTACTGCGCAGCTTAAACAGCAAATCATGGCATTCAGCGCCGCCATCGAAACGTATTCAAAATCCACCCGACATTAATATTGTGTTTTATCCCGCTAAGCCATTCTCCGGAATGGCTTTATTTTTATCCGCCGGTGTGATAAATATTTATTTAAGCGGATGTTCATATTCCCTGTAATCCTCCATTTTACTTCAGACGTTATTCGTTGCCTACGCGTGTAGGCCGAGACCTTCATTAAAATAATCTCCCTCTGATATTTAATGCTCTTTAGGAAAAGTATTATCTTCTCCTCAGCCAAGGCAGGCTGAAATGAATTATTCCCATTGTCATAATGACGCATATTTAATGAAGGATCTTGTAATGAAAAAAATTATCGCCCTTGCGCCTGTCGCTCTGATGTTAGGTTTGGCAGGTCAGGTTCAGGCTGCAACTCAGGCTGATGTCCAGTTGCAAGGGTCTATTGTAGACACCACTTGTGAAGTGACTGCAAATAACGGTGCTTCTACTCTGAACGTCGGTTCTTTCTCTAAAATCGCTTTCGACGCAGCGAAAAAACAGATTGGTGAAGAACCACTGCTGGTGTCTTTGAAAAACTGTAGCAAAGACGAAGCGGGTGCTTTACAGGTCAGCGGTATCGTTGCGACCGGTAACGAAACTGTGTTCCTGAGCGACGTTGCTCAGTCCGCAGGTTTCATGATGACCCGTGAAGACGGCACCACTCAAGTGACCAACAACACCAGCATCCCGGTTGTTGCTGATACGACTGGCGCACTGACTTATACCTTCAACACCGGTATGGCCGTGCTGGATAAGACTAACGTTGAGCCGGGTGCTTACCACGCGCCGATCAAAATCTCTTACGTGAGCAACTAAGCGTAAAGAACCTGAAGTACGGGACCCGTCGTAAGGCGCGAGCAGTACGGCAATAAGCGTCCGGAAAAGAGAGGTTCTATGAAACCTCTCTTTTTCATTTAACTGGCAGAGAACATTATGAAGTTTATTCACAAGTTAGGCGTTATTTTAAGCCTGGGGATATTATTGACCCCGCCAGCAATCGCAAGTATTGCGGTGGGTGCCTCCCGCATTATTTTTACGGCATCTGACAGCAGTCAGAGTATTGACATTAATAACCGATCTCATAATCAACCTTATCTTATTAATGTCGGTATTTCAGAAAGTCTCTCAGCGAAATCATCGAACAGCGTGTTCATGCCAACCCCGGCGTTATTTCGCATCGAGCCTGATTCCGCTAATAAAATCCGGATCCTGAAAAAATCCAATTCTCTGCCGGGTGACCGGGAGTCGGTCTTTTATTTAAATATTCTGGCGATCCCGACCGGTAAAACAGGTCAGGAAAATAATGACAATAAAGTCGGTGGCACCTTGCAGGTGGCGACCGGTAATACCCTGAAGCTGTTCCATCGTCCGGATAACCTGCCGATGACGCAAAAAGAAGCGATGGGCAAATTGCAGTTTTCCAGAGCAGGCCAGAGCGTGAAGGTGTCGAATCCGACGCCGTATTTTATCTCGCTCAACAAACTGACGATTGACGGCAAAAAGATCCCGCTCGATGTGATTAAAGGCACCAGCATGATTGCGCCCTTCGCATCAAATAATTATCCGGTGACAGCCGGGCAGGGCAAAGCCGAGTGGGCAGCGATTAACGATTTTGGCGGTGTGGAGACGTTCCGTGGCACGGTTAATTAAACAGGTTTCATCAGCACTTTTGCTGATTTTATCCGGCGTTTCTGCCGGTCAGGCACTGGCTGCCACCACTGACATTAAAGCCACGGTAATGGATGGCAATTGTCAGGTGGCGATCGACACGCCGACGCTCAAATTCGACACAAAAGATGTTACGCAATTTGCGACCGGTACCGCCGCCATTCTGCCACTGGCGGTCAGCGTGAACTGCGAAGGAATGCAGGGCAAAACGCCGTCGCTGACTGTGTCCGGGGAATCCGCTCAGCTCAGCGACACACAGCTGTTTCGCTCGGCCAGTTCAACAGCGAAGTACGTTGGTTTTATGCTGAAAAAAGGCACGCTGAATAACCTCAGTGATTTTTATAACGCGGCCGGTACGGTTGCGCCCGGCGATTCGGTGGCGATCACTCAGGATGACGGCACATCTGTGCAACCTTTTTCGGTGGGACTGGTGCGCAGCGCCGGTGATCCGCTGCTGACGGCGGGTGCGGTCAGCGCAAAAATCACCTTCGCCTTTATTTTCCCTTAACGCTTTCAACAGACAGACACCATGAAAAATCACATTTCTTTATCAGGACACCACGTTGCCCTGAGGGCTTCGCTTTGCCTGTGCCTGCTGGCGATGGCGGGTCACGCGGCGGCGGCAACAGAGGTGCAGTTTACGGCCACATTCCAGGCGCCGACCTGCCAGGTTTCCGCGCCGCCGGTGCTGGATTTCGGCGCGGTGCAGTCTTCCGGTATCCGCAGCGGCGACAGCCTGGCCAATCCGTTACCGCTGACGGTGACCCTGTCGCAATGCGCCGGTTTTGTCGGTGCGGTGCAAAAACCTGTGGTGAAAGTGTCGGGAACCGGCAACACAAGTTCCGGCGATTTTCTGTTCCTGCAACCGGCGTCCTCACAGGTGGTGAATTACGGCGTACGCATCGTGAACGCGACGGGTGATGTGGTGAACAACACCACGTTGCTGCCGGTGCCGCTGAACGCCACCAATTTTGACGGCGGCAACGTCAGCATTCCGCTGAAAGCAGCGCTGTCCTGTGGCACCAAATGCAGCGATGCCGCTACCAAAGGCGGCACGCTGAACGCCAGTGTCACCTTTGATTTCGCCTATCAGTAAGGGGTTTTCTGTGCAGTTTATTTCTCTTTTAGTACGCCGTGCCGCACTCATTTTAATGGGCATTGTGACGCTGATTCAGGGCGCTTTTGCCGCTGATGGGGGGATCAGCCTCAGCCGTACGCGGGTGATTTTTCAGTCAACCGACAGCGCCCAGACGCTGACCGTGCAAAACCACGGTTCCCGGCCTTATCTGGTGCAGTCGGCGGTCGTCGGGTCACCGCAAGGCCGTGAAGTTGCGCCTTTTCTGACCACGCCGCCGCTGTTCCGACTGGAAGAAAATAGCAAAAACACCCTGCGCATTTTGCGTAAGGACGATGCGGCGCTGCCTGCTGACCGTGAGTCGGTGTTTTATTTCACCGCGATCGCCGTACCGGCGATGACGGAACCGAAAGAAGCGGAAGACGCCTCGCTGGCGGCGCGGATTTCGGTGGGTATTCAGAACACCATCAAGCTGTTTTACCGCCCTGCAGGGCTGCCGATGACGGCGGAGGAAGCGCAGGGGCGTCTGACGTTTCATCTTCAGGACGGCAGCATCGAGGTAAGAAATCCGACGCCTTACTTCCTGACGTTTTCACGTCTGGCGTTTGATGGCCACGACGTGGCGGTGCGAGACGTTGTGCCGATGATCCCGCCATTCTCGCAGGCCAGTTATCCGGTGAGTGGTCAGGTTAAGCAGGCGCAGTGGACGGTGATTAATGATTACGGCGGCAACAGCCCGCTATTTTCAGCCGCTGTGCAGAACGGAGGGAAATCATGACGTTTTCGCTGAAAGTGCCGCTGCTGATTGCCGCGCTGGCATTGGCATTGCCGTGTGTTGCCGCGCCGGAACAGCCTTCCGGCCTGTCGATCAATCAGTTCCGCCTTGTGTATCCGGCATCGGAAACCAAAGGCATCACCTGGTCAATGACCAATAACACCCACCGTGCGTATCTGATGCAGTCATGGGTGCGGCCGCTGGATTTGGCCACCGGTTTACCGGCGACAGAACAAGACGATAAAGCGCCCGCCACGGCCATTCCGCTGCTGGTGACGCCGCCGTTAAAACGTGTTGATCCGGGTGAACAGCTCCAGCTGCGCATCCGTCTTACCGACATGACGCTGCCGCAGGACAGGGAATCAGTGTTTTACCTGTCGGTAAAAGGCATCCCGTCGGTGCCGGATAAAGACAACCAGACCGGCGGCCAGCTGGTGGTCGCGGTGGTCAACAACATGAAGTTGTTCTACCGACCGGAAGGTTTACCGCCAGGCGGCGTCACTAAGGCGTCTGAACAGCTGCGTTTCAGCCTGCAAGGGGATGCGCTGGTGGTGGATAACCCGACGCCGTTTTACCTCAACTTCAGCCAGCTGAAAGTGGGTGGAAAAACCTTACCGGCAGCCGATCTGCGCAAGCTGGTACCGCCGAAAGGGCAGCAGCGCTATCCCGTCCCTGAAGGGACGCGGGGCGAGGTGGAGTGGCAGGTGATCGGCGAAGACAGCCGGGTGACGTCCGTCCAGCGTAAGCCATTGTAAGACCGGGGAAATCCGGAACCGCTAATCATATATTACATAGCAGGGAACGACCTTGAGTAAGAAATTGACATCCTGTTTAAGGACTAACGGAATGGCAGCCAGCACCCGCGCCTTCCCGCGCAAAACGCTTGCGCTGTTTGTATTAATGAGCTGCCAGAACGCGTGGGCAGCGGATTACTTCGATCCTGAATTGCTCTCGCTGGGAAGCGGCGCATCGGATGTCGATCTCTCCGCGTTTTCCCTGGCTGGCGGCGTGGCGGAAGGGAAGTATCCGGTCACTATCTTCGTCAACCAGCGTGAAGCGGTCTCCCGCGAACTGGTGTTCGGCAAAAACGCCCACGGCAATATTGCGCCTGAACTGTCGCCGGAGTTGCTTGGCGCGCTGGGCGTGAATGTGGATCAGCTGCCTGCATTTAAAGGCTTAGCGAAAGACAAACCGGTGGATGATCTGACAGCGCTGGTTCCGCAATCTACGGTGAAATTCGATTTATCCCGCCTGCGGCTGGACGTCAGTATCCCGCAGGTGGCGATGCAGCCGGGCAGTGACAGCCAGACGGATCCGTCACAGTGGGACGACGGCATTCCGGCGATGTTGTTTAACTACAACGTCAGTGCCGGTCGCAATGAGCAGACGCTCAACAGCGATACCCGCGTGAATAACAACCTGTTTGCCAACGTGCAGACCGGCGCAAACGCCGGTGCCTGGCGGCTGCGCAGTACGCTGACGCACAGCCACACTGATACTAGTGGTAGCAGCAGTAATAACGACAGTACGCATTTTTCCAATACCTATTTGTCGCGCGATATCCGTGACTGGCGTTCTCGCGTGACCATGGGCGAATCCAATACCGGCAGTGACGTGCTGGACGGCGTGCCGTTCCGCGGCGTGCAGCTGAATTCGTCCGAACAGATGATGCCTTCGCGTCTGCGCGGTTTTGCGCCGCTGATCACCGGCGTAGCCAGCAGTAACGCCCGCGTGACCGTGCGTCAGAACGGCTACGTGGTATATGAAACCTACGTCGCACCGGGCCCGTTTGAAATTAAGGATCTGTATCAGGCGGGATCCTCCGGTGACCTGGACGTGGCAGTGACCGAAGCCGATGGCAGCGTGCACAGCTTCGTGGTGCCGTATTCCTCCCTGCCGGTGATGCTGCGACCGGGCGCCATGAAATATGAAGTGACCGCCGGACGTTATGACGGCGGTACGACGCAGGGCTCACGCGAATCAGAATTCGTGCTGGCGACGCTGATTTATGGCTTACCAAAAAACCTGACGCTGTACGGCGGTCTGCTGGGCTCGCAAAACTACAGTGCGCTGAGCATGGGTTCAGGTATTTCGCTGGGCGATCTTGGCGCAATGTCTGTGGACGGCACTTTCTCCAGCACGAAGCTGGAAGAAGAAGATCGTCAGGCGGGCGGTTCATGGCGGGTGCGTTACTCCAAAAGCATGCTCACCACCGGCACTTCGTTTGACCTGACCGCGCTGCGTTATTCCACCCGAAATTATTACAGTTTCGCAGAATACAACAGCATGGGTTATGCGCAGAAGGATGCTGTGTCGCCGTGGACGATGAGCCGCCGGCGCAGCAGTTTCCAGACGCAGGTAACACAGCAACTAGGGGATTATGGCTCTGTGAGCCTGCGCGGCAACCGTGATGATTACTGGGGGTCGACCAAAACGCTGACCAGCCTGTCATCCGGTTACAACGGCAGTTATCACGGCGTCAGCTACGGCGTGTATTACACCGTGGATCGCATGAAAGGAAACGGCGACTGGCCGGAAAACCGTCAGGTTTCCTTCAACATGAGCGTGCCGTTCAGCATCTTCAGCTATTCGTCTGCGTTGCAAAACACCTACGCCACCAGCCAGATATCTCATGACAACCACGGACGCACGCAGAATCAGGCGGGGATTTCCGGCAGCAACCAGAACGGCGCGTTGTCGTACAGCGTGATGCAGGGCTGGGGCAATCAGGATCAGGCCAGTAACAGCAACCTGAATCTAGGATATCAGGGCAGCAAGGGCAACGTTTCTGCGGGTTACGGTTACTCAAACGACATGCGCTCGATGAACGTCAACATGAGTGGCGGCGCGGTGGCCCATGCGCAAGGTGTGACGCTGTCACGTCCGTTGGGCAGTTCGGTGGCGCTGGTCAGCGCGCCGGGTGCGGAAGGCGTCAGCCTGTCTAATGGCGGTGGCAAAACCGATTCGCGCGGGTTCGCCGTGGTGCCGTATCTGTCGGATTACAGCCGCAACAACGTCGGTCTCGATCCGAGCACGTTACCGGACAACGTCGATTTGCCGCAAAACCAGAAAGTGGTGTACCCGACCAACGGCGCGGTGGTGAAAACTGACTTTGCCACGCGTATCGGTTATCAGGTGCTGATGTCCCTGACGCGGGCTGGCGGAGCAGGCGTGGTGCCGTTTGGTGCCACCGCATCACTGCTGGAAAACGCAGGTCGTGAGGAAATCACCGGCATCGTCGGCGATAACGGCCAGGTGTATCTGACCGGCCTGCCGGAAAAAGGCCAGCTGGCGGTGTCGTGGGGCAAAGGCAACGATAAACAGTGCCGCGTCAGTTATGACCTGAAGGGGCTGAAACCGACGGCACAAATGCCGGTTATTCAGCTGAACGGCGAATGCCGCTGATAAACGGCCGCGCACCGTTGCGCGGACTTAATGCACACCAATTTAAGGAGCAGTCATGACTGCAAGGATGTTATTGGGGTCTGTGGCTCTGATGTGGGGAATGAACTGCGCTGCACTCGAGCTGAAATCGGGTTATCAGGTGGTCAGTGACGTGGTCAACACCCGGCTGACGTGGACCGAGGGCGATACCATTCCGGGCAATAAACCCGGCTGGTATTACTCACAAAACGTGGTGCCTTTTATGGCATCAGGTGTCGCGGGCACCGTGGTGGTTTCCCCCGTGCCGGTGCCCAGCGGGGAATGCGCATCGATGTATCCGATGAAATCCTATGACGGCTATCGCGGTTATGAGATTTCTCCCGGCATTCTGATGATCCCGTTCGGTTCCATATCCGGCCAGATTGTCATTAATTCCGGCACCATGAACCCGACTACCACCGGCGGCACGTTTACCCCTAACGGCGCGCCGGATCTGAACACCGTGTCGTCCGCGTCATGGGACAAATCCGGCAACGGCAGCGGCGACGTCAGTATTCGCACCGACTGTCTGGGGGTGATGACCACCCTTAATCAGTCGTTTGGCGCGGTGGAAATGAACAGCGGAGGCGGCTCGCAGTCGGCGATGGGTTACGGCGTCTATGTACAGCCGGGAGCCGCCAAAATGGCAGCAAAAACCGTCTATGCACAGGCCGCGCGTGGCTACCGCTGGAACGTCACGCCGGCGACCTTTGACCGGCGTATTCTGTCGCTGGCGTGGAGTGGCATGGACTGCACGGTGAATTCAACGCCTGCGATTGCTTTTGGAGATATCACGCCGGATGACCGCAAGGTCGCGGTGAACTCCTCGGTGGATGTGACGTGCAGTAATCCTTCCGGCACCGCGCTGCCGGTGTCCTATTCGGTGCTGCCTAAAACACAGGCCGGTGACCATTTCAGCATCCCGATGATGTCGGCCAGCGGCACCGTTGACGGCGATGTGCGCGGTTTTCTGGGCGCATCCGCGACCACAGAAGCCGGTTGTGCAGACCGCACTTCCTCACTGCCGATGGACGGCACGAAAGTCAGCCTGCACACGGTCACTACCAGCACGAACTGGTCTGATCCACTGGTCTGGGTGTTATGCCCGCGGACGACCGCAGAACCCGGTCCGGCCACGGCGGCGGTGACTCTTGACATGAGCTGGTAATCAACCTCATCGGGCCAGATTTTAGTCTCTACAAAATTATTGATATAGGAAATAAGATGTCTGTTTTTATGCGTTTTTTGGCGAAAGCCTTCCGCCGACGCGGGATCACCTGCATGGCCGCTTTTGCCCTGTTGTCATGTCAGCAGGTCTTCGCGGTGAACCTTCCGCAGGGTTACACCCGGATGGGAACCTGGGCACCGACCATCAACGGGGCCTCGAACGGTCCTTATAAACAATCCACTGCGCTGGTCTACAGCTGGGGCTGGAAACTGTCGGCCTGGAAAAGCGTGCCGAATGACTCCGATGCCGCAACCTGCTCAATAGCAGGCGAGTCCTACACCACCATAGACGGCTGGTCGGGCTATCAGATCCAACCGGGCGTGCTGATTGTCCTGACCGGCAGCCTGAACGCGACAAGCATTACGGCGACGCCGACCGCCAACGCCAACGTGATCACCGACACCTATTCCGCCACCTGGGACAGTAAAGGGGCCATCACCACTGACTGGCAGACGCCGGGCACCGCGTCGCAGTGTGCGGGGATAAAGCGCACGGTCAGTGGCAACTTCTACAGTCTGGACGGATCCATCACCTCGCTCAATGTGACCTACGGGGTGTATGTGTCGCCAACGGCTGCGGCAGGGCCGTTACCGACGACCTATATGGTGCTGCATAAAACCAGCGGCTCCAACAGGGAGTACGCACTGAACTTCAGCAACCTGGTGGTGACCAAGACGCAATGTACGATGAACACTGCGGCGGTCGTGCCATTCGGTGATGTGACGCCGGGTCATGCAACGGACGGCAAGGGGATTGCGGTGCAGTCTTCGCTGAATGTGAACTGTACTAACGACGCCGGTACCAGCACGGATATCACCTATTCTGTGACGCCGAAAACCCAGGCAGGCGACGATTACACGCTGCCGATGATCTCGACCGCAGGCGGCAGTGTTGCGGGTGATATCCGCGGATTTATGGGCACAAACGCCAGCGCAGAGGCCGGATGTACCACCAGAGGCTCGTCCATGCGTATGGATAGCAGCAAAGCGGCGCTGCGGACGGTGTCTTCCACGCAGTCCTGGTCTGACAATCTGGTGTGGGTGTTGTGTCCGCGCCCGACGGCAGAACCCGGACCGGCCACGGCGGCGGCGACTCTGGATATCAACTGGTAACACACCTTCATTACGGATAACAAAAAAGGCGGACTGCATCACAGCAGGCCGCCTTTTTCGTTATCGGGTAAAGCCACAGAGGAAGGAAAAGGGCGCGCAGATCAGCGCAGGGGAAGGGCGTGCATAAGCTGGTGAAAGAAAACCGACGCCTCGACCGGCTTTGAGAAGAAATATCCCTGAAAGTGACTGACGCCCAGGGTGGCGAGCTTTTGTCGCTGTGCGTCTGTTTCCACGCCTTCGGCGATGGTCAGGCAGTGCAGTTCCGTTGCGACGGCTATAATGTTGCGCACAATCGCTTCTTTCACCGGGTCGGCTTCAACACCGGCCGTGAACATTTTATCGATCTTGATATAGCGCGGGCGAAACTGCATCAGATAATGGTAGTTAGCATTACCCGTTCCAAAATCATCGACAGAAAGATCAACGCCCAACAGCGCGAGGCTTTTGCACAGATCTTTCACCAACGTCGTATCTTCAACCGCTTCTCTTTCGGTGATTTCCAGCCCGATACGTAAATCCCGCTGCGCCGTATCCCTTTTGAACGCTTTGCAGAGATTCACAATGGCGTGATTTTTAAAATCTGCCGCAGAGACGTTAAAGAATAACGTGGTCTCAGGGCGACAGATAAATGCCATCGACATCACAGTGCGGGCGACGGACTGAATGCCTGACTCTGTGATGCGGGAAATAAGCCCGTTTTTCTCGGCAAGCGGAATAAAATAGTCAGGAGAAATATTTCCAAGCGCGGGATGGTGCCAGCGCATCAATACTTCGCCCGCCACCGTTTCACCGGTTCGGGCATCCACAATGGGCTGAATAAAAGGCATCAGCTGGTGTTTATTGATGGCCCTGCGCAACATAAAAAGCAATGCGTGCGGCTGCGCCAGCGTTTTGTCCGACAGAGCAGACAGTAATCCGGAATTGAATATCCGTTTAAAAATACGCATGGCGCACCGTTATGTAATGACAGGACGTGAGGTTGTAATGCATTGCGCATAAACATTATATAAACGATATCCCGTTGCCGGGATATTTCAGACGGAAACTACAGGCGTAGTCATTGACGCACATAAAAATAATCTGAGGCCGATGTTGATCTTTTGTTAAGTGTGTAAAATCTGCCGGACGTAAACGAAATATTGTGGTGAATTCTGCAAGGTATTTTCACTAAGAAAAATCCATTTTTGAAATTATCCTAAGTTTTGGCTATCAAACCACTGCGGATTTTAACGTAAGGCTGACTCTGCGGCGTGGTGATAAGTGCCGCGCAAAGATTATATATTGGTGGTTTGCACTATTTAATGCGGTAAAGTGCAGTCTGATGTCCTTTCGTCATGAAAAATCAAGATGAATTGAACGTTTTTAAATTGAAAGAAAATTCCTATTACTTTAGTAGTGTCAAAAATTTGTGGTTTCTGTAAATTCTATAAAAGGAAATGAAGCGAATTACTGACAGTTAAATAGGGTAAAAGGAACTACGGAAAGGGAATTTATATGGACTTATCAGACTCCGTGATTTCTGGTGATTATTTTTTTATCTTCGGCTTCAGCGCGTTATTATCGCGGGAACTGATTGATGAGAATTATTATATCGTCGATGTGGAGACCACCAGTTATGCGCAGGTGACCGATTCTGTCTGCCAGGGACGAAAGATTTTCGCTTTTATCTCCAATGATGTGGATTATTACGCATTGCAACATCTGGAGAATGTGACACTGATTGACCGGCGCAGTCCGGTAAAAGAAGTGCTGTCATGTTTACTGGTGAATAATTCACGTTTTAATTATCACGTGAAATATAAACTTTCTGCGCGGGAAAATGAAGTATTGACCTGTATGCAGCAGGGGCTGGATACGCAACAAATTGGTGAGCGATTGGGGATGAACATGAAAACGTTTTATGCCCATCGCACCCGCATGATTAACAAATTACAAATCAGCAATCGTATTACGTTATACAAAAATATTGCCAGACACAGAGCAATAAGCTGACGGCGTAAGGCGCGGTACTACGCCGGGATCCCCATTCTAAGGACGGAAAAGCAGGTGGCATCACTCATTTTTATTTCAATAAAATGGAGCTGTCTCAATGAAATCAATTCATCATATTCCCCCGCATGAATTCTGGTACCAAACCCCGGCAGGCTGGGCCTCTGAAGCAGGGGGCACGACCGGCAGCGGCGAAAAACCTGAGCTTTCCTATTACGCCACGAATATCGGCGAACTCCGGCAGGCCATTGAGGAGTCCGGCGACCGTCCGAAACGCATCTGGATTGGCGGGCTGATTGACGCCAGCGGCGGCGTGCCTTATCTCAACCGTCAGGATCAGTCCCGGCGCGGCAGGATATTTATCGGCAGTAATACGACGCTGATGGGTATCGATGAAAATGCCCGGTTCGTTGAAAGCGCGCTGATTATTCAGGATGTCAGCAACGTCATTATTCATAATATTTACATCGAAAATCCTGTCGACGTCGATCCTCAGTTTGAAGAGGGCGATGGCTGGAACGCGGAATGGGACGGGCTGAGTATCATTCGCGCCCAGCATGTCTGGGTCAGCAATGTGACATTCAGCGACGGGCGTTTTACGATGGACATGTATAAAACCGTCGATGGCTGGAAATACGTCCAGCACGACGGTTCTCTGGATATCAAACGTGCCTCGGATTACGTCACCGTTTCGCACTGCGTTTTCACCCTGCACGATAAAACGATTCTCATCGGCCACAGCGACAACAATGACGAAGAAGACGCCGGCAAACTGCGCGTGACCTTTCACGACAATCTGTTTACCCGTGTGGTACAGCGCACACCACGCGTGCGTTTCGGCAATGTTCATCTGTTTAACAACGTGTTTGATAATGATGTCGCCGATCCGATATACAAATATCAGTACAGTTTTGGCATCGGAAAAGATTCCAGAACGTTGTCCGAACTGAACGTATTCAACGTGAAAGGGCAGACGGTTGCTTGCAGATTGTTCAAGGGGTTTGGCGGCGAATATTTGTCTGATTCGGGCTCGGTATTTAACGACACAACAGCGGATTTAAACGCCTGCGGTTTTAACACTACATCCGTCGTCAGGCCGCCCTATGACTATTTCCCGCAATGGGATCTGACGCCGGAGTTTGTCGATGCGGTAAGACGTTCAGCGGGAAACATGCTGGATTACCGCGTTCTGGTGTAAAAAAAATGCCCTGCGATCCATATGCAGGGCATTTCTTCCTGGCGACGTGCTAACTCGTCACTCTCCCAATTCAACCTCCACCCTGTGTTCAACGCCATCATCGTTGAGTGGGATCTTGTCACCGGCAAGCGGTGTGCCATCCAGCGTGACGCAATATTCTCCGGTACTGCGGCGGACGGTGATCAGATAACGGCTGCTGCCCTGCTGGTAGGTGACGGTGATTTCCGGCCAGTCCTGCGGGAGTTTACTGTGGATCGAAATGGCGTCGCCGTGGCGGGTGATGCCGAGCAAAGATTCGGTGATCAGGCGATACGTCCAGCCTGCGGAGCCGGTGTACCAGCTCCAGCCACCGCGCCCGCTGTGCGGATCCACCGAGTAAATATCGGCGGAAATCACATAAGGTTCGGCTTTGTAACGACTGACGGCCTCCGGCGTCAGACTGTGATTGACCGGGTTAATCATCGACATCAATTGCCACGCGCGTTCGGTGTTGCCCTGTCTGGCAAAAGCCATCACCGCCCAGATTGCCCCGTGCGTGTATTGCCCGCCGTTCTCGCGTACGCCCGGCAGATAACCGCGAATATAACCCGGATTCGGCCCGTTGCCGTCGAAAGGTGGCGTCAGCAGTTTGATCAGCCCCGCGTCGCGGTCCACCAGATATTTGTCCACCGACTGCATGGCGCTGGCGGTACGTTCCGGTGTGCCTGCCCCGGAAAGCACTGACCAGCTCTGAGCGATGGCGTCAATCTGGCATTCCGCATTGACGTGCGAACCAAGCGTTTCACCGCTGTCGAAATAACCGCGCAGATACCATTCGCCGTCCCAGGCATGATCGTTGAGATTTTGTTTAAGCCGCGCCGATTCTTCGCGGCACAAGGTGGCGGTGGCGGTGTCCTGACGGATTTCCGCCAGTTCGCCGTAGCGTTGCAGCACGTCATACAGGAAGAAGCCCAGCCAGACGCTTTCCCCGCGCCCGCCCAGACCGACCAGATTCATGCCGTCGTTCCAGTCGCCCGCGCCCATCAGCGGCAGACCGTGTTCACCCATTTTCAGGCCATGTTTCAGCGCGCGTATGCCGTGCTGCCACAAGCTTTCGCGGGTTCCGCTGACCACCGGTTGTTCGTAAAACGACTCTTCGCCCGGAGCCAGTAAACGTGCCTCAAGATACGGCACCTGTTCTTCTGCAATCGCGTGATCGCCGGTCACCGCGATGTAATGGCTGATGGCCAGCGGCAGCCACAAATAGTCATCGGAACAGCGGGTGCGCACGCCATTACCGGTTGGCGGATGCCACCAGTGCTGGACGTCGCCTTCGATAAATTGCCGTGACGCGCACAGCAGGATCTGCTCGCGCATACGTTCCGGCGCGGCGTGAGTCAGCGCCAGCGTATCCTGTAACTGATCGCGGAAACCAAATGCGCCGCCGGACTGGTAATAACCGCTGCGCGCAAGGATCCGGCTGGCGAGGGTCTGATAAATCAGCCAGCCGTTAGTCAGCAAATCGACTGATTTATCCGGCGTGGTGATCTGAATTTTATCCAGCACCTGATGCCAGTGGTGATGAATTCTGTCCAGCTCAGCCTGCGCGGCGCCTTCCTGGAAGAACTGATGGATTAAGGCTTCGGCCTCACCGGCGTTTTGCCCCAGACCGAGGGCGAAAATAAAGGTGCGCTGATCGCCGTCGATGAGCGTGGTGGCGGACTGAACCGCACCGCACGGATCGAGCATTGCGCCGGTTTTATCCGACAGCCGCTGATTTTTCATTGCAGCGGGCGCGGCAGTTGACCCTGTGCGCCCGAGGAACTCACGACGATCGCCGCTCACCGAGCAGTGCGCGCCGGTTACGGCGAAGAAGGCGGTGCGCGGGGAGCCGTTACTGGTGTAATGGTTGGTCGCCAGCACGCCGCAACCCTGAGCCACGTGTGCCGCTGAGGTAACGATGTGCATAGCCGATTTGGCGCGTAAATCCGCCATCACCCATTCGGCATAACCGGTCACAGACAGCCTGCGTGGCCGCCCCGAGACGTTGGTCAGCGTCAGCATAATCAGTTTCACCGGCGCATGTTCCGCCACTAATACCGTCATTTCGCTGCTGATCCCGTGTCCGGTATGCTCGAAAACGCTGTAGCCAAAACCGTGGCGTGTCACATAGCCGCCATTACCACGCACCGGTAACGGTGCCGGTGACCAGACGCTGCCGGTTTCCTCATCGCGCAGATAGAACGCTTCACCGGAGCTGTCGCTGACCGGGTCGTTTTCCCACGGCGTCAGGCGGTATTCGTGGGCATTTTCAAACCACGTATAGGCCTGTCCGCTTTCTGAAATCACCGTCCCGAAACCGGCATTCGCCAGCACGTTTGACCACGGCGCAGGCGTATTCTGACCTTCGTTGAGCACAATCTGATATTCACGTCCGTCCGGCGAGAATCCGCCCAGACCGTTGAAACAGGTCAGGTCACGTGGCGCTGCGGCAACCGGCGTATTGTCGGTGACGGTGCGTACCGGCAACAGAGCAGGCAGTGAGACGTGTGGCAATTGCATACGCAGGTTGAGCTGATCGTCCAGCGAGCCGCGGCGGTCGTCGATCACCACCCGCGCCACACTCATCAGCAGTGTGCGGTCTTCCTGCGTCAGTTGTTCGCCATTGCGGACAAAAATTCCCCCCGGAATATCGGTCTGACTGGAGCCCGCGCCGGAAGCGACCAGGCTGAGGATCTGATTTTGCAACGCCTGCTGATAGCCGCCGGAGTCATTGCATAACAACACCAGATCGACCTTCAGCCCTTTGAGACGCCAGTAGTTGTGCGCGCGGATAAGTTGCGTCACCAGCCCGATATTTTCATCGCTGTTCAGGGTGAGCAGCACGATCGGCAGATCGCCGGAAAGCGATTGCCCCCACAGACCGGATTGTCCGCGGCGGTTGGCGGCCACGGTCTGCGCATCGCCGCGCAGTTCCTGACTGGCGAAAACCAGCGCACCGGCCAGACGGTTATACAATCCCGCGTCGTCTTCGGTGGCATTCAGCTGGCGCAGCACCACCTGACTGTGCGACCAGGCGATTTCGAATACCCGATCAGCAATATGATGGTCACGGTATTTTTCCAGCAGCATCAGACTTTGCAGCCGTGTTTCGGAAATGCCGTACACCATATCGATAATCACCGGCACGCCGGGTTTCAGGGTGATGCGCTGGCGGATGGACATCACCGGATCCAGCACCGCACCGGCGCTGTTCGTGAGCGGTCCGCCCTGACGCAAGGCCTGCGGGCTGGCCGCGGTATTGCCGCGTCCGATAAAGGCCGACCGGTCGGTTTCAAACGACGTTTCCCGTTCGAAAGAGCCGTGGATTGCCATCATATGGAACATCCACGGGCACTGTTCTTCCGGTTCACGCGGACGGCGGTGGCACAAAATCCCTTCCTGTGCGGGCACCAGTTCGGTCTGCACAAACAGATTGCTGAAGGCCGGATGCGCGGTGTCATTGGCGGCTGGCGCCAGTACCACTTCGGCATAGGTGGTGATTTCCAGCTCACGCGGACGGCGGCCATGATGCGTAACCGTCATGCGGCGGATTTCGACGTCATCTTCCGGCGAAACCACGATGTGGGTTTGCATGGTCAGCGAACCCTGTGTGCGTTTGAATTCCGCACCGAAATCGTTCAGCACCGCGTGATAGGTGCCTTTCTGTTTACCGAGCGGTTGCCAGGTATTGCTGTAGACCGCGCCGGACTCCGGATCGCTGAGATAGCAGAAAATCCCGCGGTTATCGCGCGTTGCATCTTCCCGCCAGCGGGTCAGCGTCAGGTCTTTCCAGCGGCTGACGCTGCCACCGGCCTGCGTCACCATCAGATGGTAATTCGTGTTAGACAGCAGCTGAATTTCCGGCGAGGCACTGCTGGTGTCGGTGAATTCGCGCAACTCAATGTTCACTTTTTGCAGCGTGTTGTCATGAGACTCAAAGTGGCGACGCGGGCTGTAAAGCTCGACGGCATCCGGCACCCGTTCCTGCAACAACAGGCGTGCCGACTGGAACGCGGCATTGGCGGCGAAGCGTGCGGTCATCGGCGCGCCCAGCAGCACATTGCCCAGTGCCAGGAAACCCATTCCCTGATGGTGAGCCATGTAAGAGCGCACCACGATGTAAATCTGGCCGCGGATCAGACGCGACGGGCTGTAATCCAGCGCGTCGTAAAAGCCATATTCGCCACGCGCACCGCAATGTTCCAGTACGTTGAGATTGAGACAGGCTTCCTGCGGGCGGATCATCAGCGCCATCATGGTGGCATAAGGCGCGACCACCATGTCTTCACCAAGACCGCGCTTCAGGCCCAGACCGGGCACACCGAAGGCGTGATACTGATAATTCTGATTGAGGTCAAATGCCGCATAAGCGGATTCAGAAATCCCCCACGGCACGCTGTTTTCCTTACCCCAGGCGATTTGCCGGTCAACGGCGGTCTGACACATCTGCACCAGCAGGGTATCCGGATAGGCCGGCATCACCAGTTGCGGCATCAGGTATTCAAACATCGATCCGCTCCACGACATCAGCGACGGCTGTTTGTCGATCACGGTGAACAGGCGTCCGAGCGCAAACCAGCTTTTTTGCGGCAACTGGTTGGTGGCAATGGTGACGTAGTTGGTCAGACGAATTTCAGAAGGCAGCAGATCGTATTTCCCGCTGTCCAGTTTATGCGAGTCGCAGTTATATCCGACGGTCAGCAGATGGGTATTCTTGTCGTACAGGAAGCGGAAATCCATGCGCGCATGGTCATTAAGGCGCTGTTCAAGTTCGCCGATAATGTCCAGACGCTGCCGTGCCAGACCGATCGCGCGGGAAAGCGCCGGTGCCGTACGGGCATCCTGTTGCGCCAGCCATTGCAGCGAGGGGAGCGGTGCGTTTTGCGCCTCCGGCGACAATTCTGCGTAAAAATCTGACCACGCCTGCAGACCGGCATCAAGTTGCTGCGCCAGTCGTTGCAGCCAGCCTTCTGCGGTGGCGGCGATCAGCGCACGCATCTCGCGCAGGCTCAAAATACTCTGCTCAGCTTTTTCACCCGCAGCCTGTTTCAGACTTTCGCGAAGCTTAGCCACCAGCGGGGCATCTGCCGGGATTTCCGCCATATTCAGCGTGTCTTCCAGCCCTTTTAGCCATGCCGGAAGATTGACGGCTGGTTGTTTTCGCCACAGACGTAAGCCGGTGCTCAGCGTCAGTAAATGCCCGGCCAGATTGCCGCTGTCTACACTGGAAATGTAGCGCGGATTGAGCGGCTGGAGCGTGCGTGTGTCGTACCAGTTATATAAATGTCCGCGATAATGCTCGAGTTTATCCAGCGTATCGAGCGTCAGCATCGTGCGTTCCAGCACTTCACCCTGGGTGAGATAACCAAAATCCCACGCGGTAATATTGGCCAGCAGCGACAACCCGATGTTGGTCGGCGAGGTGCGGTGCGCGATCACCGGCTGGGGGATTTCCTGGAAGTTATCCGGCGGCAGCCAGTTTTCTGTTTCATTCACGAAAACTTCAAAGAAGGACCAGGTCTGACGGGCAGCCTGACGCAGGTAAATCTGTTGTTGTGCGTCCAGATCCGGCACCTGGCGACGGGCGGGCTGACTGAGCCAGCATAAAATACGCGGCGCGATAAACCACAGCAGGCCGAGCGGGACGGCAAACCCCAGCAGCGGCGGACTTGCCTGCGCAGCGAGCAAAATGACCGCCACGCCTGCCAGCGGATTAGCCCACATGCGGCGGTAGAAATATCCCGGCGAATGCGCACGGGATTTCGCGCTGATATTGACGCTCGCCCACTCATGTAACTTGCGATGGCTGACACTGAGTCGCCACAGTGTCAGCAAAATCGCCTGCACCGAATAAACGGCTTCGTGCGGCAACGTCATCAGATTAAGCAACACGCGGGAAATCCGGCTGACGGTGGCCGATGCCACACTTTTCAGATGCGGAACCAGCGCCCGTCGTGGCCCTTTATTCAGCAGGTCTAACACCAGCGCCACCAGCGCCGGGAACAGCAGCATCACGGTAATAAAACCGAGCCAGTAAAGTTTGTCCGGCACCACCAGCAGCGTGGTGAAGATCAGAACCAGCAGGGCTGGCGCGACCAGACTGCGGCGCAGGTTATCGAACAGTTTCCAGCGGGAAAGCGTGGTCAGCGGATTACGGCAACGCGTCCCATCTTCCTGCGTGACATAAAACCCCAGCCAGTTAAGCAACTGCCAGTCGCCACGGATCCAGCGGGTTTTACGCGCTACGTCTGCCAGATAATGATCGGGATATTGCTCGTAAAGCACCACATCGCTGAGCATACCCGAGCGCGCGTAACAGCCTTCCAGCAGGTCGTGGCTGAGCACCAGATTTTCCGGGCAGGTATTGTCCGTGGCGCGGATGAACATATCGACGTCGTAAATACCTTTACCGACAAAAGAGCCTTCCCCGAATAAATCCTGATAGATGTCGGAAGACATCGACGAATAAGGATCGTTGCCCGGCACGCTGCTGCATAAAGCGGCGTAGCGTCCCTGACCGTTTTCCGGGATTTCCTCCGCCAGCCGTGGCTGGAGAATGGCGTAACCGGACACCACCCGATGACGTTTTTCGTCATACACCGGATGATTGAGCGGATGCGCCATTGCCGCGATCAGCTGATGAGCGGTGGCCCGCGGCAGCACGGTATCGCTGTCGAGAGTGATAACGTATTTCACCTGACGCAGATGCGCCTGCGTGCTGCCTTCGGTCAGCGAGAACGGCTCGCCTTCATCGCGCAGCCAGCGGTTAAGCGCATTCAGTTTGCCGCGCTTACGCTCATACCCCATCCATACGCCTTGTTTCTCATTGAGTTCGCTGTCGCGGTGCAACAGCGTAAACAGTGCGCCCTGCGCAGAGGGATAACGGCGGTTCAGCACCTGAATTTGCTGCACGGCAAAGGCCAGCAGGGCATCGTTATCCGCATTCTGCGGATTTACGCTGTCATGAAAATCACTGAGCAGCGCGAAATTCAGGTTAGGTAACACGTTGCCGAGATAACAAACTTCAAGGCTGCTGATCAGCGCCTCGATATTTTTGCGGCTGCCGAGCAGACACGGGATCACCACCAGTGTGCTGGCGGACGCGGGAATGCCACCGGCATATTCGAGGCGCGGCAGCGGTTGCGGCGTCCGGCTGCGGGTGGTGATTTCGCTGAGCAGATTGAGCGCGAACTGGCTGGCGACCAGCACCACCGGTACTAACAAACTCCACCATAACCAGTGCATAGGCGTATGGGCGGAACGGTAGAGCGCATCAGCGGTGACAGCGGTGGTCAGCAGCAACAGGCTGCCGAGCCACGAGAGAAGCGGTGTCTGGTTGAGGCGGCCACGCATGCGCGTCACCCATGAGAATCTGACATTCAGGTCTTTTTCGAGTGCCTTGCGCCCGGCGTCGATCAGGTAATAACCTACATGCCGTTGCTGTACGGCACCGCTCGACTGTTGCGCTAAGGCAATCGCGCGGCTGGCAACAAAGGCCTCGTCGTGGCGGGAGTTGCGCGAAAGGCGTTCTATCAGATGGCGGTAATTATCGCGGGTATCGAAGTGCATGGAGGCGTAAATGCCAGCGGGATCTTCATGCAGAATTTTCTCCACCACGCTGAGATTTTCAGCGAAATCCGCCCAGTCCATTTCGGTCAGCTGACGTAATCCCATAATGCTGTTGCTGACTGAAAGCTGGTTGGCCGCCAGTTGCTGATTAAATTTGTCGATCACTTCCCGCTGCGTCAGGCCGACTTCGCTCAGACGCTGTTCCACCCAGGTCAGCGGCAGCGCCAGTATTGAACCGTGTCCCTGCAGGCGGCGAACCAGTTCAGCGACAAACGCGCTGGTGCGCGGTGGATTGCTGCGTGCCATATCGGCAATCACGATGATCTGACTGGCCGGATCGTTCTCGGCGCTGTCTTGCAATTTATTGACCCAAAAATCGGCCAGATTGCGCTCCTGCTGGGCATTTGCCACTTCAATGCTGACGCGGCGCAGGTTCTCGATCAGCGCCAGACGCAGCATCCCCGGAAACGCCCACAATTCGCCGAGCGTCAGCTGTCGCACGCTCTGATAGGTGGAGAGAAAACGGGTGAGCGTGGTGATGTCCCAAAGTCCGTCGCTGTGGCTGACGACTTCGGTGGCGATATCATAAATGCGCGGGCAAAAATGCGGTGCGCCCAGTGAGGGCAGGCCTTTGCCGAAGTTTTTCGGCAGCAACTGACGAACGACGCGGATCTGTTCTTCGATCAGATAAAAGTTGTCGAGCAGCCATTCTCCGGCGGGCGTAATACTGGCTTTCTCGCCACTGCTGAGGATAAGACAGCTGCGGGTCAGGACTTTTTCGTTATCGTCGAGACGTTTAAGCAGGTAGTAGGGCAGTTTCTTACCGGAAAGCTTATGCGAGAGTGCCAGCTTGCCGCCAAAACGTTCCATCTGATCCGCTGAGAAGAGTTCGGCGCGGATAGGCGCGGGATTTTCCAGCGCGCTGGCCCGATGACGTCGGGTAATGACCGGAACAGGTGGTTCTCTTTTACTTTTAAACCAGTTAATCACAGCATTTTTCACGTCGACATACCTTACGCGAACCCGAAAAGGCAGTTGCCTGAGCTGCGATAAGAGTTCACACGAAGAGAATAGTGGGCAGAGGGCAGGGAGGCAGATCGAATTTGTCGCCGGGCGGGCGTCTCCCCTGAGCTTAGTCTCTTTTGAGGCGGAGCGTGGGTTTAGTTTCCAAAGTTGCTGACGTTTCAGCGCAGATCACTGCAAAATTAATGGGGATCGTGAAACAGCGCTGAAATTCGTTGTCATTGTTTTCTCTCGTGTTGTGTATTTTCAACTACACTTTCTGCACCCCTACAGCGCCAAATAAAAGAGCGCGTTATGAATAACGAGAAAACATCATGATCATTTCTGCATCAACGGACTATCGCGCTGCGGCAAAAAGTAAACTGCCGCCATTCCTGTTTCATTACATCGACGGTGGCGCTTATAACGAGCACACGCTGCGTCGTAACACCGCCGATCTGGCTGATATCGCCCTGCGCCAGCGCATTCTGAAAAACATGTCGGATCTGAGTCTTGAAACCGAATTGTTTGGTGAAAAGCTGGCGATGCCTGTGGTGCTGGCACCGGTCGGGCTGACCGGCATGTACGCGCGACGTGGCGAAGTTCAGGCCGCCCGCGCCGCAGCAAAAAAAGGCATTCCGTTCACGCTTTCCACCGTTTCCGTTTGTCCGATTGAAGAAGTCGCACCGGCCATCGATCGCCCGATGTGGTTCCAGCTTTACGTGCTCAAAGACCGTGGATTTATGCGTAATGCGCTGGAACGCGCACAGGCCGCAGGCGTCAAAACGCTGGTGTTTACTGTTGATATGCCGGTGCCTGGCGCACGTTATCGTGATGCCCATTCCGGTATGAGCGGCCCGAATGCCGCCGCCCGCCGCATGTTACAGGCGGTGATGCATCCGCAATGGGCCTGGGATGTGGGTCTGAACGGTAAACCGCACGATCTGGGGAATGTCTCGGCCTATCGCGGTAAACCGACCACGCTGGAAGATTATATCGGCTGGCTGGGGGCGAACTTCGACCCGTCGATTTCATGGAAAGATTTAGAGTGGATCCGTGAATTCTGGAAAGGCCCGATGATTATCAAAGGCATTCTGGATCCGGAAGACGCGAAAGATGCGGTGAAATTTGGTGCAGACGGTATCGTGGTGTCGAACCACGGCGGCCGCCAGCTCGACGGCGTGCTTTCTACCGCGCACGCACTGCCTGCCATCGCCGATGCGGTAAAAGGCGACATCACCATTCTTGCCGACTCCGGTATCCGCACCGGTCTGGATGTGGTGCGCATGATTGCCCTTGGCGCAGACAGCGTATTACTGGGCAGGGCGTTTGTGTACGCGCTGGCGGCGGCGGGCGAGGCGGGCGTGATTAATCTGCTGAACCTGATCGAGAAAGAAATGCGCGTGGCGATGACCTTAACCGGCGCGAAATCGATATCTGAGATTAGCGCGGAATCGCTGGTGTACGGAAGAAGTTTGCGCTGATGCGGTCATTCCCGGGGACGTCTGCTATGACTGCCCCGGTCTTATCACTCTGCCACGCAATACCCGTTTCTTCCCGCATGTTTTGCCTGATACAAGGCGCTGTCAGCGCGCTTTAGCAACTTCAGCGCCGTCATTCCCGTTGCCCATTGCATGATGCCCTGACTGACCGTTATGGTTTCTGAAACCTGTGATAACGCATGGGGAATAGCGGCTTTTTCGACACTTTCCTTGATGCGTTGCGCGATCACTGTTGCGTCGTTGGCACCCGCGTTGTGGAGCAGAATGACGAATTCCTCGCCACCGTAGCGGGCGACCAGATCAGCCGGTTGCCGGACGACATTCTTGAAGCATTCTGCGATGCCCACCAGACAGCTATCTCCCGCCTGATGACCGTAATGGTCGTTGTATTTTTTGAAGAAATCGACGTCAATCATGATCAGTGAAAAGGTGCCACCCGAACGTTCTGTCTGAGCAATAAGTTGTTCGAGCTGGTTATCAAGCTGGCGACGGTTTGCTACACCCGTCAGCGGATCGTAATGCGCCAGATTATCCAGCTTACTGACCAGCAGCTGGTTATCACATTCCCGGCGAATCGAGAGCACAAACCAGCGGCTCAGCATGATACGACCGGTTTCGAACAGGGCACTGGCGATCAGAATCGCCGCAACTTCTAATACCGGAATGGTGTTGTCACGAAAAATCAAATGTATAAACAGTGATAACCACAGCGGCGCGATGAAGCTGTAAAGGACAGGCATGGTCGGATAGAGCGCAATCAGCGCGGTAAAAATCAGCATGCAGAACAGAGGAAAGACCATTTGCTGCTGCGCATCGCTGGCCAGCATGTAGTGGAACACCACCGCCCAGTACAATCCCACCAGAAAAGCCAAGGCCATCGCCGGTGTGCGCGAACGGATGAAACGTAACACTGGCAGTGCAATGACAAAAAACACTAAAAAAATTAGCGACAACTTGTCCAGCACCGGTCCGGCAATCGCCACGTCGGCGTGCGGATCGAGCAAAAGTCTGAACTGGTGGCGACCAAACAGAAAAAGTACAAAACATAAATTTGCGATCATCAGCCAGATACCGCTGGTACGCAGTGCCGCTTTTTTATAATGATCCAGCATGGCGTTAAACGCAGTGTCTTGCAGCGTGTGAGTGGTCTTTTGCATGGCTTTCCTTAACTTCGTCTTCGTGGATAGTGTAGACGAAGAAGAGTTTTTACTCCTCCCCCTGCTAAGAGGCAGGCGGGGAGGGGGTTTTAAGGACGAACCGATGTACAAAGCAGACATCAACTTCTTGATTTTTCAGTAATACCCCACCCCAACCCTCCCCTTCGCAGGGGAGGGAGTTGTCCGGTTCGCGCACACAGGCCAGCAGTTGTTCTGTTGTAATCGCCGCAACAGACTCTTCATTCAGCTCTGGCGCAGCCGCAAACTCCCTCAGCCATTGCTGCCTCGCTGCTTCCAGCCTGTCAGCAGGCCTGACTCCCAGCGATTCCCGCAGCGCGCCGCGTTTCTCCTCCAGCGCCTGCGGGGTGATGCTGTTAATCATGGCGGGGATCTGCGCGATAAACGCATCAATAAACCCCAGCAACGCTTGCGCGTCATATACGGGTGACTGTAAGGCAAACAAAATACCGGACTGGCGCGCGGTCTGATGGAAACGGCAACTGACCACATAGCCAATATTCTTTTCAACGCGGTATTGCTGGAAGAATGCTGGCTCAAGAAAAGAAGCCAGAATCTGTGTGGCGGCCAGACATACGGCGGTGTTTTCCTTCAGCGGCATGAACACCAGTACTGCCGCGTCATCACCCGAGGTCGCGAATTCATGTGACTTTTCGGACGAGCCGCAGATCACTTCCGGCAGTTTTGCGAGCAGCGTGCGGATCGCAATCTCCGACTCTGCCTTACGTTGCTCCTGTTCAAAAAGCCGTTCGCCCTGTGTCAGCGCTATAGCCGAGGGCGAGCGCAGCAGCGCACGTGCTGTGGAGAGCGTACGTGTTACCCATTCCTGCGGCCCGCTGAGCTGCAATAATCCGTTTCCCTGAACATGGGTAAAGACCAGCGAATTGCCTTCATGAGCAGATTGCGCACTAAGGGCGCGCAGACAGGCACGGGCGATACAGGCCTGATGTAAGGTCAGGGGCGCACCGGTGGTATGCACCCTTTCGTCTGTTTTGTGCACAATTCCATCGGGTGGGAGATGAAAAGCAAAAGATGATTTTGTGACATTGTCACTTATCCCGTCCCACTCAGCGAAACTCACTGGCAGGTTGAAACCTTGTGCGGGCGTGCTTTGCCCCTGAACATCTGGCGCAATCCACAGTCGCGTCATGTTCCGCGGATGCAACTCAGCGAGTAATGTTTGCCAGCCATTTTGGGTGGCGGGCGGAAAGTCCAGCGTTCGCGTGCGCAGCTGATCCAGCGGCGTTAAACGGCTGAAATCGCGATGTGCGAGGGCTGCATAATGTTGCAGATGTGCCGCGCTTAAATCGCGGAACTGTTGCAGCCACAGGCAGAACAGCGTTTCGATGCGGGCGCGCAAACCGGGCGAAGTCTCGCAGACCAGAAATTCAACGCTGAGAATAGCGTCACGCTCTGATGCATACGGCAGCGAAACCCGCACATCATCGGCCAGCGCCTGCGTCCGCAAGATGTCCAGCAAACTATTCGTTGCCTCGTCTGTCAGTAGCTGACGCAATAAGGTCAGGGCAGGGCAATGCGTGACCGGGAACGAAAAACGCAGCCGCGGTGAACCGTCAAGACGCAGCTGAAGATGGCGTTTGTCGCGTAATACAACAGGCTGAGCGGGTGCCGGCTGATAACCGTTGCGGGCTGAAAAGGCATTGCCGTAACGTTCTGCCAGCGCGGTCAGTTCTGTGAAAGATTGCGGGCCCTGCAGCCACAGCGTGAGATGACCTGCGGTGAAAAATTGCTGATGATAGTGCGTAAGCGCCCGTTGCAGTGCGGGAATATCCTCGCCGAAAGAGGCACGGCTACCGACGTGAAAATCGTGCAGCCGCGCCGGAGCGTTAAACGCCAGACTCAGCGCCGCATTACACAGCGAGTCTGCATGGCCGGTCAGCATGGTGTATTCGGCGTCAATGACAGACACTTCCTGCCTGACTGAATCCTCTGCCAGCAGCGGTTGCGCCAGCATATCCACCAGCCGTGCCAGACCCGCTTCAAATTTTGCCGGTGTCATGTCGAAAAACCATGCCGTGGCATTCGCGTGCGTGGTGGCGTTGAGTTTTGCGCCTTCCGCCTGCGCCCACATCATCAGCCGTTCATCACCCTGAAACTCACGACTTCCGGCAAACACGACGTGCTCGAACAGGTGCGCCAGACCGGGAAACGCGGGCGGTTCGTGATGACTTCCGGCATCAAGGTGAATGAGTGCGGCAGCACGCGAGGCCTGCGGGTCGTGAAGCATGTTAACCCGCAGGCCGTTCGCCAGCGTCAGTGACTGCACGTCAGGCAGCATCAGCGTTTCAGCCTTTG
Organism: Rahnella sp. ATs2; assembly: GCF_051851855.1. NCBI lineage: Bacteria > Pseudomonadati > Pseudomonadota > Gammaproteobacteria > Enterobacterales > Yersiniaceae > Rahnella > Rahnella sp. ATs2. The sequence goes on along the minus strand of NZ_JBLYPL010000003.1, from coordinate 145,133 downwards.
AAGATCAGTTGCGAGTTCGCGCGGTTGCGGAACTGGAGCTGATTGATCTGAATGTTGGTGCAATTCGCCTGCTCGCGTGCGGCGAGGATCATGCCGTGATGTTCAGATTTGGAGCACACCGGATCGGCGTTATCAGCATTGCCGGTCAGCATAAATGCCTGACAGCGACAGCCGCCGAAATCTTTCTCTTTTTCAGAGCAGGAACGGCAGGGTTCCGGCATCCAGTCGAAGCCACGGTATTTGTTAAAGCCGAAGGAGTCGTACCAGATTTCCTGCAGGGTATTTTCCAGTACCGATGGGAATTCCACCGGCAGCTGGCGCGCGCTGTGGCACGGCAGCGCCATGCCTTCCGGCGTGACACTTAAGAAAATCGCGCCCCAGCCGCCCATGCAGCCTTTCGGACGTTCTTCGTAATAATCCGGCGTCACAAACAGCAAATTCGCCAGATTACCGGTTCCGGCCATTTTCTCGCGGTACTGATGTACCACGTCTTCGGCGCGGGCGATCTGCTCCCGGGTCGGCAGCAACCCTTCGCGGTTGAGCTGTGCCCAGCCGTAAAACTGACAAGTCGCCAGTTCGACATCGTCGGCGTCCAGCTCAATGCTCAGGTCGATAATTTTGTCGATCTGATCGATGTTATGGCGGTGCAGCACGAAGTTCAGCACCATCGGATAACCGTGGGCTTTTACTGCTTTTGCCATCGCCAGCTTTTGCTGGAAAGCTTTAGCATTGCCCGCCAGCGCGGCGTTCAGCTCTTCGTCGCTGGCCTGAAAGCTGATCTGAATATGATCCAGGCCGGCTTGTGCAAACGCATCGATTTTCTTTTCCGTCAGCCCGATCCCGGACGTGATCAGGTTGGTGTAAAAACCCAGATCACGCGCAGCGCGGATGAGCTCCGGCAAGTCTTTACGCACCAGCGGTTCGCCGCCGGAGAAACCGATTTGCACCGCGCCCATTTCCCGCGCTTCTTCAAACACCTTGATCCACTGGGCGGTGGTCAGTTCTTTTTCCTGTTTGGCGAAATCAAGCGGATTCGAGCAATACGGGCATTGCAGCGGGCAGCGGTAAGTCAGTTCGGCCAGCAGCCACAGTGGCGGTTTGACCGCAGGTTTAAGCAGGTTCACGGAAGGTAATCCACTTTTGTGCATGGGCCTGAGCGAAGAAATCTTTGACGTCATCATTCACGCCACCGGCTTCAGGGAAGCGCTCATTCAGCTCATCAATGATATTGGCAATCGTCCGCTCGCCGTCGACCAGTTGCAAAATAAACGTCGCACTGTCGTTGAGTTTTGCCATGCCTTCCGGATACAAAATCACGTGGCAGTCCTGCGTTTTTTCAAATTGCATGCGGTAGCCGCGGCGGAACATCGGCGTGTAGTGTTCGGTAATGGTGATCACAGAAGTCGTCCTTTGTGCCAGACCGCCAATTGCGTCACGCTGTGGTACGGCGGGCGGTTAAGTTCGTAAGCCAGGGTCATGGAATCGAGCATGCTCCACAGAATGTCGAGTTTGAATTGCAGGATTTCCAGCATACGCTGTTGTTTTTCAACGGTATCGCAGTATTCCAGCGCCAGTTGCAGGCCGTGTTCGACGTCGCGATTCGCCTGACTCAGACGGCTGCGGAAATAGCCGTAACCCTCTTCCTCGATCCATTTGTAATGCTGCGGCCAGGTGTCGAGACGCGCCTGATGGATTTGCGGGGCAAACAGTTCAGTCAGCGAGCTGCACGCCGCTTCCTGCCAGACGGCGCGGCGGGCAAAGTTGACGTAGGCATCGACGGCGAAACGCACGCCCGGCAACACCATTTCTTCTGACAGCAGCACATCACGATCCAGACCGACCGCTTCACCCAGTCGCAGCCAGGCTTCGATACCGCCTTCACTGCCGTCATAACCGTCGTGATCAAGAATACGCTGCACCCATTTGCGGCGGGTCAGGGGATCCGGACAGTTAGCCATAATAGCCGCGTCTTTCAGCGGAATGCTGGTCTGATAATAGAACCGGTTCGCTACCCAGCCCTGAATTTGCTCGCGCGTCGCCTGACCATTGTGCATCGCAATATGGTAGGGATGATGGATGTGGTAGAACGCGCCTTTGGCACGCAGCGCCTGTTCAAATTCTTGCGGCGTCATCGGTGACGTCGGGTGTGAAGAAGTCGTCATAATCGTATTTACCTAAAGTTCGATGCGCATCCCGTCCCGGCTGACTTCAATATTTTGCTGCGTCAGCGCCTGCCGCTCGGCAGAGGATTCATTGAGGATCGGGTTGGTATTATTAATATGGATGAGAATTTTGTGTTCCGCCGGAAGGGAAGAAAGCAGGGCAATCAGCCCCTGTTCTTCGGCAAGCGCCAGATGGCCCATGTCTTTGCCGGTATTGCGGCCAACGCCGGTGGTCGCCAGCTCGTTGTCCTGCCACAGCGTGCCGTCAATCAGCAGGCAGTCAGCTTTATTGAGCCACTTCATCAGCTCGTCGTCTGGCTCGCCCAGACCCGGTGCGTACAGCAGCGAGGTGCCGGTTTTCGTGTCTTCAATAAACAGAGCGATATTGTGGCCGGGGAGCGGTTTGCCGCGGTATTTCGAATAAGGCGGTGCGTTGCTCAGCAGCGGAATGGCAGTGAATTTCAGATCCGGGCACACGGCCACGGAGAAGCTGTTCTCCGGTTCGATAGCGTGGTGTTGCAGGCCGCCATTCCAGTGCGAAAGCATGGTGAAAATCGGGAAGCCGGTAGTGAGATCGTCGTGGACTTCCGGCGTACACCACACCTGATGCGGGCAGCCTTCGCGCAAATTCAGCAGACCGGTGCAGTGATCAATCTGGCTGTCGGTCAGGATGATGGAACCGATGGCGGTGCCGCGCAAAACGTCGTGTTTAATCAGTTCGGGCGTGGCGGCAATCTGGTGGCAAATGTCCGGCGAGGCGTTACACAGCACCCAGTCTCTGCCGTTGTCGCTGACGGCGATAGAAGATTGCGTGCGCGCTGAGGTTTTCATGGTGCCATTGCGCACACCCTGACAGTTGCTGCAATTGCAGTTCCACTGCGGGAAGCCGCCGCCAGCCGCTGAACCAAGTACGATAATTTGCATGTGTGAACCAGGGGAAAGGGAAGGAAGATGCCCACAGCGAACCGTGGGCATAAGGGCTTAGCGGTTAGAAATGTACAGCGTCACTTCTAAGCCTAAACGCAGGTCTTCGAAAGAAGGTTTAGTCCACATGATAACGTCCTCTTGGTGATTACAGTTTTAAGTTCACTGCCGCTTTCATTGCGGCAGGTGATCGGCTTATTGTCAAATATCGCCGGTTTGGCTACAAAAATGTTGCGATGGTGCCAGACCGATATTGCCCTGTAAGCCACAGGGATTAGCGCAAAACGCCGGATGAAAAACTATTCACCCCACGTTTGCTTTAATACTTTCAGCCAGTTGCGGTACGCGATTTTTTCGATAAGCGGCTTGCTGTAGCCCGCATCAGACATGGCCTGCAACAGAACGGGCAGTCCGGCAACATCACCCAGCGCGTCCGGCACATTGATACCGTCGAAATCCGAACCAAAACCGACATTTTCTTCGCCCAGTTTACCAATAAGGTTATCAAGATGTTTAACAATTTCGGTGATCGGGGTATCGCCATTGCGTTTTCCATCGGCACGCAGAAACGCGGTGCCGAAATTCACGCCAACAAAGCCGTCACTTTCGGCAATGGCGGCCAGTTGTTTATCGGTCAGATTACGCGGTTGCGGGCATAACGCATGGACATTGGAATGAGTGGCGACCAGCGGGGCATCGCTGAATTTTGCTGTCTGCCAGAAGGCTTTTTCGTTCATGTGCGAGACATCGAACAGAATTTTTTTGCGGTTGCATTCACGCAGTAAATCAAGCCCGGCGGGCGTCAGGCCATCACCGGTATCCGGCGAACCTGGAAAATCACCTTTGACTCCAGTACCAAACTGATTGGGTAAATTCCACAGCGGCCCGATGCTGCGCAGCCCTTTTTCATACCAGACTTCCAGCCGTGAATAGTCATCGCCCAGCGCTTCCGCGCCCTCGATATGCATCACCATTGCCAGTACGCCCTGAGCCATACAATGCTCAATTTCGGCGACCGTCCGGCAGATTTTTGCCCGCCCGGATGACTGCGTTTCAAGGCGTTCAAGCAATGAAATCTGCGCCTGCGTGATGGCTAACGCGTCATGCGGTTCTGGCGGAGAATTTGGCTTCAGTTGCGGCATATACGAAGCAGGTGGTACGAAAATGGCAAATAAACCGCCTGCGAAACCGCCGAGGCGACAACGCCTGAGATCGAGATGCCCTTCAAGTGCGCCATCAAGAAACTGAGCAGCAGGATCTGCTGCGTCATGCAGCCACAAGCGAAGTAACAGGTCGTTATGACCGTCAAAGACAGGGGGATTAGGGATGGTGTTCATGATGTTAATGGTACTTTATAAAAGCACGAAAATGTATGCGGAATATGTAATGGTTTGTTTGGGGGATGTTAAGTGATTTGACTGACTTGTTTTCATGTGGAGGTGAAAGAAAAATACGGCTTTGACCTTTTGTCTGTTGGTCAGGCAAATCTCAGTCAGCTCCCTCCCCTGCGAAGGGGAGGGTTGGGGTGGGGTATTAAGGTCAAAATCCAATAGTTAAAGTGTGCTTTTACAAAGAATTAGCCATTAAAACCCCCTCCCAACCTCCCCCTTCGCAGGGGGAGGAGCAAACAGAAAACATTCTGCATTTGAATTATTGCTGCGGCCTCAGCAAATCAGAAACTATAGCTCGCTGTCACCGACACATTCCTCGGTTCACCGTAAACCACATACTGGTTCACGCTGGTGTCATATTCCTTGTCGAACAGGTTGTTGATATTGCCCTGCACGGCCAGCTGTTTCGTAACCTGATACCGGCTGAACAGATTGACCAGCGCGTAGCTGCCTTGCTCTGCATAACGGGTGCCGTTGCCGCTCGGTCCAGGGACGTCCTGCCAGACGTGAGTCTGCCAGTTCACGCCACCGCCGACGGTCAGATCCTGCAACATCGGCAGACGGTAGCTGGAGAACAATTTCAGCTGGGTGCGCGGCAGTTGCGGGTTAACCGCATCACCGTTTTCATCTTCTGCAATGTAACGGGTGCCGCCGAACGTCATCTGCCAGTTATCGGCCAGTGCGCCGTTCACTTCAAATTCCACGCCACGGCTGACGGTGCCGTCTTTCCCTTCATAGGCCGTATCGGTCGAGCCCGGGATTGTACGTCCGGTAGTCTGCGCAACGTTGTCCAGTTCTGCGCGGAAAATGGAAACGGACGCTGTCAGGCGGCTGTTAAACCAGTCAGATTTCACACCGGCTTCGTAGTTTTTACCGATAACCGGGGAAAGATACGCGCCGTTGATATCACGGTAAGTCTGCGGCTGGAACACCGAGGTGTAGCTCGCGTAGGTCGACCAGGTATCGTTGATGTCAAACACCAGACCGGCATACGGCGTGATGTTGTTCTTCTCGATCTGATCGGTCAGCGTGTGCGAGTTCCAGTTGGTGTAACGCGCCCCGACGATCAGGTGCAGCGGATCGGCCAGTGATAGACGTGTTGCAACATACGCCGACTTTTGACGGATAGTGTCGTCTTCGGCCAGAGAACGCGGGTTCCAGTCGGTCTCAGGGAACTGTCCGTTGAAATCATTAAAGTTGCCGAGCTCTTCGGTGGAAATATTGGCAAAGGAGCTGTAATAGGTGTTCTGCTGTTTGCTGTAGCTCACGCCGGTCATCAGCTCGTGCTGACGGCCAAACAGCTGGTACGGACCGCTGGCAAAGGCATCGACACCATCGACTTTACGCTTACCGGTGTTGTAGCCGGTACCCGCAACGACCGGATATCCGGCATAGGCAGATTCACCGACGCCGGTGGTTTTATCAAATGTGCCGTCGATATACATCATCTTAGAGTCGATGTGCGATTCGGTATGCGTGCCGTTCAGGGTCGCCTGCCAGCCGTTGTCGAAGGACTGTTTCAGGGTGGTGAACAGTTTGGTGGTTTCTTTATCGCTGTAAGCCCAGTCAGGTGCCGAGTTAAAACCACGGCGATAGTCTGTTTTGCTGCCGTCCAGATACCAGCGCGGCATTCCGCCCCAGGTGGGGCTGTCGGTGTTGGTTTGCTGGAATTCGTAGCCCGCCGAAAGCAGGGTGGAATCGGTCAGGTCAGCATCCACGGTGGCATACACGAATTTTTTGGTCGCGCCGTAACGTTCAACGTAGCTGTTTTTATCCTGATAACCGGTGACAAGACGGCCGCGCACGCTGCCGGATTCATTCAGCGGGGTAGATAAATCCGCCACATAGCGTTGTTTGTTCCAGCTGCCGTAACTGGCGGAAACATTGCCGGTGAACTCTTTACTGTCGGCATGTTTGCGCACCTGGTTGACGGACGCTGACGGATTCCCCGGACCGGTCATCAGGCCGGTCGCGCCACGGACGACTTCGATACGATCATATATGGCCGTGTCCGACTGGGAATCGCCAATGTCCCAGCGTGGGTCAAAGGTGGTCGGGATGTTATCAACCATGTAGTTGTCGATCAGAAAACCGCGCGCGTAGTAGGTACGGCGGTCAAGGTCAGAGACACTTTCCTGGATCCCGGTGGTGTTTCGCAGCACATCACCCAGCGACTGAAGCTGCTGATCCTGCATACGTTGTGTGCTGATAATGCTGACGGACTGCGGGATATCGCGTGCAGTCAGCGCCATTTTGGTGCCTGCGGTGGTAACCGGCACACTGTAATCGGTCGCTGAGGTATCTGCCGCGCTGGTGTCGTTCTGACCGGTGACGACAACCGTGTCTTCAGCGGTTTTTTTTGCGCTGGCTTCTGCTGCATAAGCACTATGCAATGAAGATGAAACCAGCAGGGCAATGATGGAAAGTGAAAGTTTCTTTCCTGAATTGTTTTGAGGATTTTCCTTAACACTCCTGACGGCGTAATTCCCTGTAAAATTTGACATAAGTATTCTCCACGCGGTTATTTTCTTATTTTTTAAGCCACTGCATTTTTTTATGAATACGGCTTTATCAGCATGAGCAAACCCCGCCAGGATCCCCCGTAACAAGGGCTGGAGAAGATAAAATGAGCATGGTTAATAAAACGAATGAGAATAATACGCATTGGGTTTACTGCTGTAAATAAATATTACAGGCGGGGGGAGAGGGTGCGTGGGTTGGCCGCCCACACCGATAGCCGCAACGCTCCCTCCCCTGCGAAAGGGAGGGTTGGGGTGGGGTATTAAAAACAAATTAAGAAGCAGGAGTTTGCTCTGACCAGAACAAACAGTGTTTGCGCTTAAAACCCCCTCCCAGCCTCCCCCTTCGCAGGGGGAGGAGCAAAGATAAAAAACAGTGTGCCGTTGAATTTAAGATCGTGCGGGCGATTCAGAAATCTTGCTGAACGAAGCGGCTTCGAGACCTATGGCTCGAAGACCGAGAGAAGGAACCGCGCAGCGGCAAGATTTCCAGCCTGTCTCTGCGGCAACTGAAACATAGCCAGCGAGCGGTAGCGCTGGTTGTAAAAGCGGGGAGAGATCCAAGAGAGGGAAAGCACTTCCCTCTCTTGGGCGGTTTCGGCACGAAAGGCTACGTGATAACCGTTGTTAAGAAACCGAAATATTCTCGATCCAGCCTTCACGGCGAGTGAGAACAATTTGCAATTAAAAATCCACCTTTTAGCCATTAAGAAATCTAGACATCTAAACGTTCGTTTTGTAGAGTGTCATCACCTGCCGTGTTAACGATTGATTCGGCTAAGAAAAATACGATGGTGGTGACACAATGTTCAGTAACATTCAAATCCTCGATGGCGGCATGGGTCGCGAACTGGCCCGGATGGGCGCTCCTTTTCGTCAGCCTGAATGGTCTGCGCTGGCGCTGATAGAGGCTCCGCAGTTTGTGCGTGCCGCGCATGATGCCTTTATCGCTGCCGGTTCTCAGGTGATCACCACCAACAGCTACGCCGTCGTGCCGTTCCACGTCGGGGACGATGTTTTTGCTGAGCAGGGCGCGGCGCTGATCGCTCTTTCCGGCAAACTGGCGCGCGAAGCGGCGGATGCGGCTCCGGCTAAGGTGCTCGTTGCGGGTTCGCTTCCTCCGGTTCTGGGTTCTTATCGCCCGGATCTGTTCGAACCGGTGGCGGCTAAAAAATTACTTCAGGTGCTGGTGGATAACCTGACCGGTAACGTCGACGTCTGGCTGGCGGAAACACAGAGTTCTGTGGCGGAAGTTGAAGCGGTGCGTGATGTGCTGGGCGATGACCCCCGTCCGCTGTGGCTGTCCTTCACTTTGCAGGACAATCTTGATCCGCAGGGCAATGCGCTGCTGCGTTCCGGCGAATCCATTGCTGAGGCGGTGAATGCTGCACTGCGGATTTCTGCCGGTGCGGTGCTGTTCAATTGCAGCCGACCGGAAGTCATGGCGACGGCGGTGAAAACCGCACGCGCTGCACTGACCGCGCAGGGATCGGCGCTTGATATCGGTGTCTATGCCAACGCCTTTGAACCTTCCGATAACACGCGCGGTGCCAACGAAGGGCTGAGCAAAATGCGTCAGGACACCGATCCTGCCGGATACCTCGATTTCGCCAAAGACTGGGTGGCGCAGGGCGCAACGATGGTTGGCGGCTGCTGCGGCATCGGGCCGGAACATATTGCGGCGCTGAAAAAAGCCTTCGTTAAATAACGTCCATAAAAAGAAAAAATCACATTTTTATTCTGAAGGCATCCTTCGGAGACAGGGGAAACACATGATTGATCGTCGTTCGTTTATTAAAAGTGCGGGGGCACTTACCGTTGCTGCGGCAACGCATTCTCTGTGGCTGGGAAATGCTTTTGCTGCGGAGACAGATAAACCGAAAAAGGGCGGCCATCTGGTCGTCGGCGTGGATAACGCCTCAAGTACTGACCGTCTGGATCCTGCGTTCTGGTTCGAAACTTATATGTATTTCGTCGGCTCGCAGATGTTTAACAATCTGGTGGAAATCGACGAAAACGCGAAGCTCGCGCCGTCGCTGGCCGAGTCGTGGGCTTCCACTGACGGCAGCAAAACCTGGGTGCTGAAAATACGTCAGGGCGTGCAGTTCCATGACGGTCGCTCACTGGGCGCGAAAGACGTGGTGTATTCCCTTAATCACCATCGTGGCGAGAAATCCACGTCGCCGGTGAAAGGGTATCTGGATCCGGTCAGTTCCATTGAAGCCACCGGTGAACATGAAGTGACGATCAAACTCACCGCGCCGGACGTCGAATTCGTCTGGCTGCTGAGCGCCGTGCATTTCGCCATTACCGCTGAAAACGAAAGCTTTGATAAAGGCATCGGTACCGGCGCCTTTATCCTGGAGAAATTCCAGCCAGGCGTCACCACGCTGACCAAACGCAATCCGAACTACTGGAACAGCGAACGCGGTCATGTCGATTCGGTCGAAACGCTGGCAATGAACGATTCTACTGCCCGTGTGGCCGCGCTGGTCAGCGGATCGGCGCAACTGATTAACCGCGTGAATCCGCGCATTGTCAGCCGCATCGAGCGTATGCCGAACCTGAAACTGGTGCGTGCCAAAGACAGCATGATTTACACCTTCCCGGGGCTGTCGAATCTCGCGCCGTTCGATAATGTTGATGGCCGTCTGGCGCTGAAATACGCCATTGATCGTCAGAAAATAATCGACACCGTGCTCGGCGGTTATGCCAGCGTGGCGAATGACAACCCGATCTTCCCGTCGAACCGTTACTTCGCGAAAGACATTCCGCAGCGGCCGTACGACCCAGAAAAAGCGCAATTCCACTGGAAGAAGTCTGGTTTCAGCGGTCCGCTGATGCTGAATGTGGCGGATGCCGGTTTCCCCGGCGCAGTCGATGCCGGTCAGATTTATCAGCAATCCGCGGCCAAAGCGGGCATTAACCTGAATGTGGTACGCGTGCCGGACGATGCGTTCTGGAATGACATCTGGCAGAAGAAAGCCTTTGTTTCGTCTAACTGGGCGAACCGTCCGACTGCCGATGCGCTGCTTTCACTGGTGTTCACCAGCCAGTCTTCGTGGAACGAATCGGCGTGGCATGTGCCTGAGTTCGATGCGATGGTGAAAGCCGCACGCGGTGAACCGGACGAAGCGCGCCGCAAGCAGATTTATCACGATATTCAGGTGATGCTGGTCGATCAGGGCAGCGAAATCATTCCGCTGTATGCCGATGCGCTCGACGGCTGTTCTTCCAAAATCAAAGGGTTTACCTCCGTTCCGGGGATGCCGCTGAGTGGCAACCGCGCGGCGGAAAAAGTCTGGATCGAAGGCTGAACCGGGTAAAAATATGTCTGACTTATCTGCACAACAGAAAGCGACTCAACGGCCTGCGGGCCGTTTTTCGCAACCTCATTCCGGCCTTCTGAGCATGGTGCTGGTGCGCCTGTTTTATGGCGTGCTGGTGGTACTCGCGGTCTCGGTGCTGATTTTTGCCGGTGTGCAGCTGCTGCCGGGAAATGCCGCGACGGCCATTCTGGGCCAGAGCGCGACGCCGGATGCCATTCGCGAACTGAATCTCCAGCTCGGGCTGGATAAACCGGCTGTCAGTCGCTATCTGAGCTGGTTGTTTGGCGTGCTGCACGGTGATTTCGGCACCAGTTTTTCTACCCGTGAAGCCATCAGCGGTCCGCTGTTTACCCGTCTGGGCAATACGCTGTTTCTGGCCGGATGCACCGCGGCGATTGCGGTTCCGCTGGCGCTGCTGATCGGGTTTATCTCAGTGCGCTATCACGGCAGTGTTATCGATACGCTGCTCAATGTGATCACCCGTGCGACGGTTGCGCTGCCTGAGTTTTTCTCCGGTTATCTGCTGATCCTGATTTTTGCCATCACGCTGGCGTGGGCGCCAAGCAACAGCAGTATCACGGCAGATATGCCGCTGACGGCCAAACTTTCTGCGATTTCCCTGCCGTGTGCCACGCTGGTGCTGGCGATCCTCGGGCATATGAGCAACATGACCCGTGCTGCGCAAAGTTCGGCGTATGTCGACACTGCGCTGCTGAAAGGGTTGTCGCCGTCGCGCATTTTGTGGCGTCACGTTTTACCCAATGCTATCGGGCCGATTATTAACGTCGTGGCGATTAATCTGGCGTATCTGATGGTTGGCGTGGTGATTGTCGAAAACGTGTTTGTGTATCCGGGACTCGGACAATACATGGTCGACAGCATCAGCAAGCGTGATATTCCGGTGATGCAGGACTGCGCGCTGTTACTGGCCGGTATTTATATCCTGCTGAATTTGCTGGCAGATGTGATGGCGCTGATCTCAAATCCGCGTTTACGCCACAACCGCTGAATCTTAGGAATAGTTGTCATGCCTGCTTTAAAACCTGCTTCGATTCTCGGCCTGCTGGTGCTGAGTCTGTTTATTGTTATCGCCATTTTTGCTCCGTGGCTGGCGCCTCATGCACCGGATCAGACGTTCGGTATGTCGTGGGATTTACCGGGACCCAACGCACTTCTTGGCACCGATAATCTCGGACGTGATCTGCTTTCCCGGCTGATCTGGGGCACACGCGTTTCCCTGGGCGTGACCGCGCTTGCGGCGCTGGTGGCGTTTATCGTCGGCTGTACGCTGGGCTTTATCGCCGGACTGCGCGGTGGCTGGCTGGATCAGGTGATTTCCCGCTGCAACGATATCGTGATGGCGATCCCGACGCTGATCCTGGCACTGATCGTGCTGGCTGTGTTACCTAAAACCATTCTGGTGCTGACGCTGGTGCTCGGCCTGCTGGAATCCACCCGCGTACTGCGTGTGGCACGCTCTCTCGCGGTGGATATCGGCGTGATGGAATTTGTCGATGTGGCGCGTCTGCGCGGCGAAAGCCTCGGCTGGATCCTGTGGCGGGTCATTTTACCGAATGCTTTACAGACGTTAATTGCCGAATTCGGCCTGCGTTTTATCTTCATCTTGCTGTTCCTTTCCGCGCTGTCTTTCCTCGGTTTAGGTGTTCAGCCACCGACCGCGGACTGGGGCGGACTGGCACGCGATAACAAAGACGGCATTCTGTTTGGTGTCTGGGCGGCATTAATTCCAGGCGGTGCCATTGCCGTGCTGGCGCTGGCGGTCAACGCAGTGGCGGACTGGCTGATGAGCGGTCAGCGTCGCGTCTGGGGGAAAAAAGCATGAATGAACCGTTACTGAACGTTGAAAACTTGTGTGTGGTTTCGCAGGGAAAAAGTCCGCGCACGCTGGTGGATAATGTCTCTTTTACCGTCAGACGCGGCGAAGTGCTCGGACTGATTGGTGAATCAGGTGCGGGCAAATCGACCATCGGACTGGCAATCCTCGGGCATTGCCGTCAGGGGATGCGCATTCAGTCAGGCAAGATTGCCTTCAGCGGGCAGGACCTGACGCAGCTTTCTGACCGACAGCTGCGTCAGGTGCGCGGCAGGCAAATTGCCTATGTGGCGCAATCTGCCGGTGCGGCGTTTAATCCGGCGATAACGCTCGGCGAGCAGGTGATTGAAGCAGCGCTGAAACACAATATTTTTAACCGCCAGCAGGCGCAGGCGAGGGCAATTGAGCTGTTCGAACAGCTTGGTTTGCCGGAGCCGCAGCAGTTTTATCAGCGCTATCCGCATCAGGTTTCCGGCGGCCAGTTACAGCGGGCGATGATTGCGATGGCACTTTGCGCGGGGCCGGAATTGCTGATTTTCGATGAGCCGACGACGGCACTGGATGTTACCACGCAGCTCGGCGTGCTTAAGGCTATCAGCGATGTCATTCGCCTTTCCGGCGTGGCGGCGATTTATATCAGCCATGATCTGGCGGTGGTCGCGCAGATAAGCCATCACATTATGGTATTGCAGCACGGCAAAATGGTGGAGCACGCGCCGACGGCACAACTGCTGGCTGAGCCTCAGCAGGATTACACCCGCCGCCTGTTACAGGCGCAGGGCAAGACTAAAACACCGCAAACCGGCGACGCGCCGCTGATGCTGACCATCAGTAATGTCAGCGCCCGCTATCACGCGCAGCCAGTGCTGCAAAACATCTCACTCAGTTTGCCACGAGGCCGCACGCTGGCGGTCATTGGTGAATCGGGTTCAGGCAAATCGACCCTCGGTAAAGTGATTTGCGGATTACTGGTGCCGGAATCAGGAGATGTCAGCCTTGAGCAGACCTTGCTGCCCGCCGGACTGCGTCAGCGCAGCCGCGTGCAATTGCGCGATGTGCAGATGATCCATCAGATCCCTGATACGGCGCTTAACCCGAAAGAGCGTATCGGCGGCCAGATTTCGCGCGTGCTGGCGTGCTTTACCACGCTGAACCGCAGTGAGCGTGAGGCGCGGGTAAAAGCTTTGCTGGCGCAAGTCGGGCTTAATGCTGAACTGGCCGGGCGTTTTCCGGATGCGCTTTCCGGCGGTCAGAAACAGCGCGTTTGTATCGCGCGGGCGCTGGCGGCTGAACCCAAAGTTATCGTTTGTGATGAGCCCACCTCGGCACTCGACCCGTTGGTCGCCCGCGATGTGCTGGCTTTACTGCGCCAGATCCAGCAAGACACCGGCATTTCTTATCTGTTCATCACTCACGACTTGCAGGTGGTGCGGGAAGTCGCCGATGACGTCGCGGTGCTTAAACAGGGCGTGATTGTGCGCCAGGGCCCGGTCAGCTCCACTCTGGCCGAGCCGCTGGACGATTACACCCGTGAATTGCTGCACTCCGTACCTGAGATGCGGGTCGGCTGGCTGGAAGAAATGTTTGCTAATTAATACTCGTCCTCCCCTTCGCCGGGGAGGAGAAATTTTTTGTTCAGTAACATGCCTTATCAGGTCATCCTTATTTACACTTTCCTAATATCCTCTTCGCTAAAGATTCCTTTATTTATACCGATAACCCTGTTGGATTAAATAAATATCTGCAAAGTAGTTCCTCTATGTAATCAATATTTTGAAATATTTTTTCATTGTATTTATTTTATTGGCCAGGAAACAAGGGAGAAGGAATGTTTAAAGCGATCAACAATATGCGTGTCGGTGCCCGTCTGGGTGCGGCATTTAGTCTGGTGATACTGCTGCTGATCATCGTCAGCGTAACGGCAGTGACGAAAATAAGCAGTATTAACAGCACTATCGAACAAATAGTCAGCGACCGTTATGTCAAAGTGCGGCTGGCATTTGATGTCCGTGACGGGGTGAACGATCAGATTAAATATCTACGCGGTATTGTCATCGATACCAAAAATCCTGAGCAAAATAAAAAACGTTATTTGCAGCTTGATGACACCGTTAAACAAACTAATTTAGCGATGGATAAAATCGCCGCTATCCAGACGACGGTGACAGGCAAGCAAAAGATTAAAGCATTGCAGGATGCGAGTGACACCTTTGAAGCTGCGAAAGAACAACTGGTCAATTTAGCGCGTGCCGGGGATATGGACGGCGCGACGGAATTCGTTCTGCGCAAACTGACTACGTCACAAAATGCTTATCTGGATCTGGCAACGGCGTTTGCCGACTCGCAGGATCAGCAGTTACAGAGCGAAGGCAAAACGGCGATTGCCGATGGCGCAACGGCGATTCAGCTGACACTGATTTTCTCCGCGCTGGCGATTCTGGTGGCGGCCGCGCTGGGCTTCTTCCTCACCCGTTCTATCACCCGTCCGCTGCATACTGCCGTAAAAGTGGCAGAAAACGTCGCGGCAGGGGATCTGACCACGCAAATCCACGTGACTTCAAACGATGAAACCGGTCAGCTCATGCAGGGACTGAAAAACATGAACGAAAACCTGCTGAAGATTGTGACCGAAGTGCGCGCGGGTACCAACGCGATCCACAGCGCCTCGGGTGAAATCGCGGCCGGAAACCTGGATTTGTCTTCACGCACCGAACAGCAGGCCAGTTCGCTGGAAGAAACGGCGTCGGCCATGGAGCAGATGACCGCGACTGTGAAGCAGAATGCCGATAACGCGCGTCAGGCCAATCAGCTGGCGGCGCAGGCTTCCCGCGTGGCTGTGCAGGGCGGAGAAGTGGTGGGCGAAGTGGTTCACACCATGGAAGGCATCAACGCGTCTTCACGCAAAATCGTCGATATCATTGCCGTAATTGACGGTATTGCTTTCCAGACCAATATTCTGGCGCTGAATGCTGCGGTTGAAGCCGCGCGTGCCGGTGAGCAGGGGCGCGGTTTTGCGGTAGTGGCTTCTGAGGTGCGGAATCTGGCGCAACGATCTGCCAGTGCTGCGAAAGAGATCAAAGTGCTGATTGACGATTCTGTAGCGAAAGTGGATAACGGCACGCAACTGGTCGCCAAAGCCGGTTCGACGATGGCGGAAGTGGTGTCCAGCGTGAAAAGCGTGACCGATATTGTGGGCGAAATCGCTATCGCCAGTAACGAACAAAGCACCGGCATTGAGGAAATTAATAAAGCCATTACGCAGATGGATGAAGTGACGCAGCAGAACGCCGCACTGGTTCAGGAAGCGTCGTCGGCAGCGTATTCTCTCAATGAGCAGGCGGAGCGTTTATCACAAGCCATCAGCATCTTTAAAGTCAGCGCAGGTTCTGCGACGGCGGCGGTGCGTAAGGCTGCTCACGCGAAAACACCGGCCTTGTTGTCAAACCGCCAGCCGGTTCCTGCCGTTGAAGAAGGTAACTGGGAAACCTTTTAAACTTCCGCATAGTTTCTGAAAAATTTCTGTTTTACGTCTGAAACCCGACAAATTCTGTCGGGTTTTTTACTTTATGTGTCAGCTTTTGCCATAATCCCTTCGCCAATATAAAGGAGAAGGCTTTGATGATGAAAAATACCCTGCGTAAAACCGTGCTGATGGCAGCGGCTGTGGTGCCAATGCTCGCATTCAGCGCGCCGTCCTGGGCGCAAACTGCGACGAAAATGACGTCAGTTCAGCAACAGCTGACGGCGCTGGAAAAAGAAAGCGGCGGACGTCTTGGCGTGATGCTGATTGATACGGCGGACAACTCTCAAATTGCTTATCGTGCGGATGAACGTTTTGCGATGTGCAGCACCAGCAAATTCATGGCGGCTTCGGCGATCCTGAAAGAGAGCGAAGTGAAGAAAAATCTCCTTACCCAACATGTCGGGCTGAAAAAATCGGATCTGGTGAATTACAACCCGATTACCGAAAAGCATCTCAAAGAGGGTATGACGATTGGCGAACTGGCGGCAGCGGCCTTGCAATACAGTGATAACACCGCCATGAATAAGCTTATCGAACATCTCGGCGGGCCACACAAAGTCACCGATTATGCGCGTACGCTGGGCGACAACACATTCCGTCTGGATCGCACCGAACCGACGCTGAACACCGCCATTCCGGGCGATGAGCGCGACACCACGTCACCGCGTGCGATGGCGCTGAGCCTGCAACACGCGACGCTGGGCTCCGCGCTGGCGGAACCGCAGCGCGCACAACTGGTGGAATGGATGAAAGGGAATACCACCGGCGCGATGAGCATCCGCGCAGGATTACCGGCGACCTGGATTGTCGGCGATAAAACCGGCAGCGGCGATTACGGCACGACCAATGATATCGCAGTGATCTGGCCAGAAAACAAAGCGCCGCTGGTGCTGGTGACGTATTTCACCCAACCCGAAAAAGATGCAAAATCCCGTCGTGATGTGCTCGCCAGTGCGGCCAAGATAGTGACGCAGGGTTATTGATCCACGCACATAAAGATTAATTGAAACAATAAGAAAAGGGTCCGCAGGGACCCTTTATTGTGTCTGTTTAACGCCTGATCCGGTTAGCGGCCAACGCGTGCCATCAGTGAAGCCGGATAACGGTCGCCCTGAACTTTCACGGTCTCCAGTGCGGTGGCTATGGTGCGCAGTTCGGCGTCTGACAGCGTGACCTCAGCAGCGCCGAGATTTTCTTCCAGACGGTGGAGTTTAGTGGTGCCCGGGATCGGCACTATCCACGGTTTCTGTGCCAGCAGCCAGGCTAACGCTATCTGCGCGGGCGTCACTTTTTTGTCCTGAGCAATCTGGTGAATAACTGTGATCAATTGCTGATTGGCCGCCAGTGCTTGCGGAGAAAAACGTGGCACAAGGCTCCGGAAATCATCACTGCCGAACGTTGAATCTGCGGTAATCGATCCGGTCAGAAAGCCTTTACCGAGCGGACTGAATGGCACAAAGCCGATGCCCAGTTCTTCCAGCGTGGGGATGATTTCCTGCTCCGGCTCACGCCACCACATCGAATATTCACTTTGCAGTGCGGTCACCGGTTGTACCGCGTGCGCACGGCGGATGGTCTGCGCGCCCGCTTCAGACAGTCCGAAATGCTTCACCTTACCTTCGCTGATCAGCTCTTTCACCGTACCGGCGACGTCTTCAATCGGTACATCCGGGTCAACACGGTGCTGATAGAGCAGGTCGATAACGTCGGTTTTCAGACGCTTCAGCGAGCCTTCAACGGCCTGGCGGATATGTTCCGGGCGGCTGTTAAGGATTTGCTGCTTATTATCATCGCCGAAAGTGAAACCAAATTTTGTCGCTATCACTACTTTGTCACGAACCGGTGCCAGCGCCTCGCCAACCACTTCTTCATTGAGATAAGGGCCATAAACTTCAGCGGTATCAAAGAAAATGACGCCCCGTTCGACGGCAGCGCGGATCAGTTCAACCGCCTGTTTGGTTCCTGTGGCAGGCCCGTAGCCATGGCTCAGACCCATACAACCCAAACCGAGTGATGAGACTTCAAGGCCGGATTTTCCCAGCAGACGTTTTTGCATGTGGTTTTCCTCTTATTAATTTCTGAAATCCTGTCATCTTGTGATTATGGGATTTTGGGATTTCCCGTTGCGGGCAACGGCAGGTGATGTAGTGTCAGTAATACTAGACGCTGAACTTTCATAAGATTAGAGGGGGTTATCTGCAAGAGCTTATGAGCAGGATTCATGAATCAATATGAGGCCGTTGTTATATCCTTGAAAAGTGGCCCTGTATTAACGGTTTTAATAAGCAGTAATAAAAGTCCGGATTATTTCGTCCCTAAGTGGAATTGATCTCGTTGTAATATATTTAAACATTTATATCAGGCCAATATTCAGCCAGTTACTGGCGATATAATTATTATTGACGCCCGTCTGCTGTCCCCGAGACTATAATTGCAATATTCACTATGACGTCTGATCCGGGTATCCCAACCCGTGCGGCGTCACGGCTATCTGGCCAAACCTCTTTGCGATTTCGTCAGCAGGAAGTGCCTGCCGGGATCCCTGTTTAGCCTGTGTTTAACAGGCCGGAAGTGCTTTTTAGGCCTTTATTAATGACCTCGTAATGGGCTTAACTCAGCACGATCGTTCATTAAATCAGCAACATATTGATTAGTATGCAAAAGAATAAACAATTCTATACAAAATAAATTATTGAGGTGGGGGCAAAAAAGCCATATATTGGCCGCGTTTTTCACAGGGTACTTACTTTTAAATTCCATTTATTCAATTGCGGCGTTACCAATAACCCGCGGTTGTAGGAGAGATATGATGACGGATAAAGTCCGTATTGACAGTTTAGGTGCGAATTCATTAAACGGAAACAATGAAACCTATTTGGCGAGACAAGCTGAATTTGAATCGAATGTTCGGAGCTATCCTCGTAAATTGCCTCTGGCAATCGCGAAAGCCAATGGCGTGTGGATCACTGATGTTGAGAATAATCAATATCTTGATTGCCTGGCAGGCGCGGGTACGCTGGCTCTGGGACATAATCATCCTGACGTGCTGCAAAGCATCCAAAATGTCATTACCAGCGGCTTGCCGTTACATACACTGGATCTGACAACACCGTTGAAAGATCAGTTCTCCGAATATCTGCTTTCTGTGTTGCCACAACAGGGCAAAGAGTATTGCCTGCAGTTCACCGGTCCGTCCGGTGCTGATGCTGTTGAAGCGGCAATGAAACTGGCTAAGAAAGTCACTGGCCGTACCGGTATCATCAGTTTCTCTGGTGGCTACCACGGCATGACCCACGCCACGCTGGCGGTGACCGGTAACCTGTCTCCGAAAGAAGCGGTTAACGGCATGATGCCGGAAGTGCAGTTTATGCCTTATCCGCACCAGTACCGCTGCCCGCTGGGCATTGGCGGTGACGCTGGCGTCAAAGCATTAACTTACTACTTCGAAAACCTGATCAACGACGTGGAAAGCGGCGTGCGCAAACCTGCGGCTGTGATCCTGGAAGCCGTTCAGGGCGAAGGCGGCGTGAACCCGGCTCCGGCTGAGTGGTTGCAGCGCATCCGTAAAGTAACTCAGGAACACGGCATTCTGCTGATCCTCGATGAAGTACAGGCGGGTTTCTGCCGTACCGGCAAACAGTTCGCCTTCGAACACGCAGGTATTGAGCCGGACATCATTGTGATGTCTAAAGCGGTGGGCGGTGGTCTGCCACTGGCTGTTCTGGGTATCAAAAAAGAGTTCGACGCCTGGGCGCCGGGTCACCACACCGGGACCTTCCGCGGCAACCAGCTGGCGATGGCGACCGGCCTGACCACGCTGAAAATCCTGAAAGAAGAAAAAATTGCCGAGAAAGTGGCTGCACAGGGCGAGTGGCTGAAAGGCAAACTGGCTGAGATGCAGAAACGTTATCCGGTAATTGGTCACGTGCGCGGTCTGGGTCTGATGATCGGTATCGAGATCGTGAAACCGAACGAAGCGCAGGATCATATGGGTTGCTACCCGGCTGACGGCGAGCTTTCTGCCCTGTTGCAGAAAAAATGCTTCGAAGCAGGCCTGATCCTCGAACGCGGTGGCCGTAATGGTTGCGTTCTTCGCCTGTTGCCTTCCCTGCTGATCACCAATGATGAGCTGGGTATTTTCCTCGATAAGTTTGAGCAGGCGCTGTTAGCGGCTGGCGTCAAGCCTGTCTGAGCGGAGTAAGAGATTCTGATGTCCGAGTTAAACCCGATTCTGGCAGGTTCAGCGCAAAGCACTGAAGCCTATCAGCAAGCCATTGCGCAGAGCAGTGAAGCTGTTGTGCAGTGGCTGCAACAACCTGAGATGTATCAGGGCAAAACCGTTGCTGAGCTGCGTGAACGTATCAAACTGGACTTCAATCCAAACGGCCTGGGTAACCAGGCCGCGATTGAACGCGCCATTGAATACTTTTTAAAAGACAGCCTGTCTGTACATCATCCGCAGTGTGTTGCGCATCTGCATTGCCCGAGCCTGGTTGTCAGCCAGGCCGCGGAAGTGCTGATCAACGCCACTAACCAGAGTATGGACTCCTGGGATCAAAGCCCGTCAGCGACCATCATCGAGATGAAACTGATCGAATGGCTGCGTACTCAGGTTGGCTATCAGGCTGGCGACGCGGGCGTGTTCACCAGCGGCGGCACCCAGAGCAATCTGATGGGTCTGATGCTGGCGCGTGATGCCTTCTTTGCCCGTCAGGGTCATTCCATTCAGCAGGATGGTCTGGTCGGAAATCTGCGTAAAGTTAAAGTGTTATGCTCTGAAAACGCGCATTTCTCTGTGCAGAAGAACATGGCATTGCTCGGTCTGGGTTATCAGTGCGTGACGCTGGTGAAAACCGACGAGTTCGCGCGTATGGATCTCAACGATCTGCGCGAGAAAGTCGCACAGGCGCAGGCCAATGGCGATCAGATACTCGCGATCGTGGCGACCGCCGGGACCACCGACGCCGGTGCTATCGACCCGCTGCGCGCCATTGCTGAACTGGCCGCTGAGCATCAGATTTGGGTTCATGTGGATGCGGCGTGGGGCGGTGCTCTGTTGCTGTCCGAAAAATACCGCGACTATCTGGACGGCATCGAGTTAGTGGATTCCATCACTCTGGACTTCCACAAACAGTTCTTCCAGACCATCAGCTGTGGCGCGTTCCTGCTTAAAGAAGAACGTCATTACGAGCTGATGCGCTATCAGGCGGCTTATCTGAACTCTGAGTTCGACGAAGCGGCTGGCGTACCGAATCTGGTGTCCAAATCACTGCAAACCACCCGCCGTTTCGATGCACTGAAACTGTGGATGGGTCTTGAAGCATTAGGGCAGAAACAGTATGCCGCCATCATCGATCACGGTGTGACGATGGCGCAGGAAGTCGCGCAGTATGTGACCTCTGAAGCCGCGCTGGAACTGGTGATGAAGCCGCAGCTGGCGAGCGTGCTGTTCCGTTATCGTCCTGAGCAACTGGCGGGCAGCAGCGATGCGGCGATCGCGTTGCTGAACCAGAAAATCGGCGATGCGCTGCTGGAATCTGGTCGCGCCAACGTAGGCGTGACGGAGCATAACGGCGTGACCTGCCTGAAACTGACTCTGCTGAACCCGACGGTGACGCTGGAAGACGTAAAAGTTCTGCTGGCGCTGGTTGAGAAAACCGCACAGCAACTGCTGAACCAGTAAGTTTTAGTTCTGCGCCCAGACGCAGCCAAAAGCCGGTGATACGAAAGTGTCACCGGTTTTTTTATTTGTGAAGATTCACTCAGACATGCTGTTAGTGCGGATATTTTCTATAGTGAAATTATCGAAAATAGGGGATTCAAATTTATTTGAGATATCACGCACACGATATATCTTCCACTTGTTCTCCTCCAGCCTGACATAAGCTGCTAAATGTTCGTGTTTTCCATCCTGAATTCCGAGCCAGACATCGACGACTTTACCCCCCATCAGATCACGGACATCACCTGTTTTGAATGCGGCAATCCACGCGGGATCATAGTCTTGTGAGTAAGTGAAATAATCAACATTAAAAATATCAGGTTCCGGAAGTTTGCTGATTATTTCCAGCTGCTTAAGAGTGTCTGTGGCGACATAGCGACGCATTTCAGCCGACTGGAGGGCTGGCGAAGGAGAACTCATGAACGTGTTCAGGTAATAATGATAAAAGTCAGTGACCTGCTGAATGGCCTTTTGGTCATCTGTTCGGGGAGAGGTGCATGCGGTCAGCAGTGTGATGAACAACATGGCAAGTATGCGCATTATTACTTCCTGTAAATTTTATAAGCGGGTTGGGCTCTGCGATAGCCCCCACCCGGATACATCGTGCGTTGTCTGAAATCTGAATACCATGTTGTGCCGTCAAACATGGTCATATGACCTGACGGGTTTCCCCCTGTGTAGGGCTGGATAATTGCTACATCCCCTGGTTGAAGCGTTGAACCCCGAGGTAATTCACGAAAACCGGCACGCTCTAACGGTGCTCCATAATCTTTAGCATTTGCAGTCCGGTCAAGGGTTGTGCCTCCCGCTTCAATAGCTTGTCTGGTGTATTCAGCACAGCGGCTTAGTGAACCTCCGCTCGCGTGTGTTCGTATGTGCGAAACTGCTGCGTCCCTGTTCCAACTCATAACGGCTCCAAAGTAAAAACACTGTTTATCCTACGTTTGTCGAAACGCTAAAATACGCCCTGGAAATAATGGGGAGAAAGCACTAAAGGTGCGAAAGGTTATTTTCAGAAGTTTGTTATCGGGGTTAGTTCTGGATCCGTTCTGTTAAGTTGTAACAACCCGCCTATTCACCGAACTTTCCTATTCTTTCGATCGCCCGGGCCTCGTTTCCTATACTGGTACTTTGTGCTGAAAACGGGGAGGGACGATGAATTTTCCGTCACACTTCAATTTTATCGCGCTGGTGATGACACCGGCATTCTGGATTGGCGTCGCGACGATGGTGGTGGTTACGCTGGTGACTTACTGGCTGCTGAGCTGGTTACTGTCGTTTCTGCGCAAAGGCGTTAAGAGCTGGGGAGAGGTGCATCCGGCGACCAACAGAATGCGATTTATATTGGGCGATATGCTCAACCGCACTAATAATCTGCTGATATTTGTCGCCGCATTCCTGTTCAGCCTGCGGTTCGTCAATCTGCCGGACAATCTCTACAACACCATCAGCCATGCGTGGTTTCTGGTGCTGGCGCTGCAAATGGCGCTATGGCTCGATCAGGGTGTGGTGTCGTGGTTGCGGCATATCATGCGGCAGCCGGGCATGAACAAAAATCCGGTGACGCTGGTGATCACCGGTCTGATATTCCGCGCGATGGTCTGGTCGGTAATGCTGTTATCCATTCTGGCTAACGTTGGCGTCAACATTACCGCGCTGGTCGCCAGTCTGGGCGTGGGCGGTATTGCTATCGCGCTGGCTATCCAGACCATCCTCAGCGATGTGTTTGCCTCGCTGTCGATTGGCTTTGATAAACCTTTCGAAATTGGTGATTTTGTGGTGTTCAATGATGTCGCCGGTACGGTGGAACATATTGGCCTGAAGACCACGCGCATCCGCAGCCTGAGCGGGGAACAGATTGTCTGCGGGAATGCCATTTTGCTTCAGCAGACGCTGCATAATTACAAGCGTATGCAGACCCGCCGCATCGTGTTTAATTTTGGTATCGCCATCAATACGCCGCCGGATAAGCTGCGCAATATCGGTGACATGGTCAAAGGGATTATTATCGATGTCGGCGAAACCAAATTTGACCGGGCTCATCTGCTGGGTTTTGGCACCGACCGTTTGAATATTGAGGTGGTTCATATCGTTAATACCGCCGACTACAATAAATATATGGATATCCAGCAGGAAATTAATATCCGCATTATCGAAAAGCTCATGGAAAACGGTATTGAGATGGCGCTGCCAAATATGATTGTTAAAACACCGGAGAAAAGTGGCTTCGGAGAATGGGAAGCTGCCAGCGCAAAACCGCAGGGTTAGGATAAAAAGACAGGTTTGCCGCATATCGAAACGCTGCAACCCTGTCTTTTTTGGATCTGATTAACGTAACTGCTGTGCGATGGCGCTGTACATCAGCGACGCTTCCAGCGGTTGCGCGCTGAAATCAGGTTCTGCCTGCGGCCATGTTGACCACTGAACAATAACCAGATTTTCTGCGCGATTCACCATAATCACCTGACCATAAATACCCAGCGCCCACATCGAACCTTTTAGCGATTCAGACGGCGCTGGCGTGACGTTTTTGGCATTGGCGGGCACGGCATTATTCCACCACTGATAGCCGTACATCCCTTCCGGATGCGCAGCTGAAACCGAATTCTTCGCCTTATTCCAGTCTGCCGCCTGTTCCAGCCAGTGTTCAGGCAGAATTGTTTTACCGTCCGGCAACTGGCCGCCGCTCATTACAAACTCGCCGAAACGTCCCCAGTCTTCTAACGTCGCGTTAAAGCCGTGCGCCCCTACGTCATGTTTTCCCTGCTGATACGAGTGCCAGACGCCATCCTGGGCCATGCCGTAAGGCTGCCAGAGGGTTTTTTCCAGATATTTCGCCAGCGGCATACCGGTGGCTTTTTCCAGCACATCGCCCAGCAGCCATGCACCGCCAGAAGAATACGACCAGGATTCACCCGCCGAATGCGCGCGTTTCAAACCCGTAATGATTTTACGAACGCAATCGTAGGTGCCCGGCTGCGCTTCACATTGGGTGAGATGAGCAAAATCTGATTCAGGATTAGTGTAGTCCTCATTCCATGCCACGCCGGAGGTGTGCTGAATAAGCTGGCGCAGCGTGACGCCTTCCCACGCGGTGCCTTTGAGGTCCGGCTCGTAATCGGTGATGAGGTCATTCAGTGATTTGATTTTTCCCTCTTTGATCGCAATCCCGACCAGTGTTGACACCACGGATTTCCCTACAGAACGCGATGTCCACAAGGTGTGGTCTGTATTGCCTTCGCCCAGATATTTGTACGCGATTTTGCCGTTCTTCAGCACAAGCATGCCGGTTACATTTTCACGCTTCAGGTAATCCTGCAGCGTATAGGTTTTACCGTTCACGCTGTACGTCGGATCCTGAAGTTGTTTTTCTGCCTGTACGAATGGCGTAGCCTTGCCATGACGGAAAACGTCGCCAGCATAATTGCGGTAGTCGTTACGAAAACCGATGACACGGGCGGCCTGATCCCAGTTCAGCATGTCTTTGGTATCCGGCAGCGTCTTATCGAATGGCGTCGGACAGTTGCTGAGTTTGATACCGCCGCAGTCCAGTGGTTGTTCTGCAGAAGCAGGCGTCATAAACGAGACTGCTGCACTCATGGTTACAGCCAGCATCAGAGGTTTTAGGAGGGGATGATTCCATGTTTTCATGTTTTCACTTATCCATCGGAGTATCGGGAAACATGAGTATAAGGAGGGTAAATGATTTAAAAAAATCAGCTGATGGGGGAAAATCCCCCAATAAAATGACATTTACAGGGAGCAGAACATGTCAGCGTTACGTTATTCCTTCTCACAGATAGAGGCTTTTGCCTGCGTTGCTGAAATGGGCAATTTATCCCGTGCCGCGTTATCACTGGGTAAGGATCGCACCACGCTGCGTGATTTAATTGATTATTTCGAAGACGCGCTGGGGTATCCGCTGTTTATCCGTCAGGGGCGCACGCTAGTGCTGACGGAGCAAGGGCAGCAACTCCACCGGCAGGCACATTTGCTGATGCGTCAGGCTCAGGCCTTTGAGTTTTACGCGCAGTCGCTGCCGCAGCCTGATCAGCAGGAACTGGTGATGGTCTACGACCCCTTCGTTTCGCAGGCGTTTATCGACGCAGTTATCGTGATGATGTCGAAAGAGGGGATCCGTTTCAGCGCATGGAGCGCATCGCGGGAAGAGGCCGAAGCGGCGCTGACTGCCGGGACGGCCCAGATTGCAGTCTGTCAGGCAAATAATCGTGCGCTGGGGATGGATATGGAATGGTGCGCGCTGGGCAATATTGAACTGGATTTTTACGCCGCAAGCGGTTTGTTTCAGCATCAGCAGCGTCCGCTGACGTTGCTCAATCTTTCCCTGAAACCTCAGCTGGTCATGCATCACAAACATGATGAGCAAATTGCCCGCCGGTTACAAATTTCGGGGCATACTCTTTATGTCAACGAGCGTTCTGCGCTGCGCAGTTTGCTGGAAAATGCGCAGGGGTGGGGATTTTTACCCACACATTATCAGGCATCGACATGGAAGGATGTGCAGGCGATTGAGACGGAAGTGGGCAATCAGGGACTGACCATTACGATGGTGGCTATCTGGCAGCCCGGTCAGACAAAGCAACCGGTCACCGGCAGATTAATCAGTGCACTGCCGGAATTATGGCGTAACAGCCTTCAGGGCTGAAGGATGTGATCGCCGGATAAATGTGCCCTCAGGCAGGCAATTTCAGCGGGCTTTGCTACGCTTTCTTAGCATCCTGTATCTGAACCTCGCCCTGCAAACCATACTGATTTCCCGAAAATCTGCTGAGGAGTTCATTCTATGCCTTTTGTTAAAACGAAAGACGGCGTCAATATTTTCTTCAAAGACTGGGGTCCGAAAGACAAGCAACCGGTTGTTTTCCATCACGGATGGCCGCTGAGTGCGGATGACTGGGACAATCAGATGCTGTTCTTCCTGGCCGAAGGTTTTCGTGTGATCGCCATCGACCGTCGTGGACACGGGCGTTCGGATCAGACCAGTGAAGGTAACGATATGGATCACTATGCGTCCGATGCTTCCGCTGTTGCCGAGCATCTTGACCTGCATGATGCCGTGCATATCGGTCATTCAACGGGCGGGGGGCAGGTTGCCCGCTATGTGGCGCAATACGGCCAGCCACAGGGGCGTGTGGCGAAAGCGGTGCTGATCAGCGCGGTTCCGCCGCTGATGGTGAAAACTGATGCTAATCCCGACGGTACACCGATTGCCGTCTTCGATGGTTTTCGCAGTGCGCTCGCCGCAAACCGCGCGCAGTTTTATTTAGACGTCGCTTCCGGGCCTTTCTACGGGTTTAACCGCGATGGGGCAGAAGTGTCACAAGGCACCATCAATAACTGGTGGCGTCAGGGTATGACCGGCAGCGCCAATGCGCATTACGAAGGAATCAAGGCGTTTTCAGAAACGGATCAGACCGACGATCTGAAAGCCATTACTGTGCCGACGCTGGTCTTGCAGGGGGATGACGATCAGGTTGTACCCTATAAAGATGCTGCTCTCCTGCAGGATAAACTGCTGGCAGACAGCACCCTTAAGATTTATCCAGGCTATCCTCACGGTATGCACACCACGCACGCCGACGTGATCAATAAGGATATTCTGGCGTTTATTCGCGGATAATTCCTGCGTCATTTACGTCATACATCTTTTTAAACAAAGACCCGCTGAAATGGCGGGTTTTTTCTGCAAGGCATAAAAAAGCCCGTCAGGGGAAACGGGCGTTTTTAAGGTTACAAGGGGAAGTCTTGAGATTTCTGTAGGTTGCTACAGAGATGTTCACTATACACTCCCACTGTGACAGAAATGTGTAGGAGAATTCTGGTTCTCACGACAAAGCGTGGCGCGAACGATGGCGGGATTGCGTCTTTCAGGCAATAAAAAAGGCCCGAAGGCCTTTTTTATGCGGACTATGCCAGCTTACTCACTTACTTACGGCCAAGCAGTAAACCCAGCACAACACCAATTGCGCCTGCCGCGATCAGACCGGACAGGGGATTTTCTTTGATCTTCTCCGCGACGTCAGAGACGACTTCACCGGCCTGAGCCGAGTATTTCCGCGCTGCGCCTTTAATCTGGTGCTTAGGAGAATCAACAAAATCGCCAAATTGTTTCTGTGCTTCACCGGCAAGCTGCTTGCCTTTGTCTTCGAGTTTATCTGCCAGATGGTTTGCGTCTGCATCGATATCATGTGATGACATGGTTTTCTCCTTTTGTTAACCGACTTTAAGCCTAGTCGATAATTTCCAGCTCAGGACAATATTCCGCTTATTCCTAAAAAACCGCCGGTTAAATGACCTGCGTCAACGTGGTGAAGCGCACAGCACGACCGGCTGATCACGCGGCCAGGTACTGAGATCCAGCCGGTCGGTCACGTGGATTTCTCTGCCGCTGAGCAGGTCACGACAGGTGCGGTGAGCCAGTGATTCTGGCAGCAGCACCTGCGTATCAACTCCCTCTGCGGGCTGAGTAAAGCCGACTTTTTGCTCATTAAAAACCAGACGGGGCGCGGCGACAATCACCGCTTCGCCGTTTGCCTGCCGCGCAAAAGCGATGACTTTACCGGCGTGGTCGCCAGTCGTTTCCAGCGGGAGATAATCCCCTTGCAGAAACAGCGCGGTTTTTTGCTGACGATAACGGGCAAGAACGGCAACGATATGTTGTTTCAGCTGCCCGCTTGTCCACGCGGTTTCATCGTTCCACGCCGGTTTTTCTCCCTGAACCAGCAGGCGATCCAGCTCATCGAAATCAGGCAGACGCCGGTTATCCGGATCCACCAGACTGAAATTGAGCACTTCGCTGCCCTGATAAATATCCGGGGCACCCGGCGCGATCATTTTGATCACCGTTTGGGTCAGACTGTTCACCAACCCGGCGCGAATAAAGGGACGGATGGCAGCGTAAAAATCATTAAGAAACAGACTGTTATCGGGAGAAAGCAGATGACGGGCATAGCCGAGTACGGCGTTTTCATAATCATCGTTGCTGTCACCCCAGCTGGTACGCAGCTTGGCTTCACGCAGCGCCTTTTCTACGAATAGCTGGAATCTTTCATTGAGTTCACGCAAACCTTCCTCATCGGCCGGATGCAGTGTTGCCGGCCATGCACCGGCCAGCGCCTGATAAAGCATCCATGCGCCGGTCAGTTTCGGTGCGGGGCCGTCTGGCAAAGTGATGACTTTCGACTGATTCATCTGATGCCAGCGGGTGACATTTTCGGCCCAAAGTTCCGGCGCTTCGGTGAGGGTAAACAGTCTGGCGCGGGCATCTTCGCCGCGTTTGGTATCGTGAGTTGACGTGGTGGAGAGTGCTGCCGGTTGTTCCCCGAGCCGACGGGCCATTTCCTGATGGAACCGGTCGAGGGAAAACCTGCGCAGCAGAGGCTCTGCGCCCACTTCGTTCAGGGCCAGATCCATGTGCTGGCGGAAGAACAGCGTGTCCTCCACGGATTTCGCCATCAGCGGCCCCGTCAGTTGCTGGAAGCGGGTGCGGAACTGGTCAGCCTGACCGGATACGGACTCCGGTGTTTGCGCACAGAGAATACGAGCCAGAAATTCGAGAATATCCGCCGGTACGGCAAGCGATGAGGTGGTGATCTTCCCGATAATGTTATGCAGCAGGGCAGCGTCATCCGCGGGCAGTCCCCGCGATGTGCCATAGGTGCGATACACCGGGAAGGCGATCAGCAGTTCACGCAGCGCTGCCCGCAGGGTGTTGGCATCCCAGGTGTGGTCTTCCGCTTCTGCAATATTCAGCGCCAGCTGGCACAGCGTAGTGAATTCCCCTTCGAAATTTTTCTCCACCATCATCAGTTTGGCGGCGCGCAATTCTTCGCGCATATCTACCGGCTTGCCGACCACGTTTTCATACAAATTGCGCAGCACCGCGATGTTTTCATCTTCGACCAGCACATCAGAAAGTGCGGCGATAAATTCATAACCTGTGGTGCCGGAAACCGGCCAGTCAGCGGGCAGACGTTCGCCTTTACCGAGGATTTTCTCCACCGTGATGTAGCAATCCGCACCGGCCTTTTCCCGCAGACGTTCAAGATAAGCTTTCGGATCGGCAAGACCGTCCACATGATCCACCCGTAACCCGTCCACCGCGCCGGAATGCACCAGTTCGAGGATCAACCGGTGCGTATCATCGAATACCGCGTCATCTTCCACCCGCACGCCCGCCAGGCCAGTGATTTCAAAAAATCGCCGGTAGGAAAGTTCACGCGGCGCATCGCGCCATGACATCAGCCGGTAGGGCTGGCGCTGATGTAACTCCGCCAGCGCGCCGTTATCCGGCGTGGTTGCGCTGGCGTCGTGCGTGTCTGGCGCAAGAGGATAGTACGTGTCGAAATAGGCGAGTGCAGGCTGACCGGTTCGGGGATCCGGCTTCAGGGTGATTTCACCTTTTTCCAGCACCTCTTCAAACGTATCGCCGAGAAAAGGCAGGGTCAGCCGCTGCGACCAGTCGATATCAAAATGCCGTGCATAACGGCTTTTTTCGCCGTGTTCAATCACGTCACGCCACCATGGGTTTTCCAGCGACGCGGCCATATGATTCGGCACGATATCGAGGATCAGTCCCAGACCAGCGGCTTTCAGCGCCTGCGACAAACGGTCAAATCCCGCACGTCCGCCAATTATCGGATCGATTTCGTTGGCGTCGGTAATGTCGTAGCCATGCGTGGAATCGGAAGTCGCAGTAAAAATCGGTGAAGCATATAAATGGCTGATCCCAAGCCGCTTTAAATAAGGAACCAGTGCCACTGCTTTATCAAAATCCATGCCATCGCGGAACTGAATACGGTAGGTCGCGGCGGGTATGTTCACATTGATTCTCCCCTGAAAAGACGGACGATGACGGAACCGGGTTCTGACGCTTCTGTCGATTCGGGCCAGGCAAACAGCGTTTCACCCGGTTGATCCGGCAGCGGTTGTGTGGTTTCCCCGAGATTGAGCGTCAGAGACAGGATGCCTTTGGAGAATGTCCAGGTGACGGCGAGCACACCGTCCGCCGCCTGCACTATTTTGCCCACGTTACCCTGCGCCGGCGTGAGTAACGGCACGACATATTCACGACGCAGCTGAAGCAATGTGCGGGTCAGCGCCAGACTGCCCACGCCATCAGGGCTGGCGGGTTTCTGCCAGTCCAGTTTAGAGCTTTCGAACGTCGCTACGGCATTAGGATCGGGCACGCTTTCCTTGCCATATCCGCTGTGGCCTTCGAATTCTCTGGCGCGTCCTTCACGAACCGCCTGCGCAAGCTCACCTTCAAAATCGGTGAAAAACAGGAACGGATGGGTTTCGCCATACTCTTCGCCCATAAATAACAGTGGAATATGAGGTGAAAGCAGTAATGCGGCCAGCAGGGCGCGTGTTTTACGTTCACCTGCCAGCGTGATCAGACGGTCACCCTGTGCGCGGTTGCCAATCTGATCGTGGTTTTGGATGAAATCGACAAAGGCGACCGGTGGCTGATCGCGGCTCTTTTCCCCGCGCGGCTTACCACTTTGCGGGGAAATTTCGCCCTGATACGCAAACCCTTCCGCGAACGCGCGGGCGGCCAGCCCGAGGGGGTCGGCGGCAAAATCCTGATAATAGGCGTGCGTTTCACCGGTACTGAGCACGTGGACCGCGTTATGCAAATCATCATTCCATTCAGCGGTAAACAGCGGGACATCACCTGCGGGCGTGCGCGGATGCAAAGAGGTAATATTGCGGCTGTCTTCGGTGGTCAGATGCACGTGGCGACCGGTGATTTCTGCGCGAATACGCCGGGCGATCTCCGGCAGAATATGCGGGTCTGAGGGGTCTTTCATCTGATCGACCGCGTCAAAACGCAGCCCGTCAAGGTGATACTCTTTCAGCCAGTAAAGCGGCGCTTCGGTAATGTACTGACGGGCACCTTCCTGATCATAAGCAATGCCCGCGCCCCAGGCGGTCTGGCGTTCAGAATCGAAAAACTGCGGCGCCAGCAAGGGCAGGTAATTGCCCTCAGGGCCGAAATGGTTGAGCACAATATCGAGCACCACCGAGATGCCGTGACCGTGCGCCGCATCGACAAAAGCTTTGAAATCATCCGGTGTGCCGTAAGCAGAATGCGGCGCGTACAGCAACACGCCGTCATATCCCCAGCCGCGTTGACCGCCAAACTGCGCCAGTGGCAACACTTCAATCATGGTAATGCCGGTTTCAGCCAGATAAGGCAATTTCTCCATCGCCGCTGCGAACGTGCCCTGCGGGGTAAATGTGCCGACATGAAGCTCATAAATCACCGACTCTTCCCACGGACGTCCTTTCCATTCAGCGTTCTGCCACTGATAGCTTTCTGAAGACGTGACCAGCGAAGGGCCGTTGACGCCTGCCTGCTGGGCACGGGAAGCGGGATCAGGCACCGCCATGCCATCGGGCAGAATAAACTGGTATGCCACACCGGCAGAAACACCGGTTGCCACCTGTTCAAACCAGCCGTCTTCAGCAGCGGACATTTCTGTGTCCTTGCCGGAAAGGCGCAAGGTTAATTTTGCCTGACCCGGTGCCCAGACCCGAAAGTGAACCGTACCGGCGGCAATGAAATTAGCCCCCCAGCTGGTGGTGAATGCGTTGAAATGCATCGCGTTACCTCGCATAAAAATGGGCGATCAAAAGGTCAGTTAGCCAACGAATAATAATGATAGTCGAGGATGACGCGGATGGGAGGCTGCCAGGCGTCAGGCCCCGGTTAAGGCCGGGGCGTTAACGGTAAGTGTGACGAAACCGGTGCTGGCATCAGGACGATGAGGTGAAAAATACAATGGAAATAACGAAAGAAACGACGGTCCCGATGAGCAACATACATTTGCTCGGCGTGAAGAACTTCTTGTTCTGATTGGCTTTATAAGCCTTGAGTAATAACCACAGCATCACGATGCCAATGATAATAAATATTACGCCACCTGATATACTCGCGACTGGAGCCATATAAGTATCCTTCTCGTCGGTAAAATTTAATTATAGCTCAGCATCAGAGAAGCGTTTTTGAAGCGAATATTAACGTTCATCGGCAATACTGGCATCAGACGATATGACATGCCCGGCCTGCCGCAGCGTCCGGTTCAGACTGTACTGAAGCCGCCGATCAAATGTATAATATCCTGCCGCGATAATGACATAGCGGAATTACCGTTTTTGCAGTGACTTAAGTGAAATAAAGCGTTTAATAAATGGGTTTTTATAAAATGGCGTTCAGCCTCAGATAATAATCACACAATACCTAAGGGAATTAAATGAAGTTTCTTCAAACTCTGCTTTTCATGCTGTCAGTGGTGATTACCGGACAG
This sequence comes from Rahnella sp. ATs2, assembly GCF_051851855.1. NCBI lineage: Bacteria > Pseudomonadati > Pseudomonadota > Gammaproteobacteria > Enterobacterales > Yersiniaceae > Rahnella > Rahnella sp. ATs2. The sequence goes on along the minus strand of NZ_JBLYPL010000003.1, from coordinate 112,396 downwards.
GCCAGTGCGGCAACAACCACCCTGACCGATGTACTGGGAAATAAAATAACCTTAAATACCCCGGTAAAAAGAGCGGTATTAGGTTTCTATTTTGAAGACTATATGGCGGTTGGCGGGGAACAGGCATTTGACCATATTGTCGGTATCTCCCGCGAAGCCTGGCATGGCAAAGTCCCGGCGAACTGGGATATGTATATTAAACACCGTCCCTCCATTGCCGACATCCCGGATATAGGCGAAATCGATCTGCATAACGTATCACTGGAAAAAGTGATCAGCCTGAAACCGGATGTGGTCATTTTAGCCAGCTGGCAGTATGCCGCCCTGAAATATGAAGTCACGCAACTTCAGAGTCTGAACATCCCGGTTGTGGTGCTCGACTACAATGACCAGACGGTGGAAAATCATGTGAAATCCACGGAAATCATCGGGATATTAACCGGTCAGACTGAGCGCGCGCATGAGCTTGCTCAGCTTTATAAAAATAACATCACGCTGATTGAAGACCGGATCAAACAGGCAAATCTGCCGAAGCCAAAAGTCTACATTGAGTTTGGTAATAAAGGTCCGGCAGAGTATTCGTTTACCTATGGCGAAAATATGTGGGGCGTGATGCTGCGTCTCGCGGGTGGTGAAAATATCGCGGCGCCGTTTGTTAAACAGTGGGGCGAAATTAACCCTGAGCAGTTGCTGGTCGCTAAACCGGATGTCATTTTTATTTCCGGCCGGGAAAATAATAAGGTCGATACCGCATTAGAAATGGGTATTGGCGTCAATGAAGCCACGGCGAGAAAAAAACTGAACGGGTTCGCACATCGTGACGGCTGGAGTTCATTACCGGCCATTCAGAATGAGAGACTCTTCGGCGTTTATCAGGGCGCATCGCGCACGCTGGTAGATTTCACTATGGTGCAGTTTATTGCCAAATCTCTTTATCCGGATTTATTTAAGGATATTGATCCGGTGAAAAACTATCACGATTATTACACGAAATATCTGCCTGTTGTGCCGGTGGGAACCTTTGCGTTATCGGCCAGTGCTGAGCAGCAATAATTGTTTCTGATAACCGATCGTTGCTGTTAATCCATCGCCGCGATACGTTGCGGCGATGAGTCAGTCATCTCGTGGGATGCGCCATATCGCCGCGTACATTTTCAGTGACCGCGAATTAAAAGGGATGAATTAAAAGGTATAAAGCACTGCCAGATTAAAGGTCGTCCCGCCGCGTTTTTCCACTATCGGACTGTCGGCTGCTTTATCGTTCAGCCAGGTGTAATCCGCACTGACCAGACCGCTCCAGTTCGGGGTTAACTGATGGCTCCAGGTCAGGCTGCTGTCCACGCCATAGAATCCTCCGGCGGCCTGATAAGCCCAAAAATGACTGCGACTGCTTTGCTCGCGGCTTACACCATAAAAGGTATTCATGTAGCGCCGGTCGCCAAAGAGCGCCGCCGACTGGAGCGCGACGGTGTCCGTATCATTCTGAAGCGGGAGTAACGTTACGGAAGTCTGATAATGCACGCCTTGCCCGTCGGTCAGCGGCAGGGTCGCTTTGCCTTCAAAAGACAGCCACGGTGTGGCTGACCAGCCCACGGCAAGGGCCGTGTTGGCGGTCGCATCAATGTGCCCCATACCTTTGAGTTTTGTCGAACCATCCCGCCACGTGGAATTTTTGTCCGTGCGTCCGAGGCTGTATCCCAGCGTATGTTCCAGATACAGGCCGTTATCCGTCTGCAAGTCATAGCCTATGCCTTTGAGCGAGTCGAAGAAAAACGCTCCGTCCCGCGCCTGAATAACCGGCGCAACCAGCCAGTTACGCTCACCGGAACCACTGTAACGCGGCGCGTTCTGCGCGCCCATTCCCACCGTGAAGGTGGTCGCTGGCGGAGTGTCATCGGCCAGTGTTTTAAGCACTGTCGCGGACAGGGCGAAACAGGTAATGTGCAGTATAAGTTTTCTGGATATCATGTAATTCCTCATCACCCAAACGTATGGTTCGTAGCGGATTGCAGCCGCGCCTGAAACCGAAGTATGAAGAGGCAGTGTCAACAAACTGTCGGGGATTTATGAAGAAACCGTCAAGGCGACAAACATGCAAACAACACGAGTCCTGATCATTGAAGACGATGCCGATGCGGCAGACGTTCTCGATGCCTATTTACAACGTGAAGGGTATGAGGTGCAGATTGCGGGCGACGGCATTTCCGGGCTCGACAAAGCATTGCGCTGGAAACCCGATCTGGTGCTGCTGGATGTGATGCTGCCGGGCATGAGCGGCACCGACGTGCTGGCGACCCTGCGGAGGGAAACCCGTACACCGGTGATTATGGTGACGGCGATGGGCGATATGCCGGACAAAATTGGCGCGCTGCGGGAAGGTGCCGATGACTACGTGGTTAAACCTTATAATCCCGGCGAAGTGGTGGCGCGGGTACACGCCGTGCTCCGGCGCACTGCATCCGGTGAAAAAGATTCAGCAACGCTGCGCTGGCAGGCGCTTGAGGTGGATGTTGATGCGCTTACCGCCGCCGTCAGCGCCCCGGCGGGTGAAAACCGCTATCTGGATTTAACCCCGACCGAATTCAGCATTCTGAGCACGCTGATGCGCGCCCCGACGCGGCCATTTTCGCGCCAGTATTTGCTTGAGCAATGCCTGCCGGAAAGTGAGGCGCTTGAAAGGGTGGTCGATACGCATGTCTATAACTTGCGTAAAAAGCTTGAATCAGCGGGCATCCTGAATGTGCTAGTCAACGTCCGCGGCGTGGGCTACAGGTTCAGACAGCCATGATCCGCTTACACTATCAGTCTTTATGGCGCTGGATCTGCGTGCGCATTCTGACGCTCGCCATCGGCAGCGTGGTTGTGATTGCGCTGTGTATGTGGCTGCGGTTTGTGATCGAAAACCTGTGGGTTTTGCATCATATGTCTCCTGCGATGCGACAGGAGTTTGAGGTATTGCGCAATAACCCTGAACTCAATCTTACGCGTTTTCATGAGATTGTGGATCTGGGCTGGGGAGCGCGTTACTCGGATCCTTCTATCGCGTCAGCTGACTGGATCATGGTCGCCATTCTGGTGCTGGTGGTCATTCCGTTTATCGCGATTTTGGGATTAAAAGCCGCGCGGCCGCTTTCCTCGCAGTTTAGCCGTCTGGCGCAGGTGGCCCGTGCGGTAACCAAAGGGGATTTCAATACTCAGGCTGAACCGGTGAAAAATGCCCCCGCAGAACTGGTGCAGTTCACCGATGATTTTAACGCCATGATGCTGCAACTCTCGCGCTACGAGCGTGAGCTGCGGGCATCGCATGTCGCGATGGCGCATGAGCTGCGTTCACCCCTGACGGCAGCGGTCGGGCGGTTGCAGGGGATGCTCGACGGCGTATTTCCGCCGGAGCCACGCCAGTTGCAGATGGTAATGAAACAGCTTCTGCACCTGAACCGTCTGATTGACGAACTGCATCTGCTTTCTCTGGCGGATGCCGGTCAGCTGAATCTGAGCAAAACGCCGCTGGATCTCACTGAACTGTTGCGCGAACGGGTCGCGTGGCTGAAACCGCAGTCTGCGGAGGCCGGTTTTGACATCCTCCTCACAACTGAGACTCCTTGCCGTTATGTTGGCGACCCGTTCCGTCTCGGGCAGGTATTTACCATTCTGATGGAAAATGCGCTGCGTTACGCACTGGAAGGGCGGCGTCTCGACATCACGGTCAGGCCGGAAACCGGCGGTTATGAGATAGCGTTTCGGGACATGGGTCCGGCAGTCGATGACCATTTTCTGCCCGTTATGTTCGAGCGTTTCAGCCGGGCAGAATCTTCCCGCGCCCGACATTCCGGTGGCAGCGGCCTTGGTTTATCCATTGCCCGCGCGATTTGTGAAGCCCACGGCGGGCGGATCAGTGCTGCGAAAAATGCGGGGGGCGGTCTGACCGTGACCGTCAGTTTACCTGTGCCGGAAAACGGACAATAAAAAAGACCGCGTCTTGACGGTTCCTTGATGAAATATCACGGGAATCTGGACAGTCAGTGGATTGAATAGCGATATCTCAATTCAGGACGACTGTTATGACCGTGACTTTGACTGATTATGTGCGCCACGCGGTGCGTCATCTACACCCCTGTATTTGCCTGGCACCTCTCATCCCCGCAGCCTGTCTGCTGGTCCTGACCGTGATACTGACGGGCTGCGGGGATAAATCCCGTAAGCCCGCAGCCCCCGCACGCCCCGTCCGTGTGGTGATCGCCCCTTTACCCTCGGCATCCGCCACCGAGCCCCTGACCGGCGAAATCCGCGCTCAGGAAGAGGTGACGCTGGGGTTCCGGCTGGACGGCCGGGTGCTGAGCCGCGCTGTCGATGTCGGCGATCCCGTGGTGGCCGGGCAGGTGCTGGCAACGCAGGAAAGTGGCACCAGCCGTAATCAATTCAACAGTGCCCAGGCCGATCTGGACAGCGCGCGGGCGGCAGAGCAGGTGGCTGCGCTGGATCTCAGGCGTATGCAGCTGCTGATGCCGGGTGGCGCTATCGCCCGCACTCAGCTCGACAGCGCGCAGTCTGACTGGCAGGCCGCCCGCTCGCGACGTCTGAGCAGTGAGGATTCACTGAAAACCGCGCAGGAAAACCTTTCCTGGGCGCAGCTTACGGCGCCAGCGGAGGGCGTGATCACACAGGTCAGTGTGGCGGCGGGACAGGTTGTCAGCGCCGGACAAACCGTGATGACACTTGCGTCGGGCCGCGGACGTGACGCGGTTTTCGACGTTGCCAGTCCGCAGTCCCTTTCTCAGCAAACCGGCGGCACTTTCAATGTCTCACTGCTTTCTGACCCGTCGGTTGTGACGACGGGACATTTACGCGATATCAGCCCGCAGGCCGATCCGCAAACCCGCACGTGGCGCGTTCGCCTGACACTCGATAATCCGCCGCCCGCGATGGCGCTGGGCGCCAGTGTTCAGCTTTCACTTGTGCATGCCGGTAAGCCGGTGATCGCGTTACCTGCTTCTGCGCTGACCCGCGCCGGTGGCAATCCGGCCCTTTTTATCGTCAATACCCAAACACAGACGCTGCATCTGCGCCCCGTTGTTTTAGAGGGTTACAGCGCTTCAGACATCTTTATCTCTTCTGGTCTCAGCCCCGGTGAAAAGGTGGTGATCGCCGGAGTGAGTCAGTTGCGTGAAGGCGAGAAAGTGCTGCCCGGTGAGAGTGCCGGATGAATCAGCGCCCCTCCTTACGTACCTTTAATCTTTCCGCCTGGGCGCTGGATCATCAGTCCCTGATGGCCTTTTTCATGCTGCTATTAATGACCGCAGGGGTCATCAGTTATGAGCATTTACCGCGTAATGAGGATCCGGCATTCACTATCAAAACTGCCGTGGTGACCGCCCGCTGGCCGGGGGCTGACGTGGCGGATTCGGTCAGCCTGATGACGGATCCGCTGGAGAAAAAATTACAGGAAACGCCCTATCTGGATTACGTCCAGAGTGAAACCCGCGCCGGGCAGTCGGTTATTTTTGTTAATTTGCGCGATGACACACCGCCTGCCGCCGTGGCGGGGATCTGGTATCAGGTGCGTAAAAAGATGCAGGACATTGCCCCGTCGTTACCCGCAGGTGTGCAAACCAGCGTGAACGATGAGTTCGATGATACGTTTGGCACGATTTATGGTTTTACCGCCGAGGGCTATACGCCGCGTGAACTGCGCGACCGGGTAGACGATATCAGCCGCAGTCTGATGTCTTTGCCGGACATGGGTAAAACCAGTCTGCTGGGTGTGCAGGAGCAGAATATCGTGATTGCGTTTTCGCCCGCACAACTGGCGGGAATGGGGCTGGATTTACAGCAAATTACCGATGCGCTGAAAGCGCAAAACGCCGTCGAACCTTCGGGTGTTTTGCGCAGCGACCGTGACAATATCGCCTTACGGGTGAGCGGTGCGCTGACGACGGAGCAGAGTCTGCGCGCGGTGACGCTGCATATCGCCGGGCGCTACATTCCGCTGACGGACGTCGCGACCATCAGCCGCCAGGATGCCGAACCGCCGTCACCGGTCTTTCGTGTCAACGGTAAACCGGCTATCGGGCTGGCTATTTCCATGGCGGCCAACGGCAATATGCTTTCTTTCGGCAAGGCGCTGAATGCGCGGATGAACGACATCAGCGCCAGACTGCCGCACGGCATTGAAATGAGTAAAGTCGCCGATCAGTCGGCAGTCGTTTCGCAAGCCGTCAGCGGCTTTATCCGGGTACTGATCGAAGCGGTAGTGATTGTTCTGGCTGTCTCTTTTGTTTCGCTCGGCACCCGCGCCGGGCTGGTCGTTGCTGCCGCCATTCCGGTTGTGCTGGCGATGACATTTACCGGTATGTTGCTGGCGGGAATTGGCTTACAGCGGATTTCACTGGGAGCGCTGATTATCGCGCTGGGGTTGCTGGTCGATGATGCCATGATCACCGTCGAGGCGATGGTATCGCGCATTGAGGCCGGTGAGTCCAAATGGCGTGCGGCAACGTATGCTTTTGAAACCACAGCGTTCCCGATGCTGACCGGCACGCTGGTGATGATCGCTGGTTTTATTCCAGTCGGTTTCGCCGCCTCCAGCGCCGGTGAATATTGCTACTCGTTGTTTGCGGTGGTGTGTATCGCGCTGCTGTGCTCCTGGCTGGTTGCGATTCTTTTTTCTCCGCTGATGGGTTTGTGGATCTTGCCTGTAAAACAGGCTTCACAGGGGGAAAAACGCAGCCGGCTGATGGGGTTGTATCAGCGCCTGCTGAATCAGGTACTGGCGCACCGCGGAATGACGATCGGTGTTGCCTGTCTGCTGCTGGGGCTGGCGGTGTATGCAACGACGTTTATGCAGGGCGAGTTTTTTCCGGCATCTGATCGCCCGGAACTGCTGGTAAGTCTGAGTTTGCCAGCTAACGCGTCGCAAGCGGAAACCGCCCGGCAAACCGCGCGGCTGGAGCAGGCGTTGCAGGGCAATCCTTATGTCGATCACTTTTCCAGCTACGTCGGATCCGGCGCGGTGCGGTTTTATCTGCCGATGGATGTGTTACTGAATGACGAGAACACCGCGCAACTGGTGGTGGTCGCGAAAAGTCTGGATGACAGGGATAAGCTGAGTGCGCAGCTGGACGCGCTCCTGGTCCGGGATTTCAGCGATATCATTACCCGCGTTTCGCCGCTGGAACTGGGGCCGCCGGTGGGCTGGCCGGTAAAGTATCGGGTCAGCGGCCCCGCTTATGACAACGTCAGGCAGATCGCGCAGCATCTCGCCAGCGTACTGGGAAGCAGTCCGCTGACCCGCGAAGTGAATCTGACCGCCGGAGAACCGGAGCGGCTCATCACGTTGCAGGTGAATCAGACTGCGGCGCGGGCGGCGGGCGTCTCCTCAGAAAGTCTGGCGGCATTGCTCAATACCGTATGGTCAGGCAGCGTCGTTACCACGGTCAGGGATAAAAACCGGCTGACCGATGTGGTTCTGCGGGCTAATGATCGTGAGCGGCTGGAGGTGGGCACGCTGTCGGGGCTGATGATCACCAGCGCAACGGGACAAAAAATACCGCTGAGTCAGGTTGCCACGCCGGTCTGGGGAATTGACGATCCGGTGGTCTGGCGGCGTCAGCGCCTGCCGTTTATCACCGTACAGACGGATTTAGCCGCGGGGCTGCGGGCAGAAGCGGTTTCACAGCAGCTTGCCCCTTTGGTTTCCAGCCTCCGTGCTTCGCTGCCTGCCGGATATCAGATTGAGGAGGGCGGAGCGGTGGCGGAATCAGATAAAGGCAACAGTTCGGTGTTCGCGGTGTTACCGGTCACCTTACTGATTATGATGACGTTGCTGATGATTCAGTTGCAGCGTTTTTCCCGCCTGTTGCTGGCGTTATTGATGGCGCCTTTCGGTCTGCCTGGCATCGTGCTGGCGATGCTGCCGACGGGTACTCCGATGGGATTTGTGGCTTTGCTGGGCATTATTGCTTTAGCAGGAATGATCATCCGTAACGCGGTGATCCTCATCAGCGAGGCCGATAACAATGTTCTCGCCGGTATGCGTGGCGATGAGGCAATCAAAGCCGCCGCCGTTCACCGGTCACGCCCGATCCTGCTGACAGCCTGTGCGGCAATACTCGGGATGGTGCCGATTGCTGAGCAGGTTTTCTGGGGACCGATGGCATACGCCATCATCGGCGGATTGCTGGTCGCCACTTTCGTGACGCTTACCGTATTACCGGCTGCCCTGAGTCTGGTGATGCAACGCGAGAAAATCCCGGGAGAGAAAATGTAATCCGTCAACCACCGCTTTCCCGTTCTTCGGGCTGCTTCAAGGTAAATTTTAACGCAACACGATATATTGCCCGCTTGTTGGATTTTGGACACTTTGGGAATGTACGAGTTTAATCTGGTGTTGCTGCTGTTACAGCAGATGTGCGTGTTTTTGGTGATCGCCTGGCTGATGAGTAAAACGCGGTTATTTATTCCGCTGGTTCAGGTCACGGTGCGCCTGCCGCACAAGCTGTTGTGCTATATCACGTTTTCGATTTTTTGCATTATGGGCACCTATTTCGGGCTGCATATCGAGGATTCTATTGCCAATACCCGTGCGATCGGCGCGGTGATGGGCGGATTACTGGGCGGACCGGTGGTCGGCGGATTAGTCGGCCTGACCGGCGGCATCCACCGTTATTCGATGGGGGGCATGACGGCGCTGAGCTGCATGATCTCCACCATCGCCGAGGGATTACTAGGCGGCCTGATCCACAGTGTTTTAATCAAACGCGGACGCATCGATAAGTTATTTAATCCGCTGGTGGCCGCTGGCGTCACCTTTGTGGCCGAAATTGTGCAAATGCTGATCATCCTGCTGATTGCCCGTCCGTTCACCGATGCACTCCATCTGGTCAGCAGTATTGCCGCGCCGATGATGGTGACCAATACGCTCGGTGCCGCCATGTTTATGCGTATTCTGCTGGATAAGCGGGCGATGTTCGAAAAATACACCTCGGCGTTTTCGGCAACAGCGCTGAAAGTCGCGGCCTCGACGGAAGGTATTTTGCGGCGCGGATTTAACGAAGAGAACAGCATGAAAGTGGCGCAGGTGCTGCTGAAAGAGCTGGATATTGGCGCGGTGGCGATAACCGATCGCGAGCGATTGCTGGCCTTTACCGGCATCGGCGACGACCATCATCTGGTCGGCAAACCTATTGCTTCTGACTATACCTGGCGCGCCATCGAGAACGACGAAGTGGTGTACGCCGATGGCAACGAGATGCCTTACCGCTGTTCGCTGCATCCCAGCTGCAAACTGGGCTCGACGCTGGTGATCCCGCTGCGCGGCGAGAATCAGCGGGTGATCGGCACCATCAAATTGTACGAAGTGCGAAACCGGCTGTTCAGTTCCATCAACCGTACATTGGGCGAAGGCATTGCCCAGCTGCTGTCGGCACAGATCCTTGCCGGTAAATTCGAACAACAAAAAGCGCTGCTGGCGCAGTCTGAAATTAAGCTGCTGCACGCGCAGGTGAATCCGCACTTCCTGTTTAACGCCCTCAATACGCTGATGGCGGTGATCCGCCACGACAGCGATAAAGCCGGGCAACTGGTGCAGTATCTCTCAACGTTCTTTCGCAAAAATCTCAAACGCTCTTCCGAGATTGTCACGCTGGCGGATGAGCTGGAGCATGTGAATGCCTATCTGCAAATCGAGCTGGCACGTTTTTCGTCGCGTCTGAACGTGGATTTACAGGTGCCGGATGCATTGTCTTTTCAGCATCTTCCGGCCTTTACTCTGCAACCGCTGGTGGAAAACGCCATAAAACACGGCACATCCCAGTTGCTGAGCAATGGCAATATCATCATTCGTGCTTACAGTGAGGGGCAGACAGTGATCGTCGAAGTGGAAGATAACGCCGGTTTGTATCAGCCGGAAGAAAGCGGTGACGGATTAGGCATGAGTCTGGTGGACAAGCGCCTGCGGGCGCGTTTTGGCGATGATTTCGGCATTACCGTCAATTGTAAACCGGATGATTTCACCCGTATTACGTTACGTCTGCCAGCGGAGGGCGCGCCATGTTAAGAGTGCTGATTGTCGATGATGAGCCGCTGGCGCTGGAGAATCTGCGCTTACAGCTTCAGGATGAAAGCGATATTGAAATTGTCGGCGAGTGTACCAATGCCATTGAAGCGATTGGCATGATCCACAAAATCCGTCCTGACGTGGTGTTTCTGGACATTCAGATGCCGCGCATCAGCGGGCTGGAAATGGTCGGTATGCTCGATCAGCAGCATCGCCCGCACATCGTTTTTCTGACCGCCTTTGAGGAATATGCGGTGCAGGCGTTTGAACAGTGCGCCTTTGATTATCTGCTCAAACCCATCCAGACGCCGCGTTTACAAAAAACGCTGGCGCGTTTGCGGCTGGGTTTTCAGGAGCAGGATGTCTCGCAGTTACCGCAATACCAGCAGCCGCTGAAGTTTATCCCCTGTCTGAGCAGCAACCGGATCTGGTTGTTGCAACTGGAAGATGTGGCATTCGTCAGCAGCCGCATCGGCGGGGTGTACGTCACCGGACAGGATGGCAAAGAGACATTTACGGAACTGACCTTACGCACGCTGGAAGTCCGTACGCCGTTGTTACGTTGTCACCGGCAGTATCTGGTGAATATGGATTATCTGAAGGAAATCCGCCTGGAAGATAAAAATCAGGCGGAGCTGTTACTGCGTGATGGTCAGGTCGTGCCGGTCAGCCGTCGCTATCTCAAATCGCTGAAAGAGACGGTGGGGCTGTAAACCCCGCCGGTTTTTCTTTTGATCAGATCAATCAAGCCGGTCGCAGCCGGGCAAAAGCTTCGCGGATTTCGGTTTCAGGCAATTGCATACCGATAAACACTAACGCACTGCGCGGGGTTTCATCCGGCTGCCACGGGCGATCCCAGTCGGCGCTGTACAGGCGCTGAACGCCCTGAAACAGCAGGCGGCACGGCTGATCTTCTATCCACAACATCCCTTTGTACCGCATCAGGTTGTCGGCAAAACTGGCCAGCAGTTCTTCCATCACCGCGGAAATGGCGGTCAGCGCCACCGGATAATCCAGCTCCACCACAATGGAGGAAACCGTGTTTTGCTGTGGCGCGACGCGATGGAACAGCGGTTTTGCGGCGACCACGTTTTCTTCGAGCATAAATCCGCGGGTATCAAACAGCAGTGCCGGATCGATATCGCCCTGAACCATTTTATATACCGGCGCACGGGCATTAATACGTTGCAGCCGTTCTGCCAGTTCCGGGCATTCACCGGATACATCCGTTTTGGTCAGCAGGATGCGGTCGGCATAACCAATCTGCGACTGCGCCAGCGGGAACTGATCCAGCTGCGACATGGCATGTACGGCATCCACCAGCGTGATAACGCCGTCTAAGACATAACGTTCACAGATGACTTCATGGGCGAAAAACGCCTGCAGGATCGGGCCGGGATCGGCCATGCCAGTGCATTCAATCATTAGCCGGTCAAACTGCACTTCGCCTTTATCCACGCTGTCGAGCAAATCCAGCAGCGCCGCTTCCAGCTCGCCCGAACGGGTGCAGCAAATACAGCCGTTGGATAAGGTGGTGATGCGCGTGGCGCGATCGCCAATCAGCTGGTTGTCGATGGGCATTTCGCCAAATTCATTCTCGATCACCGCAATTTTTATCTCTTGCTGCGTATGCAGAATCTGGCGTAAAAGCGTGGTTTTTCCGGCACCTAAAAAACCGGTTAATACTGTGACTGCAATCGGTATCATGTTCGCTTTCCTCTTAACTACGGTGCTCTTTTTAACTTCAGCTACTTCTCAACTAAAGCGCCCTCTTAACAACAGCGCATTCCGCCTTTCCCGTCGCCGCCATAACGCGCCTGCTGGCGCTCGCGGAAAAACTCCTCGTAGGTCATCGGCGTGGTATCCGGGTGGTTGGTCTGCATATGCAGAACGTAAGTGTCGTAATCCGGTATGCCCACCAGCATACGCGCGGCCTGACCGAGGTATTTCTTTGCCGCACCTAAGTTGTCAAACATACGTAATCCTCTGAATTATTTGGAAAAGCCCCGCGTGTGCGGGGCTTTCTGGTAAACGGTTAGTGCCCGGAGGAGATTTTAATCCCTTCCGCAGGAACCGGCACATAAGGTGTTTCCTTATCGGTCCGCTTGTCGGTTTTACGTGCCTGAAGGCAGGCGCGGATACCGTAGAAAATGATGCTGTACACCACAATCAGGAACAGAATACTGAGCCCGGCGTTGGTATAGTTGTTGATCACAATATGATGCATATTGCTGATTTGTTCCGGTGTCAGGTTCTCGCCGCCAGCAGAAATGCGTTCTTTGTACTGACCGGCCATGTAGAAGAAGCCTTCCATCTGCGCATTGGTGCTGAACAGTTTCAGACCCAGCGCCCAGGTAGTACAAATCAGTAACCAGATGGCAGGCACCATGGTGACCCAGATGTACTTCGTGCGTTTCATTTTCACCAGTACTACGGTGGCGAGGATCAGCGCAACGGCAGCCAGCATCTGGTTCGAAATCCCAAACAGCGGCCACAGACTTTTCACGCCGCCCAGCGGATCGACCACGCCCTGATACAGCAGGTAACCCCACAGCCCGACGCAGCCTGCGGTACCAATAATCCCGGCGACCAGGGAGTCAGTTTTTTTCAGGAACGGCACAAAGTTACCCAGCAGATCCTGCAACATAAAGCGGCCGGAGCGCGTACCCGCATCCAGTGCGGTCAGGATAAACAGCGCTTCAAACAGAATGCCGAAGTGATACCAGAAGCCCATATCCGCCAGTGGCATGATCTTGTGGAACACATGCGCAATACCTACGGCAAGCGTAGGTGCGCCACCCGCACGGTTCAGCACTGACGGCTCACCGATGTCTTTCGCCGTTTGCATAATCTGCTCAGGCGAGATCACAAATCCCCATGAACTGACGGTTGCTGCCGCGTGCGCTGTAACATCTTTCAGCTGCGCCAGAATCATCGGTGCATTATCGCCGCCCAGTTCGTGCAGGTTTGGCATGGTGATGCCAAGCCCGGCTGGCGGGGTATTCATCGCGAAATACAGACCCGGTTCAATGATGGATGCCGCGACCAGCGCCATCACCGCCACGAAGGATTCCATCAGCATCGCGCCGTAACCGATAAACCGTGCATCGGTTTCGCAGGCCAGCAACTTAGGCGTGGTGCCGGAGGCAATCAGCGCATGGAAACCGGACACTGCACCGCAGGCAATGGTGATAAACAGGAACGGGAACAATGCGCCTTTCCACAACGGACCTGTACCGTCGATGTACTGGGTCAGCGCAGGCATTTTCAGTTCCGGATTGAGGATCACGATACCGATCGCCAGCCCGACGATAACGCCGATTTTCAGGAAGGTTGCCAGATAATCACGCGGCGCAAGAATAAGCCACACCGGCAGCAGGGCGGAGACGAACGCATAACCAATCAGCGTGAAGGTGATGGTGGTGTCTTTGAACGTCAGCGCCGGACCCCAGAACGGGTCGCTGGCGATAACGCCGCCGAAATAGATTGACGCGACCAGCAGGACAACGCCAATGACCGAGATTTCACCCACGCGTCCTGGCCGGATAAAGCGCATGTAGATGCCCATAAACAGCGCAATCGGCACCGTTGAACACACCGTAAACACGCCCCACGGACTTTCCGCCAGCGCTTTCACCACGATTAACGCCAGCACCGCCAGAATAATAATCATGATCAGGAAGCAACCGAACAGCGCAATAGTGCCCGGCACCGGCCCCATTTCTTCTTTGATCATCTCACCCAGAGACGCGCCGTTACGGCGTGAAGAGATGAAGAGCACCATGAAGTCCTGCACCGCACCGGCCAGAACCACACCGGCCAGCAACCACAGCACGCCCGGCAGATAACCCATTTGCGCGGCGAGCACCGGACCGACTAACGGACCGGCACCGGCGATGGCGGCAAAGTGGTGACCGAACAGCACGTTGCGGTTGGTCGGCACATAGTTCAGGCCGTCGTTGTTGATCACCGCAGGCGTGGAACGGGAAGGATCCAGCTTCATGACCTTTTGCGCGATATACAGACTGTAATAGCGATAGGCCACCAGATAGACCGACACCGAGGCGACGACTATCCATAATGCGCTGATGTGTTCACCCCGCCGCAGGGCGACGACGCCCAGACAGCAGGCACCGAGGAGGGCAACAAGCATCCACGGTAAGTGTTTGAAGAAGGTTTTTTTGTTCATAAATAACCCGGTTATTTAAAAAAACTCACGAAATGCCCGTCTCTGTTTTCTTTATTAAGCACTGCTTTCAGAGAGGCTGGGCCTGTTTATTGCGTATTTTTCTTGCGCACTTTTATTGCCCGTATAGGGTGCCAAAATCGCAGTTGTACAGGCGGGAAAGTTGGTCAGCGGTCACAGAGAGAGATAAGCGGTTGTCAGGCGGGATGAGCGGTTGAGGGGGGCGATTAAGGACGTGAAATCTGTGAGTTAGGTCACGTAGCAATCCTGTCAGAAGGTCAGGACAGCAGAGTAACTTTTGTGGCACCGTCGTGTTTTGACAGGTAAATTATTCATTTGCTAAATGATCCGAGGGATCAATCAACACATTCAGGGAGTTTTTATGAAAGGTAAGTTTCCGCAAGGTTTTATGTGGGGCGGGGCAACGGCGGCCAATCAGGTGGAAGGGGCATACGATCAGGATGGCAAAGGGCTGTCCATCGTCGATGCCATTCCGGGCGGCAAAGACCGTCTGAAGATCGTTTCCTCACCGGAATTTGATTTTACCCTTGATCCCGCAAACCATACGTATCCGAATCATAAAGGCATCGATCACTATCATCGTTTTCAGGAAGATATCGCGCTGTTCGCGGAAATGGGATTCAAATGTTACCGTTTTTCTATCGCCTGGACACGCATCTACCCGAACGGCGTTGAGCAGGAGCCTGAGGAAGCCGGGCTGAAGCATTACGATCAGGTGATTGACGCCTGTATCGCGCACGGCATTGAACCGGTGATCACCATTTCACACTATGAGATGCCGCTGCATCTGGCGACCGCGTTTGGCGGCTGGAAAAACCGCGAACTGATTGGTCACTTCGAGCGTTTTGCCCGCACGGTGCTGACCCGCTACGGGCATAAAGTGAAGTACTGGATGACCTTCAACGAGATCAACAGTGCGGCACATTTCCCGATCATGAGTCAGGGGCTGATGGTGCAAACCGGCGCGCTTGAGGCGCAGGCGAAGTTCCAGGCGTGGCATAACCAGTTTGTCGCCAGCAGTCTGGCTGTCAAAATTGCCCACGAAACCAACGCGCAAATCCAGATCGGTTGCATGATCCTGTTTGCCACCAATTACGCTTATGACTGTAATCCGGTCAATCAGCTGGAAACCCTGAAAGAGACTCAGGCGTTTAATTTCTACTGCGCCGACGTGCAGGCGGGCGGTAAATATCCGTATTACGCCAAAAGCCTGTGGCAATCGCAGGGCGTCGAACTGGATATTCAGCCGGGTGATGTAGAGCTGATTAAAGAACATACGGTGGATTACATTGGTTTCAGCTACTACATGTCTTCGACCATCAACAAAACCAATCCTGACGCGGTTACAGCACAAGGTAACCTGCTCGGCGGCGCGCGTAATCCGTTCCTCGAAGCCAGTGACTGGGGCTGGGAAATCGACCCGGTCGGTCTGCGGATTGCCCTTAATCAGCTGTACGATCGCTATGAAAAACCGTTGTTCATTGTTGAGAACGGACTGGGCGCCGTCGATAAGCCGGATGAGAACCACTACATTGCCGATGATTACCGTATCAACTATCTGCGTCAGCATATTGAAGCCATGGCGGAAGCGATTGAAGACGGCGTGGAACTGATGGGCTACACCCCTTGGGGTTGTATCGATCTGGTGAGTATGTCCACCGGTGAGATGAGCAAGCGTTACGGTCTGATTTATGTCGACCTCGACGATAAGATCTCCGGCACCGGTAACCGGTATCGCAAGAAATCGTTCCACTGGTATCAGAAAGTGATCGGAACGAACGGGGAAGATATCAGCTGATATTCTCCCGTCAGGCCTGAAACAGTCCGGGTGATGCCCGGACTGTTCTTAATGTCTGTTCATTGACGGGCGATTATGAATTAACGCTCGATTTTCAGCGCTTCCATAACGAGTGAAAATGCCGGCGAATGTTGTTTCCTGCTGGGATAATAGAGGTAATAACCCGGGAACGGCAGACAGTAAGGTTCCAGAAAGCGTATCAGACGTCCTTCCTCAATATGGGGAGCAAACTCCTCCTCGGGTAAAAAAGCCACACCCAACCCGGCTAAGGCTGCGTCGACCATGTGGGCCGACGTGTTAAACGTCAGTTGCCCGTCAACACGCACGTTGACCGGTCCCTCATCATTATCGAACTCCCAGATATACAGCCCGCCCGACGTCGCCATCCGCATATTCATGCAGCTATGTTGCAGCAAATCTTGCGGAGTCAGGGGGATGGGGTGTGAGCGCAAATACTCAGGCGAGGCTACCGCGGCCATGCGCAGCTGAGGGGTTAGCGGCATGGCAATCATATCTTTATCTATGGTGTCACCCAGCCGCACACCCGCGTCAAACCTGTCAGCGACAATGTTGCGAAAACCGTGGTTGGCATCGAATTCCAGTTTTATCTCGGGATATTCGCGCAGCAATGCGGATAATTTCGGTAACAGAATGGTTTTGAGAACGTGCGGGCCGCAGGTGATACGCACCGTACCCGCAGGCTTGTCACGCATCTCTGTCAGCATGTCCAGTTCCGCTTCAATCTCATCAAAACGGGTGCCGATAGCCTGCAATAAACGCTCGCCTGCTGCCGTCGGCGACACATTGCGCGTGGTCCGCGTCAGTAACCGGATATCCATGCGATTTTCAAGCGCGGTGATGGTCTGACTAAGTGCGGGTTGTGTCACCCCCAGCTGCGCTGCGGCGCGGGTGAAACTGCCTTCGCGGGCTACAGTCACAAACGCAATAAGGTCATTGAAATTACGTTTCATCGCACCTTCTTCACTTTCGATTTATAAGCAGAGCTTATAGCCCCATTAAGAATTTATTAGCTGGTAAGACTATACCCGTCGTGTAGAATTTTTAGCAAGCCGGAATACGAAAGAACCGGGATAAAAACCCCTTCGTCTGATTCGATTAACCACATGAAATTACTGTTTTTATTCTCACGAATAAGACGCGGCACCGGCTTGCCAAAAATTCATCCTGCAGAACGAAAAAAGGATCACAAGTGACGACAGCAGCAGAGAAAGATTTTGTGAACCAGACTCCGGCCGCGCACTGGAACGGGGTCTGGGCGATAACGATGTGCGTATTTGCGCTGGTGGCATCCGAGTTTATGCCGGTGAGTTTACTGTCACCGGTTGCCCGCGATTTGGGCGTCAGCGAAGGGCTGGCCGGGCAGGGGATTGCCATCTCCGGTGGGCTGGCGGTGATAACCAGTCTGTCGATCTCCCGGCTGGCCGGTAACGTCAACCGCAAGGCGCTGCTTTTAGGGCTGACGCTTCTGATGGCCTTTTCCGGCGGGCTGATTGCTTTAGCGCCCGGCTATACGACTTACATGATCGGACGAGCCCTGATCGGCGTAGCCATTGGCGGATTCTGGTCCATGTCGGCCGCTGTCGCAATGCGGCTGGTTCCGCAGGATCAGGTTCCCCGCGCACTGGCTATTTTCAACGGCGGTAATGCGCTGGCAACTGTGGTCGCCGCACCGCTGGGCAGTTATCTGGGGGGCGTCATTGGCTGGCGCGGTGCCTTTTTGTGCCTCGTGCCTGTCGCGCTGATCGCCTTTGTCTGGCAGTGGATCAGCCTGCCGTCTATGGCACCGGAAAGCAGGAAAAATTCTGCAGGGAACGTCTTCCGTTTATTCAAAAATCCTTTAGTGCTGGCGGGTATGGCTGCGTGCGGGATTTTCTTTATGGGGCAGTTCGCCCTGTTTACCTATATCCGCCCGTTCCTGGAAACCGTCACACGGGTCAGTGCAGAGATGCTGTCCCTCATTTTGCTGGCGATTGGCGTCGCGGGTTTTGCAGGGACATTACTGATCGGCACGTTTCTGAAAAAGCGTTTCTATCTCACGCTCATGGTGATCCCGCTGCTGATGGCCTTCATTGCCGTCATGCTGATGGTTCTTGGCCATTCGTCCGGGATCGTGATGATTCTGCTGGCTTTATGGGGGCTGGTGGCAACGGCAGCACCGGTCGGCTGGTGGTCCTGGGTGGCAAGCACTTTCCCTGATAATGCCGAAGCCGGGGGCGGGCTGATGGTCGCTGTGGTGCAACTGTCGATTGCGCTGGGCTCGACCTTAGGCGGCGTTGCCTTTGACCATATCGGCTGGCAGAGCACGTTTATTGTCAGCGCCGCGTTGCTGGTTCTGGCGTCCGGCCTGACGTTTATCACTTCCCGCAATGACCATTGATCACACAAGTATTTTTAACCGGACGAACTGATGTCCATTCACCGCAATACCTGATTAAGGATAATTCCATGAGAGTGTTAACGATGTTGTTAGGGCTGTTTGTCAGCTCATTTGCTGCAACAGCCGCCGATATGTCCAACGGCGCAGATAACTTTTATAAAAGCGATAAAGTGACTCAGCAAAAGGTGACGTTTAAAAACCAGTATCAGATGAATGTGACCGGCAATCTTTTCATGCCAAAAGGCATGAATGAAAGCGCGAAAAATCCGGCCATTGTTATTGGTCATCCTATGGGGGCGGTGAAAGAACAGAGTTCCAATCTGTATGCGCAAAAGCTTGCAGAGCAGGGATTTGTGACGCTGGCGATAGACATCTCTTTCTGGGGCGAAAGCGAAGGTAAACCGCGCAATGCTGTCGCGCCGGATATCTACGCAGAGGATTTCAGCGCTGCTGTGGATTACCTCGGCACGCGCCCGTACATCGACAGAAACCGCATCGGGGTACTGGGGATTTGCGGCAGCGGCAGTTTCGTTATCAGTGCGGCAAAAATTGATCCGCGTATGAAAGCGATTGCGACGGTCAGCATGTATGACATGGGGTCGGCAAATCGTCACGCGCTCAATAATTCGTTAACCCTTGCGCAGCGTAAACAGATCATTGCCGAGGCAGCAGAGCAACGTTACAGCGAGTTCACCGGTGGCGAAACGAAATACACCAGCGGCACACCGCATAAAATTGACGAGAACTCTCCCCCTGTTGCCAAAGAGTTCTACGACTTTTATCGCACTCCGCGCGGCGAGTTTACGCCAAAAGGTTCATCACCGGCGCTGACCACGCACCCGACGCTGACCAGCAATGTGAAATTCATGAACTTCTATCCGTTCAACGATATTGAAACCATTTCACCGCGTCCGATGCTGTTTATCACCGGCGATCAGGCGCATTCAAAAGAATTCAGCGAGGATGCCTATAAACGTGCAGGTCAGCCGAAAGAGTTGTACATCGTTCCGGGTGCCGGTCACGTTGATCTTTACGACCGAACCGATCTGATCCCTTTTGCGAAACTGACCGCGTTCTTTAAAGAAAACCTGAAATAACCCGCGGATTATTAACAGTCCGGGCCTTTGCCCGGACTACACTTTTGCCCGCACCAGCTCATTAAACCGCGTCGTGTACGCCGGTGACAGCATTTCGCGTTTCATCGCCCAGCCGCGCTGGATCCCCTGACCGGCAAACCAGACTTTGCCGACCCCGTCCTTGTGGATCTTGTCCAGCGTAGCCATCAGCTGATCGCTGTTTTTCTTCGGCTGATATTCATCAAACAAATTGAGCTGGGCGATGCCCTGACTGAAAAAGTCACCCAGCATCACACCGCCTTTCTGATAGCGATATCCGGGTTTCCAGATCTGATCGAGACAACGCACGGCGGCGGCGAGAATATCGCGGCTGTCGTGTGTCGGCGTCATCAGTTTGATGCCGGCATGATTGCCGTAATAGGGGACTTTCGGGTCGTGCGGACTGGTTTTCACAAACGCTGACACGTAGCGGCAATACTGATGTTCTCCGCGCAGTTTTTCCGCCGCGCGTACGGCATAATTGCAGATGGCTTCGCGCATATCCTGATACTCCGTAATGCGTTCGCCGAAAGAGCGCGAACAGATAATCTGCTGCTTGGTCGGCACCGATTCTTCAAGCGCCAGACAGGACTCGCCGCGCAGTTCGCGCACGGTACGCTCCAGCACCACACTGAAATGTTTGCGGATCAGCGCCGAAGGGCAGTCGGCAAGTTGCAACGCCGTGGTGATCCCCAGCATATTGAGCTTTTTACTGATGCGCCGCCCCACGCCCCAGACTTCTTCCACCGGCACCAGAGCCATCAGTTTCCGCTGACGCACGGTCTGCGATAAATCCAGCACGCCACCGGTGCCTTTCCAGGTTTTCGCCGCAAAGTTCGCCAGTTTGGCCAGCGTTTTGGTGGGGGCAATCCCCACACCAACGGCCAGATGCGTCTCCTTCCAGAGGGTCTTCTGCACCTGTTTACCGAAATCATGCAACGAGATGCAGTTTTCGATATTAGTGATATCCAGAAAGGCCTCATCAATGGAGTAGATATCCACCGCAGGCGCCAGCCGTTCGAGTGTTTCCATCACGCGGTTCGACATGTCGGCATACAGCGCGTAGTTGGATGAAAACACTGCCACGTTGTGCTGGCGGATCGCGTCGCGTGCCTTAAAAAAAGGCGCGCCCATCGGGATCTGCGCCTTTTTGGCCAGCGCATTGCGGGCAATCACGCAGCCGTCATTGTTGGACAACACAATCACCGGCCGCCCGCGAAGGTCTGGCCGGAACACGGTTTCGCAGCTCGCGTAAAAGGAGTTCACATCAACGAGGGCAAACATGGTTCGGTTGTCGCTTATAAGGTTTCATTCTTCATACCTATAAAATACTGGTTATGTATACAGTATAATCATAAGTGCGGGAAATGGAAAACGCTTAAGGGGTGAGTCGTCAATCAGCCGGGAAATACAAATCAGTTGCTGATCATTGAGTGTCTTACCCAGATTGAAGGTGTCGCCAGCATTCGCTCAAGTTTTGCTCTCAGTCAGGTGAAATACACCACCGCCTTGCCGACGCGGCATTTAAGAAGGTGAGAAGTGAAGATGTGTTCCCGTATTTACCCCAACCGCACAGGGTTATCCACAAAATCTGGGGATAACCCTGTGCAAAGTCTGGCCTGAAAATCAGCAGTGAATTCCTTCAGACCAGTCGGAATAACCTTTCGCGTCACCGCCGTAACAGGTTTCTTTTGCGGCGATGGTCAACTCAGCACCATAACGCAGACGTTTGGGTTGTCTGCCATACTGATTTCTTAATGGTTGACCGGTAGGCTAGTTTTGTGGTTGCATTTTGTGCGATCCATTTTTACCGGGTGTCGCTGCAAAGAATAATGGCGACACATATTTTGAGAAGGAGGCATTAATGACCACGATTTTCATTATCGGCGCGGCGGGTAATATAGGGCGCCGTCTGTCAAAGACGCTTGCAGATAAAGGACATGCTGTTCGTGCGCTTTACCGTAAACCTGAACAGGAACAGACGTTACGTCAGGCAGGGGCCGAACCGGTCAGCGGGAACCTGGCAGAGCTGGATGCCACTACTTTGGCAGCGTACATGAAAGGCAGCGACGTGGTGGTTTTCACCGCCGGGGCCGGTGGCAAAGGCGGACCGGAAATGACCAATGCGGTCGATGGCGAAGGGCTGAAAACCGCGGTCGCGGCGGCGACTCAGGCTGGCGTTTCGCGCTTTTTGCTGGTGTCTGCATTCCCGGAAGCAGGGCGCGGTAAAACGATTTCTGATACGTTTGAAAACTACATGCGCGTCAAAAAAGAAGCCGATGTGGCGCTGGCGCAAAGCGAACTGGACTGGGTGATCTTAAGACCGGGAACATTAGTGGATGACAGCGGTACCGGACTGATTCAGGCCGGACCCGCCATTCCTTACGGCGATATCCCCCGTGATGACGTGGCAGCCACGCTTGCTGAAATCATTGAGCAGCCTGATGTCAGCCGCGTCATCATTGAACTGACTGCGGGAGATGTGCCGGTTCGTCAGGCTGTAGAAAAGATAGCGAAACGCTAAAAGTTTTTGCCACTCCCAGGCGGGCAGAAGAACGTTTGCCCGTCAGGAGAGTGCCGGATCGGAAAGGGGAGCCGGCAGCCTGAATGAAAAGTTTTTTAAATTACCTGTAGACGACCGGTCTAATTGTTGTTAGTGTAGCGACAAGGTTAAGGCGAACGGGCGATATCACACTGCTTTGTTCAGACCGGATCCAAAGGCTTTTCGTAATGGGTTCACAGGTTTTTTTTATCTGATATCTAGACGACTGGTCTACTTAAATCACAATTCACTACGCCGGAGATTTATTATGAAGATTCTTATGGTTCTCACCTCACACGATAAACTGGGTAACACAGGCCGTAAAACAGGTTTCTGGCTGGAAGAGCTGGCCGCACCTTACTATGCATTTAAAGATGCCGGAGCGGAAATTACGCTGGCTTCTCCAGAAGGTGGCAACCCGCCGTTAGATCCAAAAAGCAATGAGCCTGATTTCCAGACTGAACAGACTCACCGCTTCGAGGCCGACGAGCAGGCAACCGCTCAGCTGGCTTCAACGGTTCGTCTCGACAGCGTATCGCAAGCTGATTTCGACGCCGTTTTCTATCCTGGCGGTCACGGTCCGTTGTGGGATCTGGCAGAAGATAAAAATTCTGTCGCCCTGATCGAAGCGTTTCTGGCGGCCGGTAAGCACGTGGCGCTGGTCTGTCATGCACCGGGTGTACTGCGTCATGTTAAAACTTCTGAAGGAAAACCACTGGTTGAAGGTAAAAAAGTGACCGGTTTTACCAACACCGAAGAAGAAGCGGTAGGGCTGACTGACGTGGTGCCTTTCCTGGTGGAAGACGAACTGATAGCCAAAGGCGGTATCTATTCCAAAGGACCAGACTGGGGTTCCTATGTGGTTATCGACGGTCTGCTGATCACCGGTCAAAACCCGGGCTCTTCTGCTGAAGCGGCTGAACTGCTGATTAAGCAACTGGCCGCATAGTCGTTCCTCACGCGGGGTGGCAGGCATGAATGTCGCCCCGCTTAGCAGGTGTCGACCTGTTGTTATTGCGGGGTGGGCGGGTGTATTGTCGTGCGTGAATATGTTGTCCTTTCATTCGCTCATAGACGACTGGTCTAGTTTCTGGTAAATTTGCCCTATGACTACTGCAACTCAACACCATAACAATGACGTCCGCGAGCATATCCTTGCGACAGGCCAGCGTATTATGGCCGGCAAGGGTTTTTCTGCTGTCGGACTGAATGAAATCCTCAAAGACGCGGGCGTGCCCAAAGGGTCTTTCTATCACTATTTTGGCTCGAAAGAGGCTTTTGGTGTGGGAATGCTTGAGCGCTATTTTGAAGACTATCTGGCCGACCTCGACAGAACGCTGAGCCAGCCCGGCCTTAATATGGCGCAGCGACTGATGAATTACTGGCAGCTATGGCGGGAATCTCAGTCATTCTCCGACTGTCAGGGCAAATGCCTCGCCGTGAAACTGGGCGCGGAAGTTGCAGATCTGTCGGATACCATGCGTTTAACGCTGCTTTCCGGCACGGCGGGAATTATCTCGCGTCTGGCGGAAGCATTAGAAACGGGTGTGGCTGAGGGATCTCTGACGATTGATGACACACCACGCACTGTGGCGGAAAGTTTGTATCAGCTCTGGCTGGGTGCCAGCGTGATGGTCAAGATTGTCCGCAACATGAGCCCGTTTGATTCCGCGATGGCGACGACGCAAAAGATTATTCACATCATCTGAAAATAATGCCAGCCATATTAAATGACTGGCATTCGCTTGCGAAAATGATTATTCCGGCAGTTGTGCTAACGCGTTTTTCACTGCATCAGGCATCGAAGGGCGCCCGTTAGTCAGACAGGTTGCCACAAAAGTGGCTTCGGCAAACACCACGCCATCCACTTTGATCTGCTGAACGAAGTTGACGCGGTTACGTTTCTCATTTCTCGCCAGTTCACAGGTTACTTCAACCTGATCGCCTTTTTGCAGGCTTTTACGAAAGCGCAGTGAATACTCCAGCACCATGTACATGTTGCCCTGAGCAAACTCTGCCTCGATATCAATACCCAGCGCTTCGCGCATGTAGGCATGGCGCGTCCATTCCATATAGAAGGGATAATACAAACCATCCACGACACCCTGAAAATCGATATGTTTTTCATCTACTTCATAATGCTTACTAAACATTTGCTGCTCCGTAACCAGTCCATTTTTTTAAACAGGGCATCATATATACAACAGTAAGTTCTTTTGGTAAAAACCAACGTGTTTCAGAATATAAGATCTCTTGTATCAGGATAAAAAATCCCTTTGCGGGAGCCCGTGACTATAGGAAAGAACCCATGCTGAAAGAAAACTTCAACGAACTGCAGATTTTTCTGGTCGTTGCGAGAGAACGAAGTTTTACCAAAGCAGCAGGAAAGCTGGGGGTTTCGCAGTCGGCACTCAGTCATGCCGTTAAGGCGCTGGAAGAACGTTTAAACATCCGCCTTTTGACCCGCACCACCCGAAGTGTGGCACCCACTGAAATCGGCGAGAAGATTATTGCCTGCCTGGAACCACGACTTGCGGATCTCGAGCAGGAGCTGGAAACACTTGTTCAGCTTAACGGCCCGACCTCCGGGAATATCCGCATATCGGCGGGGGAACACTCCGCAAGAAAATTGTTGTGGCCAAAGCTGAAGCCGTTTTTACAAGAATATCCTGAAATCAATGTCGAACTGCATGTGGATAACGGTTTCGTCGATATCGTCGATGGTCGCTACGATGCCGGAGTGCGTCTGGGCGAGAGCGTAGATAAAGATATGATTGCCGTCCGCATCGGTCCGGATTTCCGTATGGTGGTCGTCGGTTCGCCGGACTATTTTGCTGAAAAGGGTATTCCGCAAACTCCGCATGAGCTGCAATACCACAAGTGCATCAATATGCGTCTGCCAACCGCCGGCGGTTTGTACCACTGGGAATTCGAGAAAGAAGGAAAGCCGCTGCGGGTGCGCGTGGAAGGGCAACTGACGTTTAATTTGCTGTCAGAACGAATCGATGCGGTGCTGTCAGGATTTGGACTTGCCTGTGTGCCGGAGGACATGGTTGAGGACCGGGTGAAATCTGGTGAACTGATTCAGGTGCTGGATGCGTGGTGTCCGTCGTTTCCGGGCTATTACCTTTACTACCCGAGCAGAAAACAACATCCGCCAGCTTTTGCGCTGATGATTGATATGCTGCGCTACAACGGATAATACGTCAGCGGCACGAATTTTATCCTTCACAGGTTATGGTTCAGTCCCGCAATACTTTCGAGAAACATACAGCCTCATTCCGGCCGATATAGGGTCCGTAATTCTCTATGAGTACGTATCCATTATTCTTATAAAAATTTACCGCCTTATGGTTAACGTGTCGGGTTTCAAGCCATATCTCTGTATATCCCATGTTTTTCGCGGATGTTTCGAGAAAATTGAGTAAGGCTTTTCCTACCCCAGGGGCGCTTCCATCTGAGAACATTCTTTTAAGTTCGGCGATATTTTCTGTTAACGGTCGGATAGCTCCGCATCCTGTTGCATCGCCTTTTTCGTTTCGTGCCAGCACCCAAAGCGATCTGTCACCATCCATTGAATCTATTGTGAAATTACTTTTTCCACTATCACCCGTTATCGCTGCAAGTTCCGCTGACAATTTTTCTATTAAAGAACAAGAATCTGGCGAAAATGGGTCTGATTTCTCTACTGTTATCATTCGATACCCTCATAAAGTTCTTAGTCAGAATAGAAGATGTTTAAGGTAAATTCCTCATGTTTTATTTGATGATGTTAAATGCCGGATTTCTACAGCTCCACCTGTGATGTTTTCCGTTTTTCTGGCCGATCACTTAAACTGCCCCACACAGGACGGAACATAGGGAAAGTAAGATGCTTTTGCCAGCGACAAGCTTTATAAAAAACGTGTATCAATCGTCATCTGAAGAATGAGTCATCAATTGTTTGTTTCTCTGGATGGGCCCAAGGGTGCCGGTAAAACCACATTGCTGGAGGCCATTACGAAAGTATTAAGGGCAGACAACAAGAAGGTGGTCCGCCTTTGCGAGAAAAAAAGCGATCCATACAGGGGCGAAACAATGGCTCTTGTTAACAAGTTCGCCCGAAATCCCACTCTGGATTTGGAATTAGAGGTTTGTAAGCGCCTTGCTGATAGCCGTGCCTGGATTTCTGAACATGTGCTGACTAAGCAGCCAGCGGACTGCATTATCCTGATGGATCGCTGGTATCCGTCGGATGCCGCATTTCGCCGGATGATCCCTTTTGCAGAGATTTTACAGCTTAACATTGAACGAAAGGTGAGAACGCCAGACCTGCATGTCGGGGTGGTGACTGCGCCTGAAATTTCCTGGGCAAGGGCCGCGTCGCGGTCGCGCGGGCTGGGCAGTACGGTGATTTCTAAGCTGGAAGATCATGTCGCTTGTACCACGGCGTTCGAGCGAGAAGTTGCACATCATGACTGGGTTTTATGCCGCAATGAAGGAACGATCGAAGACGCAACGATGCAGGTCATTTCAGAGATCTACAGGGTGTCCGGCCTCTTACATCCCCGCTTCTAAAAACTCAATAAAGGCTCTGACTTTTGAATTCAGTGCCGAGCGTTCGTTGACGCAGGCATAGATATTCATCGGCAGGGACTCTGCATCGCTGTCGCAGAACAAAGGCGTGAGCCGTCCGCTATCAATCAACGGCTGGGCGATAAAGCTTGCAAGGCGCGCAATGCCGCCGCCGTTTTCTGCTATTTTGGCAATAATATCAATATCATCGCTGATGAATTGCGGATTGAGTTTCGCGTTAACAGGTTGCCCGTTAATCTTAAATGTCCAGGGCAGAAAACGTCCGTCGGTGGGATAACGAAAAACCAGGCAGGCATGCCGGCTCAGTTCCTCGGGAGTCTGCGGGATGCCTGCGCGCGCCAGATAAGCGGGGGCGGCGCAGAATATAAACGGCAAAGAGGCGATTTTTCTGGCAATCAGTTGATCGTTTAGTTGTGCCTCGATGCGGATACTGACGTCTATGCCTTCCAGCCGGTGGTCAACGTTGCGATCGGTGCTGATCAGTTCGACATCAATATCGGGAAATGACGCTTTGAACGCTGGCATCAGTGGTGCGATGACATACCGGCCAAAGGCGGCAGTCGTGGCGATGCACAGCGTCCCTTGTGGTTTGGTTTCAAGCGCAGCAGCCTGCGAAGCGAGATCAATATCATGGGGAATATGACGGACTTTCTCGAAATAGCGTTTACCACTTTCGGTTAATGTCATGCTCCGGGTGGTGCGCGATATCAGGCGTACGCCCAGATGTGTCTCAAGTCGCGACAGGCTCTGGCTCACCGCCGCCGGACTCATCCCTTTACCGCGTGCTGCCGCGGCGATACTGCCGTGTTCCACTACGCGGATAAAATTGCTGATCAGCCCTAACACATCCATAGTCTCTCCCGTGCCCGATTCGTCACTTTTTATTAATAATGATTAAAGCACAACCGCTCTACTACCGTCATGGCTAGCTTGTTAGTTTATCCGCTGTTTCGCAAACCTCCGTTAAACAGGATAACCCGATGACTGACGCAGTGACTAAAAATATCCCACGTATTCGCTTTCCTAAACGTACTTCCCCCTACATTTTTGCGCTGTACATGGCGACCATTATGGCGTTTCTGATGAGTCTGGTGATCACTCTGGCTGAATTTGGCATGGGGCCTCATTACATGGAAAATGTGATGAATGCTTATCAGGTTGCTATGCCCGCGGCCTTTGTCTGCATACTCGTTGTCCGTCCGGTGGTTATCCGGCTGGTGGGATTAACGGTTCACGGTCACTGAGTCATTCAACAGGCTGCCTGGAGATATATAGAAAAGGGCGGGCGTCTCATCTACGCTGTATGAGCTTTGCCCTTTTTGCATTTACAGGAACTGGAAAGATGAAAGTCGACTGGCACAGCGCCTTACTGACACGAACCACGCTTGTGGATAAGCATTACAGAAACACCCAGAATGTTCGTCGTTTCCTGACTGAACAGTGCGGGGAGGATTTTCGCTTCGATCGTGATTTTATGGCCTGGATACGCAATGGAGTGCCAAAAACGCTGGGCGATGTGGCCGATGAGTGGAAGCGCAGGCAGTCACCGTAACGCTGATATTTTAAATTCTGAGTCCCCGATGCTGAGGACTCAGTTCACAAGATCCTCAGTTCATTCCGTTCAGTTTTTCCATCACCTCATCAGATAAATTCAGCCGTGCGCTGGCCAGGTTTTCCTGCAAATGTTCCGGTGATGACGTGCCGGGGATCAGCAAAATATTCGGTGAACGTCTGAGCAACCAGGCCAGCGCGACCTGCATCGGTGTGGCCTGTAAGTCAGCGGCGACTTCATCGAGTTGCGTTGACTGCAGCGGGGAAAATCCGCCGAGCGGGAAGAAAGGCACGTAGGCGATGCCCTGATCCGCCAGCCGGTCCACCAGCGCATCGTCATGGCGGTTGGCCAGGTTATACATATTCTGCACGCAGACAATCGGCGTCAGTTTCTGCGCGTCCTCGACCTGTTTTGCCGTGACATTGCTCAGGCCAATATGACGAACCAGTCCGCGTTCTTTCAGCTTAATCATCGCCTCCAGCTGCGGTTCGAGCGATCCTTCTTTCGGCTGATGGGTATCCAGCATACTGCGCAGATTCACCACTTCCATTGCCTCAAGCCCCAGATTGCGCAGGTTATCTTCCACCGCACTGACCAGTTCCTGTGGCGTAAATGCCGTTAACCAGCCGCCTTTCTCATCCCGGCGCGCACCGACTTTGGTGACGATACACAGATTGTCAGCGTAAGGATGCAGGGCTTTTTTGATCAGCTTATTGGTTTCATGCGGACCGTAGAAATCACTGGTATCGATATGATTCACACCGCTCGCCACCGCATCGCGCAATACCTGAATGGCGCGGGCTTCATCTTTTACCGGACCAAAAACACCCGGACCTGCCAGCTGCATGGCACCGTAACCTAAACGTGCCACTTCGCGGTCGCCGAGACGATAAGTCATTGAGGGTTGTGACATGGGACTCTCCTTTATGTGTGTTCAATGATTGTAGCGCTGCGCTGGCTGTGCAACTATCCGGTGAAATCAGGACAAACTGTACGAGGCTACGCACAATGTCGATGGATATCGCCCTGCTGCACGCAGTGGTTGAGGTGGCAAAAGCCGGAGGATTTCGCGAGGCGGCACGGGTCACCGGCAGTAATGCATCACGGCTCAGCGATGCGGTACGCCGCGCCGAACAACAACTGGGCATCCGGTTATTTCACCGCACCACACGCACGGTGGTTCTGACCGAAGCTGGCAGGGCGCTGATTGAACGACTGCTGCCCGCTATGAATGAAGTGAATGCCGCGCTGGATGCGCTCAACCGTTACCGCCACACGCCCGGCGGAATATTGCGTCTGAATGTGCCGGTCAGCGCCACGCGGCTGGTTTTACCTGCCTTAGTGCCGGAGTTTTTACAGCGCTATCCCGATATCCAGCTGGAAATCATCGCCGAAAGTAATGTGCAGGATGTGTTTCGTGACGGCTGCGACGCCGGTATCCGCTATGACGAACGTCTGGAGCAGGACATGGTGGCGATCCCCATTGGTCCGCGTATTCAGCGCTACGCCGCTGCCGCATCACCGGCATATCTTGATGTCCATGGCAGGCCGTCGCATCCGCGGGATCTGATCCCGCATCGCTGTCTGCGCGGACGCTATGCCAGCGGCATCATGCCCGACTGGGAATTCGAGCGTGAAGGCGAAACCGTCAGCGTGCAGGTGAGCGGTCCGCTGGTGGTCAGCGTGGGTGGCGCGGTCGATCTGGCGGTGGAAGCAGCGATTGCAGGAACGGGGATCATTTATCTGTTTGAAGAGTGGCTGCGACCCGCCATCACCAGCGGAAAACTCGAGCCCCTGTTGCAGCCATGGTGGCTGTCTTTTTCCGGTCCGTGGCTTTATTACAACGATCGCCGTCTGATCCCCGCGCCTTTACAGGCATTCATTGATTTTGTGCGCGAAGACAATTTGCGCCGGGAAAACTCACTCTGAGCCTGGCGCTGCCTGTGTGGTCGCCGCCGGATGATATGAAGAGGGCGGCTGCCCGGTCACGCGCCGGAACATGGTGGAAAAAGACGAGCCGTTGTCGTATCACGGCGTCAGGTTCTTCTGGCATGCTCTTTACCCGCCGGTGTATTCCAGCCGTGCCCGACGTTCTGCGTGCCCGGATTTATGTCATCTTGCTGCTGGCGGTGCTGATGGCGATGGCTATTTGAAAATACGAATAATTAACACAACCATAATATAATCCACGACTATTACCCATGAAGGATATATTTATCCAAAGTTCATAAATAACATTTACCTTAATAAAGGTATAGACCGGACTTGTTTAACTCTTATTTAGTTTTCCCACCTCAGAATAATAGTATTAAAAATATCCTTTATACACACTGAAGAGATATTAAATAAATTCAGTTCATCGGTAACAGGTACGAATTTTTCCGGTGGTTCAATACATTATCTGAGGCTGGAATAATCATCTTATGCGTAGAGTTAACCGGGTAAATATTTTATGGCTTCTGGCCTTTACGGGGCCAGGGGCGGCTAAAAATGATGCCAGCGAACTGAGTTTGTACTCAATCAATACCGGTTCATTTGTTTACCATATGACGGGTAATGTCGGGGATTACAACGAAATTTTCAAGAATAAGTTCTTTTCCGTTGAGCGTAAATTCTCTCAGGAGTCGAAGAACAGTATGCTCGTGGGCACGATGAAAAACAGTTTTAACGATCGCTGTTTGTCGATGGGTATGAGAAGGGATTTACACGAAATCAATTCCAGGTGGATGATAAAAGGGGTCTATGCCTACACCGGTGAGTTCTTTGCAAAAGCGTTCAGTGACTGCGGCAATCACGGGTCATATCATGATTTTAAAAAAGTCACCGGCATCGGTTTTTCGCCTTACATCTACCACGCTCTCCAGTACAATCCGACCACTTTCTTCGGCGTTGAAGCGGGGATTATTGCGCCTGACATTTTTGCAACCAGTATCCAGTGGAGCTTCCGATAAGGTTCTGACATAAATAGTTTTTTTCAATGCGATAACGCCTCCCTATATACCGAAAATACCTTTCGGTTCTCCTCCTGATATTCTTTTTATTCACTGCGTCTATACTCAAATTCAGGCTGATGCTGTTCGATTTTCAATACTGTTTTTTCATTAAGGCGGTGGCTGACGTGCTTAAGAAAACTTTCGGGCTTTCATGCCTTCCGTTATTAGTAGCCCTGCCTGCGAGCCAGGCAGATCAATTAAACTTATATTCGATTAACACCGGATCCTTCGTTTATCACCTGACCGGTAACCACGGGCAATATACCGAGAAATTTGATAACGATTTCTATTCGGTTGAGAGAAAATTCTCTGAAGATTCAAAGTATAGTGTGTTAGTCGGGACGATGAAAAACAGCTTTGATGACCGCTGTATCGCCATAGGGATGCGGCGCGACTGGGCGGAGAGCAACACGGGTTGGGTGTTCAAAGGCGTGTACGGTTACACCGGTGAGTTCTTTTTTGATGCCTTCAAACACTGCGGCGATGATGGATCTTATGCCGATTTCAAGAAAGTCACCGGCATTGGCTTTTCACCGTATATTTATCACGCCATTCAATACAACTTCACTGATTATTTCGGCGTTGAAAGCGGGATTATTATCCCTTCAGTTTTTGTGATCACCGTGCAATGGAGTTTTAGATAACGCCCCACGCTCAACCCAGCAATCCCAGATGTTCGACCAGAATCGATGTGCCGATGCCAATCAGTACCACGCCACCGAGGATTTCCGCCCATTTACCGATCGCCGCACCGAGAAAACGGCCCAGCAACATACCGGACGTTGCCATGATGGTGGTGGCCGCGCCAATAGTCAGCGCCATCACCAGAATATTCACCTGAAGGAACGCCAGCCCGACGCCGACGGCCATTGCATCCAGACTGGTCGCGACGGCGGTGGTGACCAGCAGCCAGAAGCCGTGGCGACGCGGTGCTTCTGTCTCTTCTGCGGTATCTTTTTTAAAGGCTTCCACAATCATACGGATACCGAGGATCAGCAGCAGGGTGAACGCCACCCAGTGATCCCAGCTCATAATAAACTGGCTGGCCGCCAGACCAATACCCCAGCCGATGACCGGCGTAATCGCTTCGATCACACCAAAAATGAGCCCGGTACGTAATGCCTCTTTAAAGGGCGGACGGTGCAGTGCTGCGCCTTTACCGATTGCTGCTGCGAACGCATCCATGGACATGCCGAACGCCAGAATGAGGATTGTGTAAAGTTGCATAAAACAGACCAGTCAGGCCTTCATGAAGAAAAAAGGCTGTTTATTAAAAGATGCGCGCAGTTTGCCACAGAACTTAAAATAAAAAAACCATAACTTTCAATGTGTTATAGTATTGGTTAAGAATGTTAGCACAGGCTATATTTGGTTGAAATGCCCGCAAATTGCTGAAAATGGCATCGGCAGGAATGAAAAACATCAATCATCATAACGATTTATCGCGAGCCGGTTTTATTCACGGAATCTCACCTGCGAAGGCTCGCGCTTCCTCATCGTGCGGCGTAAACAATAAACGTCACTACGCCAAATATCTCCAGCGACTCTTCATCCTGGAAAGTGATCGGCTGATAATTCGGATTCATCGGTACCAGTTGCAGCACCGGATGAGTCCGCAATTTTTTTACTGTGAATTCCCCGTCCACCGCCGCCACTACGATATCGCCATCAACCGCTGTCAGGGCGCTGTCCACCACCAGCAAATCGCCTTCGTTGACGTTGGCATCGCTCATCGAGTGGCCGGAAACACGGATAAAATAGGTCGCGCTGGGATGGGCAATCAGCAGCTTGTTCAGATCGATACGCGACTCCACGTAATCCTGCGCCGGAGACGGAAAGCCGCAAGGCACGCGATCCAGGAATAACGGCAGGGTGATTTTTTGCAGATGTTCTGCGGGTGTGTACAACATCATACTCATTTCTCGAGACACTGGTTTTATATACAGTATTCACGCTGAAGGGGCACGGATCAAGCCTGTCAGATGAAGAAAATCCTATCTGCCTGTGCGGACAGAAAATTTAGTGTTCCGCCTATATCCTGTTTCACGACGTACAACGGCGTTCAGACCGGGAGACAATAAAATTATGAGGTTTGTAATTTATTCGAGCTATTTTTAGACAGTAAACAATTGCCCTGTGCAAACTGCACACAAAATAAAGTGTTAAAAGATATTATTTTTAGAAAATTAAAATTTCTACGTATTATGGTGTCACATGAAATTTTTAATTATTTAATAGAGGTAGAGAAGTTTCTATAAATGTGTGCTTTTCATAAGTAAATAAATGTAATGTATTTATAATGTCATGATTTAATTGATTTAATTTTAATTAAATAAAGTTAATATATTAGTAAGCAGAAAGATATTTAAAAAGAAAAAGCAATTGTCTATCCTTGCCACTGTATTTTAATTACCTCCCCTCTATTATGGTGATTTATCTGTGAGCAATACACAACATAAACTTAGCAAAGCTCGCCCTCCTCGCGTTCAAATAACCTATGACGTAGAAGTTGGCGGCGCTGAATCCAAAAAAGAATTGCCTTTAGTCATGGGCGTTATTGGTGATTTTGCCAAAGATGAAATGTCTCTGCGCGATCGTCGTTTCACACATATTGATAAAGACAACTTTAACAATGTGATGGAAGGCATGAGCCCGGCAATTGACATGTTGATCGAAAGCACATTACCGGAAAAAGAAGGTCAGATGGCCGTTTCGCTGGAATTTAACTGTATGGATGATTTCTCGCCTGAGAATGTGGCTATGCAAGTTGAGCCTCTGCGCAAACTGCTTGAATTACGTGAACAATTGAGCGATTTGCGTAACCGCACAGCCAGCAATGATCGCCTGAAAGAACAGTTGGTTGAATTGCTTGAGAGCCTGAATAAAGACGCAGAACCTGCAAAAGGAGATGCTGAATGAGTGATATTCAGGTCATGAATACCTCAGCGCCGGCTGAGCAATCAAATGATTATCTTGATCAGATCATCGATAATACTCAGGCTATTCGCCGGGAATCTGATCGGCATAAAGTAAAAACGCAGCTGGATAACTTCCTGTCTGAAGTGGCATCCGGTGCGGTCATTGTGTCTAATGATCTGGTGGGAAGCATTGAAGCCCGCATTGCCGCCATTGATGAATTGTTATCTTCCCAGGTCAGCAAAATTATCCAGGCGCCGGAATTTCAGCGTATGGAATCCTCCTGGCGCGGTCTGCACAAGCTTGTGCAAAGCAGCGTGACAGAAAATACCAAAGTGCGCGTTTTTAACTGCACGAAGAAAGAACTGCTGCGTGATTTTAAATCAGCCTCTGATTTTGATCAGTCTTCCTTATTTAAAAGCATTTATGAAAGCGAATACGGCACCTTTGGGGGCGATCCTTATTCTGCTTTTGTCGGTGATTTCGAATTTGATTCCATGCCGGAAGACCTGCAATTGCTGGAACAGATTTCTCATGTCGCTGCCGCAGCACATGCACCTTTCCTGAGTGCCGCGAATCCAGGCATGTTCGGTATGGGCTCGTATTCTGAGATGCCGCGTCCGCGTGATCTGGGCAAGTTATTTGATACCTCTGATTATGCCCGCTGGAAATCATTCCGCCAGAGCGACGACTCCCGTTATGTTGGCTTAACACTGCCGCGTGTTATCGGGCGCCTGCCTTATGGCGCTAAAACCGTGTCTGTAGAGGCCTTCAATTTCGAAGAAAAAATTGCAGAAAACAATGATGGTGCAAGCTACCTATGGGTGAATGCCGCGTATGAATTAGCGGGCCGTATGGTCGAAGCTTTCGAAGAACATGGCTGGTGCGCTGCGATCCGCGGTGTCGAAGGCGGTGGTCTGGTCAAATCCTTGCCGACCTATAACTATATTTCGCAAACTGGCGAAAAAGTCATGCAATGCCCGACTGAAGTAGCGATTTCCGATCGTCGCGAAAAAGAATTAGCCGATCTGGGCTTTATTCCGTTGGTTTATTGCAAAGGCACGGATTATGCGGCGTTCTTCGCTGTGCAATCAACAAATAAACCGCGCAAATATGATTCTGAACTGGCTAATGCGAATGCTAAATTGTCCAGTCAGTTGCAATATATTATGACAACGTCGCGCTTTGCTCATTATTTAAAATCCATCGTGCGCGATAAAGTGGGCAGTTTTATGTCCAAATCTGAATGCCAGCATTTCCTGCAGAATTGGATCAACCAATATGTGGTGGGTTCCGACAATGTAGGGCCAACAATTAAAGCCAGTCATCCATTGCGTGAGGCAGTTGTGGAAGTTGTTGATGTCCCAGGTTCACCAGGCAGTTATCGCGCCGTTGCGTATTTGAAACCGCATTTCCAGCTTGAAGGTCTCAGCATGTCGCTGCGTCTGGTAGCGGAACTCCCTGCATCAACCGGTGCATAAATATTTAATCAACACTATAAGGAAATACCATGGCTACTGAATCCCTTTTTATGCAAATTGAAGGCGTTAAAGGCACCGTAAGTAATAAAGGTTTTGAGGGTTGGATTGCTGTTGAGAATATGAACTTCGGTGTGTATTGCTCTGCAAAAATCGATAATGCCAGCGGTCAGGTAAACAGCGATGGCGTGAATTTTGATGCGATTTCATTCTCAAAAGTAATGGACACCACTTCAACGCAACTGGCTAACATGGTTGCTCAGGGCACCAATCTTAAACAAATCTCCATTGTTAAAGCATTGTTCCAGGGCGAAAAAATGGTTCAGGCGTTGAAACTGACCTACAAAAACTGTGTGCTGACCAGCTACAACTTTGCTGCTTACTCTGAAGGTGAAGTGCCGAGTGAAAATCTGAGCTTCGTCTTTGGTCAGATGACATTCGAAACCAATATGGTTGAGCCAGACGGTAAAACCAGCAAACAAGGTCCTGTGGGCTGGAATTTGGTTGAGAATACCAAGCTGTAATTTTTCAAATCATCAGTGCATGTTTCGACATGCACTGTTTCACGGTGTTTTAATGAAAAGTTTATTACAGCAATTATCTGATGATAATCCGAAAGACCAAAATTGTCCTGATGTGGCCGAAGACAAAAGCAGCATGTTAATTGAAGAGATATTGCTGCTTTTGTCTTCACGCCCCAGAAGTTATCGAATTGATAAAACGCCATTAATTAATGAATCCATTCTTAATTATGGTGTGAGTGATGTATTTGCCAGCGATACACCTCGCCTTGAACGTAATGCCATTATGCAGTCCCGTATTGAAATTGCATTGCAACGATTTGAACCGAGGTTGAAAAATATCCGCGTTACGCCAGGAAATGAGCAAGGAAGTTTGTGTTCATTCATCATTGACGCTGAGACTTCTGCTGGTGAAGTTCGCTACCGGCTTATATGGGACGATGTTATCAGTCAATTTTCTCTGCGTGAATGACAGGTATTAATTATGTTAGCGAAAAAATTAATTTCTTATTATCAGAATGAACTCGCTTACCTGAAAACGCAGGGAAAGGCCTTCGCACGCCATTTTCCCAAGGTCGCCAGACGTTTAGGCATGTCAGAAGGAACATCAGAAGATCCGCATATTGAGCGAATGATCGAGTCTTTTGCCCTGGTGACTGCCCAAATTCAGCAGCGACTTGATGAGGATATGCCGGAAGTCACTGATGCATTACTGACGGTTCTGGCACCGCAGTTTCTGCGTCCTTTTCCTTCGGTGTGCATCGTGCAAATGTTGCCGGATAGTAAGGTGAGTGCGCTGACGGCCAGTAACCCTATCGACGCCGGTACCGCGTTATATTCCCGTCCGGTCAACGGGCAGATTTGTCGTTTTCGCACCACCTATCCGGTGACACTTCAGCCGGTCAGTCTTCACAAAGCCAGTCTGCATCTTGATGATGATGACATGAGCTGGAGTCTGAAAATGCAGCTGTCAGTCTGGCCTG
Source organism: Rahnella sp. ATs2 (assembly GCF_051851855.1). Classification (NCBI taxonomy): domain Bacteria; kingdom Pseudomonadati; phylum Pseudomonadota; class Gammaproteobacteria; order Enterobacterales; family Yersiniaceae; genus Rahnella; species Rahnella sp. ATs2. Next base: position 75,264 of record NZ_JBLYPL010000003.1, on the reverse strand, counting down.
GCGCTACGCTGACGGCGGAGACGCTGAGGATCCATCTGCGTGGTACCAGCACCATCGTTAACATCTTATATACCTTGCTGTGCAGTGAAGTGGAGAGTCTGTCTCTTTTTGCGCAAGACCACTGTCATACCTTGTCGCCGCAGGCGATACATGCCGTGGGCTTTGGCGAGGATGAAGGGTTGTTGTCCGGGGATTCACGGGTTTCGCCGACGCACAGTTTGTTGCAGGACTATTTTTTCTTCCCGCAAAAGTTTCATTTTATTGATATGCCGCTGCCCGCGGCAATGGTCGCTGGCGGACAGACAGAATTGTCACTGGTGGTGAAATTTAATCGCTGCGCGATGGCGCGCCAGCTAGAAAAGATAGCCGGTACGGTGGATGAAAATCTGTTCCTGCTCAATTGCACCCCTGCCATTAACCTGTTCGCGCACCGTGCTGAGCCGATTTCGCCTGACCATGAAACCGCTGAATATCCGGTGATCCCGGACATCCGTTATCAGGATGCGATGGAAGTCTGGTCTGTGGACAGCGTCAGTGCGATGCGTAAGCAGGGCAATGAAACACGCTCCCGTCCCATCTATCCGCTGTTTGGGCTGGATCATTCGGCCAGCGACGGTGAGTCCGGGCTTTTCTGGCAATGTATGCGTCGTGAAACCCTGCTCAATGAGGGCGTGGCGTCCACGTTGTTTATCGCTTTTTCTGACCGGGGAGAAAAACCGCTGGTGCCGGGCTGCGATATTGTCAGTCTGAGTCTGTCCTGTACCAACCGGGATGTGCCCGCCGCTATGCGTAATGGCGATCCTGACGGCGATTTTGAATCAGAACTGCCGATTGCGGGCATGAAAATTATCGCGCTGACACGCCCGACGTTGCCGGTCAGACCGCCAGTGAAACAGGCTACTCGCTGGCGTCTTATTTCTCAGCTTTCGCTCAATCATATGCTGATCAGTGGGCCGGAAGGCGCACGCGTTCTTAAAGAGTCGCTGGCGTTGTACAACTTTACGGATAACCCGGGCATTAGCCGTCTGATTAATCTGATTAAAAGCGTCAGTGCCAGCCCCGTTGTCGCCCGCCTGAATCCACAGGATCCCCGTTCAATGGCGCGCGGCATTGAAATTCGTATGACTTTTGCCGGTGAGGCTGCCGAAGAGGTTGAGTATTTTTTGTTGTGCCGTTTTATCGACTGCTTCCTGGCGCTGTATTCCCCAGTCAACAGCTTTACCCGCGTAGTGACCTGCATCGATGGCCGCGATGAAACAGCATGCACCTGGCCCGTTCGCGCGGGACGACTGTTATGGATCTGAATAAAATTCTCAGCCCACATAACTTTTTCCAGCAGGTGCGCACCATGTTGCGCAGGCTGACACGTGGGCAGGGGACTGACAGCAAGCAGGTGCTCGAAGAACAGCTTTATTTCGTTTCGCCGCTCTCGCTGGATGCGCCGAGAGGTGAAATTACCGCAGTGATACCGCTCGAAGAGCAGCGCTGGCAGGTTGAAGTGTCAGGACACGGGCTGACGGGAACACTGGGCGCATTGCCGACGGTGTATACCGAATGGATGATTGAGCGTTACTACCGGCACGGGGATGTGACCGCCAAGGCTTTCCTCGATATTTTTAATCACCGGTTACATAGCCTGCGCTATCTCGCGTGGCAGAAATATCACTACTACGCGATGGCAGAATTCTGCGTAACACGGCCGCTAAGTTCGGCGCTGCGTGCGTTATCTGGCGTGACAAACAGCTCGCCTTCATTACAGCAGGAGCAATTTGCCGACCTTTTTTCGCATTCAGTCCGCTCCATGCTCAATTTTGAAACCTGGCTTAAGCACCGGTTCTCGGTCGGCGTGAAAGTCACGCCTTTTACCGGCGGATGGCAAGCGATGGAACCTGCGCTTTGTTGCTGTCTGGGGAATCCGGCTCAACCGCTGGCGGTCGCCCCGATGTTGGGCGGTGTCTACTGGGACCGGCAGGCACATTTTACGGTCACTCTGGGACCCGTGCCGATGCATAACGCGGGTCAGTATTTACCAAAGGGAAAGCATTACCAAAAGTTATGGTCGCATATTCGCGAATATGTCGGTGAGGGACTGGATTTCGACATCGACCTGCTTATTGAGAATAAATCAAACGTCGTTACGCCATTGGGGAACGGGCAACTCGGGCTGGATATTTGCCTTGGTGCTTCTCCGGCGGCTGAGCTGCATAAAATTCGTTTACCCGTCTGCCGGGAAGGAAAATAGAACATGTCAAACTTACTGGGGCAAGACAACCGGTTTATCCGCTTTGTTGGGAACGCTGCGGATCAACTAACGTTGATGCATATCGAAGGTGATGAGCAGTTTTCTGACACCTTCCGCTATCAGATTCAGTTTCGTACATCGTTAATTACCGGGCAGATGGGCCGTTTTCTGGGGCATGAAATTGCCTGCGAGATGGGTCGTGGCAATCAAAAACGCTACGTTCACGGCGTGCTGACGAACATCAAAGAAGACAACAATGCCGATGGCCTCAGCACTTTCACTGGCACGCTGGAGCCGCGTATGGCGCTGTTGCGTCTGGGGCGTAATCTGGCGGTTTTTCAAAATATTACCGTGCCGGATTTAGTGTGCAAGCTGCTTCGTCAGCAGAATATCAACCACATTGATTTACGCTTGCGCGGAACATATACGCCCCGTGAATATTGCATCCAGTATCGTGAATCCGATTTTGATTTCATCAGTCGCTTACTTGAGCAGGAAGGTATTTATTACTACTTCCAGCACGACGCCGGACAACACACATTGGTGCTGGCCGATCATCCTTCCAGCCACCAGACCGGCAAAACGGCAGAATTATCCTTTATGCCTCAGGCAGGGCGGGGTGATGGCGTCGGGATCCTGAGTTGGGTGGCGTGCTCTTCTCTGGCGGCATCGTCCGTATTGCTGAAGGGTTTTAACATGGTCCAGGCGGCCAGTGTTGAAGGTGGATCTCAGGCTGTGGTGGCTGAATATGCAGTGCCGGGTGTCAGCTATGTTGACACTGATGGCCATGAAAAACGTGAATTACTGCAATCAGGTGCCCGGCTGAAAATGGAACAGCTTGAGTCAGACAACCAGCAGTTCTACGCAGAAGCCAGTATCTGGTGGCTAGGCTGTGGCGATAAATTCCATCTGAGCGCTCACCCTTCATGCCCGGGCGATTACCGTATTAAGTCTGTACACATGCGGGCTTCCAGCAGCATTGACCAGAGTGGTCCTGATTTCAGTTGCGAACTCACCGTGCTGAAAGACAGCCTCGCCTGGCGTCCCGCGTGTCTTACGAAACAGCCTGAAATCGCAGGTATCCTCACGGCAGTCGTCGTCGGTCCCAAATCAGAAGAAATCCATACAGACGAATACGGTCGCATCAAAATTCAGTTTCCGTGGGACGGGGAAAACAAACACGACGACGGCAGTTCCTGCTGGGTAAGGGTTTCACAACCCTGGGCTGGCGGGCGCTTTGGTGCCGTATTCCTGCCTCGCGTCAACAGCGAAGTCACGGTCAGTTTCGTGCAGGGCAACCCGGATTATCCACTGGTGACCGGTACGGTGTTTAACGGTCAAAACAAACCACCGCTGAGCTTGCCGGAGGAAAAAAATCACGCCGGATTCGTGTCACGCAGCTCGCTTAACGCAAGTGTTGAAGAAGGGCATGCGTTGCGATTTGACGATAAAAAAGGCGCAGAACGGCTGATCATCACCTCGCAACGCGATCTGTTGCTGACGGTAAAAAACGATGTGATTTCCGACATTTCTAAAAATGTCACGGAAACCATCGGTGAAAACCGCACCACCGAAATAACAAAGGGCAACCAATCCCTGACGCTTAAACAGGGCGATTACAGCCTGGACATAAAAGGCAACCTGCAGGAAAGCCTGAGCGGTGGCGATCATCAGTTAAAAATCAGTGGGGGTGGGAGTTCCGTTAAAGCGGATAAAGCCTGCGTCATTGAATCCACCCAGACGATCGAATTCAAAGTTGGCAGCAGCAAAATCTCTATTTCTCCTTCCGGTATTACGCTCAGCGGAACCACGATCAAAATCGAGGGCAAGGGGACGGCAGAACTTAAAGGCGCAATGGTCACTGTTCAGGGTAGTGGTATGACCCAGATCAAGGGCGGCGTGACGATGATTGGCTGAGGAAAAACATCACATGAAAGAAAAATTACTCTCGCCAGAGGCACTCGCAACGCACAACCCGCTGCAAAGTACCGCTGAAAATGCCGTGCGTCTGATGCAGGCAGGGCAATGGGAAGATGCATTGGCCTGCCTGGCGGCGGAAGAGCCACAAGAAAAACTGATGGCCTGGACATTGCAGCAGGTGCTAAAGCGCGCCGGGTCGCAGGACACAGCGGTAAAACACTGCACCAGCGACATCAGCCAGTGGCTAAGCGCACCCGATGACGCACTGCGTTTTAGCATTTTCCAGCAGGCTGAAGTGCTGGGGTTTGATACTCCGCCCGGTGCCCTCGGTTTATCACTGTTCTGGATGCAGGGCAGTATGACGGCCGCAGAGTTCGAAGCAGTCTATCCCGAACCCCATTTGTCACGGCTGATGCTGCTCTGCGCGTTGAAATTACTCAGTGTGGCGATAGCAACAGATACCCCGCCGCACACCGGCGCGCAAATCTTGCTGGCTGAATGGCTGGCTTTACGGAGCGTTAACTGATGGCCCAACCCGCTGCCCGAGTCGGCGATATGCATGTGTGCCCGATGGTTACGCCGGGTTTGCCGCCCATTCCGCACGTTGGCGGGCCGGTAACAACGCCGGGGACGCCAACTGTTCTGATCGGCGGGATGCCTGCCGCCACAATGGGATCGATGGCAGTCTGCGTCGGGCCACCAGATTCGGTGGTGATGGGCAGCAGCAAAGTGCTTATCGGCGGAAAACCTGCAGCGCGTATGGGCGACAGCACCGCGCATGGCGGAACCATCGTTGCGGGTTGTCCGACCGTCCTGATTTCTTAGAGCGTATAGACATGATAATGAACTTTGAGCCCCTGCTGGCGCCTCTCGATGCCGACCAGCCTGCCGGCCGTGATATGGAATATGAGCAGATCTTTGACGATATCCGCCAGGCGAGGGAAAGCGATCCTGACTATTTGCCACAGGGCGAATGGGCGACTGAATTGCGCAAGGCTGACTGGGGCAAAGTCGTCCGGTTGAGCACAAAGGTATTGCAGGAGAACAGTAAGGATTTCCAGGTCGCATGCTGGCTGACGGAAGGCCTGAGCCAGGTGCATGGGCTCAATGGTTTGCTCGCCGGGATCGGTTTTCTTACACCCTTTATTCAACGCTACTGGCAGAACGGGTGGCCGGCACTGGATGACGATGGTGCGATTATCCGCCACGGCATGATCAATCGTTTGGATCGTCAGCTTGCGCAATTGCTGCAATGCCATCCTTTATTTGGTCAGGCGGAAAGCACGCTCGATCACTGGCGGAAAGTTCTCGCGTATGAACATCGCGTCACCATGAAGCCTGACAGCGCCGCAGTGCCGGGCAGTGATGACGACTTCTCGATGGAAACCTTTAACCGCTGGGCCGCTGCACTGGATCCGCAGAAAGTCGCTGCGAAAAGCGACATGTTGAATCAGATGGTCGCCACACTGGACGCGCTGGAAACGGCCTACGGTCAGCTCAATCTACAGGCAGATTCGGTGGCAATGGGGCAGACGCGCAGTGCGACGGTTGAAATGCAGGAATTCGTGAAGCGCCTGTTTGATCGTGCGGCACCCGCCTATGACGACGTGATGACACTTAACGTATTAACGCCTTATGACGATGAACAGGAAAGCGACGTTAATTCACTGATGAACACGCCCCATAAACAGACCATGTCGCGCGATCTGGCGATCAGCCAAATGCTGACCATTGCCCATTTCTTTCGCCAGACCGAGCCGTCCAGCCCGGTGCCTTTCTTGATGGAACGGGCCGCGCGCTGGGCAGGAATGACCCTGACCGAGTGGCTGGAGGAAATGTTGCAGGATGACAGCAGCATGCGCGATATCAACAATGTACTGAAAGGGCACGGAAGAGAATGACGGGTAAAAAACGGGCGGGGCTGATGCTGGCCGCAATGCTTCTTGCAGGTTGCGTTTCAGACAATGACCAGGGACGTGAGCAAGCCATGGATGAGGCACCTGCGCCTTTTGCAAACGGTGCAATTACCCTGCAACTGCGGGCTGAACCGGGACTGAACACTGTCAATGAGATGCCTAACAGTTGCACGGTGTTGCTGTTGCAGGCGAAAGACAAACCGGCGCTGGAGAAAGTGCTGGGTAATCCTGCCACGCTGAAAAGTTTGTTCGCCGGTGCGGGCAGTGAAGGTGAAGTTCTGCAGGTAGACCGTTACGTCATGATGCCAGGCCAGACAAATATCGTGCATGTCGATCGTGCAAGGGATACCCGTAATGTGGCGCTGGTGGCGGGTTATTACCCCTTCCCGGTAAAAAAACACATGGTCAGCACAGCGGTGCCGGTTGAAGCCACCAGCACCGGCTGGTGGGAACCGGTCTGGCAGGCGCATTTAACACCGCTTACCCTGTCTGTCACGCTGGGCAGTGAAAGTATCGTCAGCGCAGATGTTCCCGCCACTGACGGAGAAAAACGTTAATGTATCCGGAACAACAACAAATTTACTGGCACTCAGGGCTTTATCTTCAGCCTCAGCATTTTCAGTCACTTGACCTGCATTACGAATGGAGTCTGGCTGAACATCTGCGTCTTGCCCAACCCTATAATTACGGGCTGATTGAGCTGACAATAAATGAGGCAGCGCTAAGCGATTACGTCATCAGCGTCGAGCAGATCCGTTGTATTTTACCCGGCGGCACGTTGCTGTCGCAACCGGGTAACAGCCTGGTAGAAAAGCGCAATTTCCGCGATATGTGGAAACAGCGTGATCAGCCACTGACACTCTGGCTGGCGCTGCGCCGGTTCGATCCTTTACACAGTAATGTCACGACGCTGGAAAAAGAGCATGACCGTGCGGTCACCCGCTGGATAAATACCAGCGAAGAGCGGGTGATGAAAGATGTCTATGACCACGCCCCCGACGCGACGGTGGCGCGCCTTTGTTACAACGTAAGATTGCTGACCGATGTCGAAAAAGCCGATGCCGTTGACTGTGAGTGTATTCCGCTCACCCGGCTGCGTTATGAAAACGAAAGCGTGATTATTGATCCGGCATTTTCGGCGCCTGCGGTGACGCTCTTTGGATCGGGCAGCCTCGGTAAACTGATCGAAACACTCTATTTTGAACTGAGTGCCCGTGCCCGAAAACTTGAAGAATATAAGCGCTCTGAACGTCTGGTCAGTGACGCAGACCGTGGTGATCAGGTGACTCAACTGTTGGCTATGCGTTCGCTGAACCGCGTGCTACCCCAGCTGAAAAGCTTTTGTCAGGCCCGTCAGATCCATCCGTGGCAGGTATATAACGTATTGTGCCAGCTGATCGGTGAACTCTCCTCCTTCAACGACAGTTGTTCTTTCCTGGGTGAATGGCGTGATGGTGAAAATCCGCTACAGGCCTATAACCATAATGATCTGCTGAGCTGTTTTGACAGTGCGCGTAAGACATTGATTACTCTGCTTAACAGTCTGGTTCTCGAAGACAATACTTACATCACTCTAGAGAACGATCAGCAGGGTGTGTTCATCGGCGATTTCGACACTACACAAAGTAAAGATGCCGAAATGGTGTTGTTGCTTTTACGTTCAGCCAGCATGCCGATGGAAAATCGTCAGGTCAAAAATCCGGGTGGCATCAAACTGGCGTCGCCAAAAGTAATTGAACCGCTGATCCAGCATGCCTTGCCGGGGATCCCTGTGACGCGTTGTCCTCAACCGCCACGTGGTGTGCCTAACCGCAGCGACTCGCATTATTTCATGGTTGAGCAAGACAGCGATTTGTGGCGTAAAGCCAGTCAGCACAACAGCATTGCTTTTTACTGGCCGGATATGCCTGACGATCTTCAGGTACAGATTATTTTTGTGGTGCCGTCATGATGACTTTACTGAATTGTTATTTGCCGCTTTTCCGGCATGTCACCGCGTTCTTTATTAATCCACAGGTTTATGCGGATTACGCCGGGTTTCGCGAAAAATGCATGACGTTATTACAGCAGGCATTAAATGAGTCTGAACGCCATCATGAACCTCAGGAATGTGAAGAGGCCTATTTCGCTGTCGTGCTTTGGATTGATGAGCGGGTATTACGTTCACAGGCGGCCTGGGTAAAAGACTGGCGTAGTCAGTTGCTGCAAAAATATTATTTTGATATTTCTGTCGGCGGTGAGGAGTTTTTTGTCAGACTTGATGCAATTGATAAAGACAATGTCCCGTTGAGAATGGTGTATTTATTCTGTCTGCTGATGGGTTTTCACGGTAAATATACTCATCAGGACGCTTCATTGTTGCAGCAACGTATCGATGATGAACGTCAGTGCCTGCCCGAAGCCTGGCGTCAGTGGCCAAATGATGCCTTGCTGGTAGAGCAGGACAGCGGAGGTATTGAAAAAAACAGTGCTGTGATAAAAAAATTCCGTCAACGAAAGTGGTTATTACTCTCATTGCCCCTGGTTATTTATGTGTTGGTTATGTTCGCTGGCTTAGGGATGTTTATCGGATAATATTATGTTAAAAAAATTAACTTCCTTTGTCGCGTGGGCTTTGTTTCTGTGCGTGTTATTTATTGTCTGTCTGGTGATCTCATCAGTTCTAGGGCAAGAAATTATTTATGCATTTATGATGTGGTTTGTTGTGATCCTGACAATTTTAATTGCCCGCTTCATTTGGGGGTTTTCTTCAGGGATTACACAAGCGAAATATATTGCAGCCCTTAAAGCAAAATTTAAACTGACCCGGCTGGAATATGTATTATCCGAGCACTGGAAAACGGGTGCGGCGGTAATTAAACGCATCAGAAGACGTAAACAGCCTATTCCCTGGTTTATTCTGACGGGCGGACGAAGCGGTAAAACAACCCTGATGGCGGGCGCCGGATTACCTCTGTTTTCTAATGAACCGGAAAGTTCGCTGGTGGTGCCGACGCGCACCCTGCGCTGGTGGTTTTTCCGTTCAGCAGGCTTTCTTGATCTTTCCAGCCATTTTCTGAGTAAAACGCCCGCCTTTGAACGTGGCTGGCTGCGGCTGGTGAACTGGTGCGGTCGTTTGCCTGCCCCGGCAGGAATAGTGGTGTACGTTTCTGTCACCGAACTGCTCGAAAAAGATGAAGCTGCATTGCATCTGCATGCGCGACATATCCGCACGCAAATCGAACCGCTGGTCAATAAAGTCAGACGCCGTCTGCCGGTGTACCTGTTCATTACCTGCTGCGACCGCGTAGCCGGGTTCAGTCACTGGGCTAACAAACTCTCGCCAGCCCAGCGTCAGCAGCCTTTAGGTTATTACTGGCGCCATTCTCCGGTCGTAGATGGTAAAGATCCGGCGCTGCTGGATCCCCTTTTTACCTGCGTGAAAGACGGACTGGATAAAGTACGGGTCAGCCAGCTTTCCGGTGGCGAACCTGACGGCGAGACGCTGCCGCTGATGAACTTTCCGGAACAGTTGCCGCAGTTACAACCCGCGCTGCAACGCTATCTGGCGGCTTTGTGCGAACCGGATGCGTACTTTCAACCGGCAGAGTTAGGCGGGATCTGGTTTACCGCTACGGAGCCGGTCAGTAAAAACAGTGCCACGCGTCAGGCTGTCTTTGTCCATGATCTGATGACGCGGATTTTACCGATATTAAGCCGTCAGCGTGAAGTCGTGCCCGTCGGGTTTGGCCGGCGTTATCTGCAGCAATGGGGGATGCTGACTTTCAGCGCACTTGCGGTCTTATATGTGCTGGTGAGCGGCTATTTTGTCCACAATCTGACAGGTGTCTTACCCGAAAAAGCCGATGTAACGGCACAGGTTCAGCAACTGGAAAGCATCGAAGGCTGGAGCAAGACACCTGTGCGTTACCTGCCTTTTGTGCCGGTGCTCAACCAGCGTCATGCGCAACTTGAGGCCAGTATCATGGCGGCAACGCCACGCGATAACATTAACATCCGCCAGATTGCTAACCAGTATCGGGAACAATTTGAACAGGCCGATGCGCCGCAAAAAAGAACCATGATCCTGACGCTGGCACGTACGCTGATCACTAAACAGGCCATGTGGGAAAAGCAGCCGTTAAGTGAACTGATGAAGCAGGAGCCTGTTCCCGCTGAACTCAGCCTGACCGGGGCGACGCTTGCCTTGCCACAGTCGCAAGATGCGGTGTTGCAGCGAGCCTTGTTGCAACAGCCCGGTGGCGAAGAACAACTCACCGTGCTGCGTGAATTGCTGGGCTGTCTGGTGAACAGTGATCCGCAAACTGAGTGGTTAGTGGCACCGTCTGAAGATCTGACGCCGGTAAATCTGACCGATTTCCTGCCTGCTTCTGCTGATAAAACTTACCTCAGCGGTCTGTGGACGTTGCAGGGCACCGCTGAAATTCAGCACTGGCTGGATGAAATTCGCCTGGCGGGCAGCAATACCCCGATGCCGGAACTGGCCGCATTTGAGCAACGCTGGCCAATCCTGCGCCAGACACAATGGATGAAGATGATGCTGGCCATGAACCAGCAACCTGCCCCCGTGCTGGCTGATGAGCAGTGGCAAGCCACGCTGATCGCTCTTGATCAGGGGCACAGTCCGTCGATGAAATTTGCCGCGTATGCGAATGAGCAACTGGAAGATATCAGCGTAACGCAAGCGCAGTTTTGGCTGCGCGAGTTGCGCCGCCTGCATCAGTTGCAAACTATGCCGTTACCCGGCGCGCTGATGCCTCGCTTCAGCAGACTGCAGCAATCCATGCAACAGAAAATAGTGGCACTGTTGAAACTCGATAGCAAAACGCAGACGCCTGCAATTTCCGAACTCAACGTGAAGAACTGGAATGCCTGGGAGGCCGGTCTGCACGCGGCAGTCGCGGATGTTTTTGCCACGCCGAAAAATAGTGACCGGCTGACCCGTGGATTGTTCCAGACCGGTGAGAAGGGCGACAGTAATCCTCTGCAACTGCTTGAAAGCCGCTTTAACGTGTTGCGTAAAAGCCTCTCGACGGAACGCCCTGATTTCGCAACTGACGCGGTGTGGGCACTGTATCAAAACGACTCCCGCTGGCTGGTGGCGCATGCCATGCAACGTTCCGGCTGCTGGCTGCAACAGCAATGGCAGAGCCGTGTGCTGTGGCCGATGGAAAATAACGCCAGTCGTCTTGAGTATCAGGATCAGCAAGATCTGGCCTGGCAATATCTGTCTGACTTTATTCGCGGACCAGCTAAAAGCGTGCTGGTGGTTGATGACAGCGGGCCGAAAGCGGGTGAATTCAGCGGACAAACGCCGGGTCTGACACCGGAGTTCCTGCGGATGGTCAATCACGTGCTGCGCCCCGATGACGTACTGGCGATGCCGGAGCGTGAGAATACCCGCAGCGACGATGCACTGGCCGCTCTGAAAGAAGAACAAACTCAGCTCGAAGCACAAATGGCCGCACTGGAGACAAAAACGCTGGAGCTGACGTTGAAAAGTCAGCCTGCCACCATTCCGGGCGGCGCGCGTCTGATGCCAACCGGCACCCGGCTGACGCTGTTTTGCGATGAACAGCAGTGGAAACTTAACAGCATGAACTTCAGCGAACAGGCGCCATTCCGCTGGCGGGCAGGGCACTGTAGCCGCGCATCTCTGGTGATTAATTTCCCGGGCTTTGACCTGACTTATGAATATTTTGGCGATGCCGCCTGGCCGGATTTCCTGGAAGATTTTGCCAATGGTCAGCACAGCTTTAAAGCCGATGACTTCCCGGATGACGCCGCGCAGCTGGCTTCACTGGGCATTAAAGAAGTGATGGTGCGCTATCAGGCTGGCGCGCAAAACCGGATCCAGGAAACCTGGCAGCAGTGGCAGGAGTTGCGTCAGGCACTGAATGACAATGCGGATGCGCAACAGGATGCCCGTAGCAAAAAAGCGGAAAAACAACGACCAGCGGCGCTGAACAGTGGGTTCTCGCAGTTACCGGTTCGTATCACCGATTGTCACTGAGTGTCTGCTTAAGACCCGGTTGAGAAAACTAAACAGGATGACTTATGGGTAGCTACCTGAAGAAAATTGTAGAAAAAATGAATGTCGGGGCTCGTGAATGCCTCGATGCGGCGATAAGTCTGGCGGTCAGCCGGACACACCATGAAGTGGAAATCGAGCACTTACTGCTGGCGGTGGTGACTCGCCAGCCAGCTATGATTGAGCAACTCTGCCTGAATGCTGGGTTGCGCGGCGATGCGCTGGTCGATGCACTGAAAACCAGCCTGAATCAGCAGCGCAGCGGCAATACGCGCAGTCCGGTGTTATCGGAATTACTGGTGGAGCATCTTGAAAAATCCTGGCTTCATGCCAGCACCTGCTGGCAACAAATGCAGCTTCCGGTACAGGCGTTTCTCGGCAGTCTGATTGCCAATGAAAAAGACATTCAGACGCACCTTTGCCCCGCGCTACAGCAGGCATTGGTGTGTCAGGCGGATCGCGCCGATCAGTTACTGCGTGACGCTTGTGTGCACAATGCCAGTGTCAGCGCAGCCGCGCCGGTGGATCATAACGCGGATTCTGCGGTGATGAAATTCACCCGTAATCTGACCGAACAGGCGCGCAACGCGACGCTTGATCCGGCACTCGGACGCGAACAGGAAATTCGTCAGCTGATTGATGTGCTGTTGCGTCGCCGTCAGAACAATCCGGTGCTGACCGGTGAGCCGGGAGTAGGGAAAACGGCGCTGGTCGAAGGACTGGCTCAGCGTATTACGCAAGGCAGCGTGCCGGAAGCCTTGAAGAATATGGAAATTTTATCGCTGGATATGGGGCTGTTACAGGCCGGTGCCAGCGTCAAAGGCGAATTTGAAAATCGTCTGCAAACGCTGTTACGTGAAATCAAAGAATATCCGTCTCCGGTGATCCTGTTTATTGATGAAGCTCACACGCTGATTGGTGCAGGTGGTCAGGCAGGGCAAAACGATGCCGCAAACCTGCTTAAACCTGCTCTGGCGCGGAGAGAAATGCGCGTGGTGGCAGCCACTACCTGGGCGGAATACAAAAAGTATTTTGAAAAAGACGCCGCACTGGCACGTCGTTTTCAGGTCATTAAAGTGGCGGAACCGGATGAAGAAACTGCCACCGCCATGCTGCGCTCGCTGAAACCGGCGCTGAGCCAGCATCACGGTGTGCAGATCCTCGAAAGTGCGCTGGTGGCCGCCGTTCGCTTGTCCAGCCGCTATATATCAGGCCGTCAGCTGCCGGACAAATCGATCAGCCTGCTGGATACCGCCTGCGCCCGTGTGGCGATCTCGCAATGCCATGAGCCTAAGGAAATCGAAGATCTCAACGCGCTGCTCAGCAACATTCATACCGAACGGGAAAGCTTGCTCGAAGAAGGAGATAACGCCACAAGGTTGAAATGGCTGGATCAGCGTGAAAGCGAACTTACCCTGAGCTTAGAGAAGCTGCTGCCCGTCTGGCGGCAACAGCAAGATTTGGTGGTGCAGATCACCGCGTGTGAGGACGTGGCGCAGACCGCTGCACTGCGTACCCAGCTGGCGGAGATGCATAAAGATCATGCTTTGGTTTATGACTGTGTCGATGCGGTCTGTGTCGCAGATGTGATCGCCGGGTGGACAGGTATTCCGCTGGGCAGAATGATGGAAAAAGAGCAGCAACAACTCAGTGATCTGGTCGCGCGGCTGGAAAGCCGGGTGATCGGGCAATCCCATGCATTAGCGACAATTGCACAACAAATCCGCATCGGCCGCGCCAATCTTGCTGATCCGGTTAAGCCAACCGGCGTCTTTATGCTGGCCGGGCCTTCTGGCGTCGGTAAAACAGAAACGGCGCTGGCCTTGTCCGAACTGCTTTTCGGCGGTGAACAAAGTCTGATTACCATCAATATGTCTGAATATCAGGAAGCGCATTCGGTGTCCGGACTGAAAGGATCGCCGCCGGGGTATGTTGGCTATGGACAGGGTGGCGTGCTGACGGAGGCGGTGCGCCGTCGCCCTTACAGCGTAGTGCTGCTTGATGAAGTCGAGAAAGCGCACCCTGATGTGATGGAAATGTTCTACCAGGTGTTCGACAAAGGCGTGATGGAAGACGCCGAAGGTCAGCTGATTAACTTCCGTAATACGCTCATTATTCTGACCAGCAACCTGGCAAGCGATCTGGTGATGACCGCCTGCGCAGCCGGAAGTACCGATCAAAATGCGCTGACCCGGTTATTGCGCCCTGAATTCGACAAATTCTTCCGTCCTGCGCTGATGGGCCGTTTGCAACTGATCCCGTATCTGCCGGTTGCGGGCGAAACGCTGGCAAAAATCATCCGCCTCAAACTCGATAAAGTCTGCAAACGCTTTATCGCCGCGGGTGAAGGCAACTCAGCGCTGACTTACAGCGAGAAAGTGGTGGAGTTTATGGCCAGCCGTTGTCAGGTGGAACAAAGCGGGGCGCGCGAAATTGATGCCGTACTGAACCGGGAATTGCTGCCATTGCTGACTGACCGTCTGCTGGCAGTTGAAAGTAAAGCTGATATCCGCCTGCAAATTAGTGTCAGTAAAGATCAGCTCACACTGACCAAACAGCCAGCAGTGAAACGCTCTGCGGCGAAACAACCCGCCTGAACGACAGGGAAAGAATGACCATGAAAAACCGGGTGAATCTTCGGGCGCTAAAAATCAACGGGCATGATCCGCGCCTCAGCAAGTCGTTTTTGCTGCTGAGCAGCGAGCTCAGTCCGCTGACCGGCACCATTCCTGCGAGGCTGGACTGGAATGCGCTGGAGGAAAAGTGTTTTCAGCTGTTCCATGAATATGGCTATGACCTGCAAAGTGGCATGTGGTTTTGCCTGATCAACCTGCGGCTTAAAAGCTGGAAAGGGCTGGCGCTGGCACTTGATCTGCTGTCCACAGCATTTGCTCACAATAGCCAGCGTTGCTGGCCACCTGTCGCGGCGGTTCAGCAACGTCAGCAACTGATGGACTGGTTCAATGCAAATGTGGCGACGCATATCTATACGCTGGAATATGGCCCGGAAAACAGTGGCGAAATGCGTCTGGTTGAAAAAAGTATTGGCGTGCTGTGCGGACAGTCTAAAAACCTGCAATCACGAAGCCATGATTCTCTGAACAATCTGCATTATTTTCTTCAGGTTCGCTGCCGGTCGGTACCCTATCCGTTGCAGCCAAAACCAGTGAAAGCCTTGCAGCCTGTTCCGGAGCCAGCGCCTGAAGTCATCAGCGAGAAAAAAACGCTGGTGACCGAAATACTGCCGGATGCAGAACCTGCAGAAATCTGTCTGGAGTCTGCGCCATGTCGGCATCCGCTTTTGTGGGCGTTGGGCGGGATGGCGGCGGGTATCGCGATATGTGCTGTCGCGGCCGGTATCTGGTTTTCTGCGCAGTCGCTGAGTTTCGGTGAAAAACTGAGTGCTCCGTTACTGGCACTGCAACACAGTGAAGGTCAGCTGGATGAGGTCTGGCGTATGGCGCAGGAACCCGAATTGCGAGCACAGAAAACGGCGGTGTTAACCCATGCTGCGCCCTTGCTGGGCTGGCTGAGCGCACAACCTTCCGATGTGCTGCTGCGGCAAGGAAAAATATTATCTGACCATCTGGAAAAAGCTTATCCGGGCAATGAATACAGTGCGCAATGGCAGCGCACAATGGATGAGAAGGCGGGAGATATCCCGGCGCTGGATGGTTTCGTTCTTGCTAATAAACATCTTGATGAGCTTGAAGCACGCTTACTGAATGCCGAAAAAAAACACAGCCAATATATGACTGTGTCGGAATTGAAAACAGCGGTATATCAGATACGCCAGGATCTGCAACGTAACGGAACCAGCGCGGAAACATTATTGTGGACGATTCAACAGGACAGGGAGAATAACCGTCAGGTTAACCCCGCCCTGATAAAACAAATCTCACAGAGAATAGATGCCTTAAATGCTGCCAGTATCACGTTGAATTAGCGAAAGGTAAAAAATTTAAAGTCTCGGTTATTGCTTAATCATCGCTGTCTATGAAGACTCTAAAAAACAATTAATTTTTTTCATTAATAGTACATCTGTAGTCAAATATTCGAAAGTAATTCATCAGGCTAATCGTTCAGGAGAGGTACGGAAAAATATGCATTTTATAGAAAAGTATCCGCAAGGTAAAAAACCATTAATAATGACGTTGTCAGAGGATGTGGAATCACCGCCGGATTATGACCATAATGCCATGAATTTTTCGTTGCTTACGCAAACATATCAGGATGTTGCTGCGGGTCGTTGTTCTGTGCAATGTGAATCAGGAAAAAAAGATTTTTTGTATATATCAGCAATATACGTCGATGGTAATACCAATACCCCCACCAAGGAAAATCCTAACCAATTTGTTGGGTTAGGACAGATTTTAGTATTCGCTGCGATAAAATATGGGCTCGAATTGAAGATTGAACAAGCCTCACTGGTGCCGGTGGACGACAGTCAGGGATTTTATCTAAAAATGGGATTTCATCCGACGGTTGTAGGCGCGGTAAATCGAATGGATAAAGGTGGGGCTTCGCTCAAATCTGGTGATGGAAAATTAAATCCCCAGTGGCTCAATCGTTTTTCGCAGTCGTCCTTTCAGAACGCAAATTTCCGGGGAGCAAACTGGTCAGGGAATATTAATAATATTTATTTGAATCTCAGGAATAACATCATGAAAAATTGGGACATTGTCGGTTGAAGCGATAATACCGTTTTTTTGAAAGGACAGAGCACGTAATCATTTAATCAGGTAATCAAGAGAGGCTTTCGTTATGGGCTATAAAATTTTTCTTGTGGTCTTTTACTAAAGCTTTAACAAACAGAGCTGCGAGTTGAGTGCATTGAGAGATTCTGACTGCACGCCAGCACTTGTTGAATATTAATCATGTAATGGAGTTACATTATGTTCGGAAAAACACACTTAAAGTCCCCTGATGCAGATAAAGTTAAGGCATTAAAAAAATGGGATGCGCGTAATAAGAAAAGACAACTTCTTATTCATACCGTTTCGGCTGCCTATGGAGCCTCGCCTTTGATGACTCAACCCGCCCGGGAGGTATTTAAAACCTGGGATATTATTTCAAGTTCATTCATTGATGTGGATGCAGTGCTGAAAGGTTTCCGGCTGGGAGCCGGACTCACTGTCAGATCGCAGTCAGGATTGTTTTTCGAAGCAGGCTTTATTCTCGATGTGCCGGTGCAAAATATCCTGGGGACATTCAGTGGTGATGTCTGGTTCCCTAATCATGCGGGTGTAAATAACAATATGGTTTATGACCGTTTTGCGCTGGCTGACAATATCTTCGCGGGCAGATCTAAAAAGAAAGAGATTATTGCTCCCGGTGGTTACAATCAAATTCAACCCCCAGAAAAGATACTCAAGAATACCAATTACCAATGGCATAACGAAATTTTGCTTATTGGTCGTCCGGATATTAATACTTATCAGGGATTGCCTCCGACGCGTGAGATTAAAATAGCGGGGATTTTTGTAGCACCTAAGACGATACGTCCGGACCAGATGGCGACCAGGGAGATTAACGAGAAGTTGTACAGGTTAGTTGACAGGATGAAAAGATGTAATCCTGGTGTTCCGGTTATTGACATTTCTCGTTAGAGACCCAGTTCGTTGTGATGAGGATCATGTGTAAGGCCCCTCAAACCGGTTCGCTTTACGCATGACCTTCATGCCATTGATGACAAAAGTCAGCATTGAATAATAAAGCGTTCATCTAACCCCGATGGCTGTCGAGTGTATCTATACTCTTTCTGTGGGGCGACATATGTCGTCCCGGGAAACTGTGAAGCCACTCATGAAGCATACAAAAAATAAATCATCGCTGCTGACTGTGACCGTGGCGTGTATTGGTGTCGTCTATGGCGATATCGGTACCAGCCCGCTGTATACCCTGCGTGAATGCCTGACCGGACAAGCGGGCATCGCCGTGACCCAAAGTGCATTATTCGGCTTTCTGTCGCTTATTTTCTGGCTCCTGATGCTGGTGGTGTCGGTAAAATACATCAGCTTCGTGATGCGTGCCGACAACGACGGCGAGGGAGGCATTCTGACGCTGATGTCACTGGCGATCCGCAACCTTAATCCGCGGTGGATCCCTGCGATCATGTTTATCGGGCTGGTCGGTGGCAGCTTCTTCTATGGCGACGGTGTGATAACACCCGCCATTTCGGTACTTTCGGCAATTGAAGGGCTGGAGATTATTGAGCCGTCGCTCGACCGTTTTATCATTCCATTTTCGATTGCCGTGCTGACGCTGCTGTTCTTCATTCAGAAAAATGGCACCGGCAGCGTGGGTAAAATATTTGCGCCGGTGATGGTGCTGTGGTTTGTGACCATCGGTGCGCTGGGGATTGGCGGAGTTATGCGTAATCCCGATGTATTACAGGCGCTGAATCCTTACTGGGCGCTGCATTTCTTTGTGGAATTCAAAACCGTCTCGTTCTTTGCGCTCGGCATGGTGGTGCTGTCGGTGACCGGTGGAGAAGCGTTATATGCCGACATGGGGCATTTCGGTAAAAAACCGATCCGCATTGCCTGGTTTATTCTGGTCGGGCCTTCGCTGGTGATGAATTATTTCGGGCAGGGCGCGCTGCTGCTCAGCAAACCCGACGCTATCGCGAATCCGTTTTTCCTCCTCGCTCCTGGCTGGGCACTAATCCCGCTGTTGATACTGGCTACGCTGGCGACGGTGATTGCCTCGCAGGCGGTGATTTCCGGCGTGTTCTCCCTGACGCGTCAGGCCGTGCGTATGGGCTATCTGCCGCCGATGCGCATCATCTATACCTCAGATGAAGAATCTGGTCAGATTTACATTCCGGTCGTTAACTGGCTGCTGTATTTCGCGGTACTGATTGCCATCGTCAGCTTTAAACATTCCAGCAATCTGGCGTCGGCGTACGGGATTGTGGTCACTGGCACGATGGTCATTACGTCGGTATTGATTGGCATTGTCATGGTCAAAAACTGGGGATGGAAAACCTGGGCTGGCGGTCTGATGATGGCAGCGATGCTGATCATTGATGTGCCGTTGTTTGCCGCCAACCTGACCAAACTGTTCTCCGGCGGCTGGCTGCCGGTGGCCATCGGGCTGACCATTCTGTTGATTATGCTGACCTGGAAAACCGAGCGTTCGCGCCTGCTGCGCCGCCTGAGGCAGGATCCGGAAGCGCTTGAGGCACTGATCGCCTCGCTGGAAAAAGCACCGCCGAAACGCGTGCCGGGCACGGCAGTGGTGATGTCACGCGGGCAATATGAAGTGCCGCTGGTGCTATTGCACAATCTAAAGCACAACAAAATTTTGCACGAACGTGTGGTGCTGCTGACGGTGGTGACGGAAGACGTCCCTTATGTTCACAACGTGAAAAGGGTGACGATTGAACAGCTTTCACCGGCATTCTGGCGGGTTATTGCCAGTTATGGCTGGCGGGAAACGCCGAATGTCACGGATATTCTCTACCGCTGCGGGCTGGAAGGGCTGAAGTGTACGATGAACGAGACGTCTTTCTTTATGTCGCGGGACACATTTACGCTGGGCGAACCCCGTCCGTGGTATTTAAAAGCGCGCGGGAAACTGTTTCAGGTTTTGCAGCGTAACTCTCTGCGCGCGCCTGAGCATTATCATATTCCCCCGAACAGGGTGATTGAGCTGGGTGCAGTGGTGAAATTCTGAGGATTTGCCCGCCGGATCGTGAGAACCAGCGGGCAAAGCAGATTACGCTTGCGGTGCTGAAGTCAGGTCAGTGACTTCAGGCGTAGTCGAACTCTGCGTCGCCTGTGAGGTTTGCGACTGAGTGGTCGGCGTCAGGTCAGTAACGGCCGGTGTCTGCGGTGCTGGCGCGGCAGTTTGTGTCTGCTGAGTCGCCGCCGGGGTTGCAGGCGTAGCAGTTTGCACCGGCTGAGTCGCAACTGCCGCTGGAGTAGCAGATGCTGAAGTTGTTGAAGTCGCAGACGTTGCAGAAGTCTGCTGAGTCACTACCGCAGTGGCTGCTGGTGCGTCAGCTGGCGTTGCTGAAGCCTGCGACTGTTCGGCGGCTGCCGGTGCTTCGATGTCTTTCGGCAGGGACGGAACCGGTTCTGCCGGAATCGATTCTGACTTCGGTTTCGGCACTGGCGTTGATGCGCGAACCAGGAACGTCGGTTTCAGATTCGCCACAGAATAAGTCACGTGGCTGACCGCATCACGCGATGTCGCGACTTCGACCGGCGCAATGGTGACGCGGCCAATCAGCGAACGGGCATAGCCGCCGACTTTGTGTTTACCTTCCGGAAGCTGGACTTCCATGCTCTCGCCAGTCCCCAGCGCACCCGCCTCTTTATCATCAATGGTCACATACAGTTTGGTGCCATCGTCGGTTTTCGTCGGGACGTGCGCTACGGTCAGGCGCGTCGAGCCAAAATCGAAAGCCGGTGCCTGGTCGGCGGTTTTCGTTTTTGCGCATCCTGTGAGTGCGATAACGGCTGCTGCGGCAGCAAGGGTGAAGCGATAACTCATAGTGCGACGTCTTCCTTTAAGGGATTTTTGTGATCTGCGTATCAATATACCTGATCCCACGGGAGAGATGAACGTTCTTACAGGGAACTCGGAGGAGTCTGCTATTCACTTCTAAATGTGTTCTTCATATCAGCCCGCTGTAACTTTCGGTTGAAGCGCTTCGTCAACTTGTGTATTTTTATGCAAATTAACTGCATAAAATAACAATCACACAGGAGTGACCATGCTTAAGTCATTAATTTTCACCGGGTGCCTGCTTTCTACATTAATCACATCTGCTTATGCCGCACAGACCACATACGTGGTCGGTTCCGGCGGTACATACCGTCCGTTTGAATACGAAAACAGCAAGAAACAGCTGGAAGGTTTTGATATCGACATCATCAAGGCGATCGCTAAAGCCGAAGATTTTGACATCAAACTGGTTAATACGCCGTGGGAAGGAATTTTTGCGACACTGAATTCCGGTGATCGTGACATCATTATTTCTGGCATCACCATTACCGATAAACGTAAAGCGATGGTGGCTTTCTCTGCCCCGTATTTCCCGGCAGAACAGTCCATCGTGGTGCCTGAAGACTCTAAAGTGGATTCCGTAGCCGCCCTGAAGGGTCAGAAAGTGGGTGTGGTGAACTCCAGCACCGGCGACATCGTGGTGTCCAATGAACTGGGCAAAAACAGCACCGACATCAAACGTTTTGATAACACTCCGCTGATGTTGCAGGAGCTGGCGGAAGACGGTATCGGCGCGGCAGTGGGCGACGTGGGCGTGGTGAAGTACTACATCAAATCCCATCCTGAGAAAGCGCTGAAACTGGTACCGGATGCTAAATTCGAACGTCAGTATTTCGGTATTGCGGTCGCCAAAGACAACACCGAACTGCTGGGTAAAATCAACGCCGGTCTGAAGAAAATCGTGGCTGATGGCACGTACGCTAAAATCTACGAAACCTGGTTTGATAAGAACGTTCCAGTGCTTCCCGCTCAATAATATTCTCATCACGAACAACGTTAATCAGGGGCGGTAACACGCTCCTGAACAAGGACAGGTATGACCGGATTTCGCTGGGAGATAATCTCAGAATATGCGCCACTGTTTGTGCAGGGCGCGCTGATGACCATCAAATGCACCATTATTTGTGTGATTTTGGGTACCACCTGGGGTCTGCTGCTGGGGCTAGGACGGATGGCCCGTGCCGACGACGGCCCATGGAAACACGTTTTGCGTTTTGCCGTGCAATGGCCGGTGCGCATTTACGTCAGTGCTTTTCGCGGTACGCCGCTGTTTGTGCAGATTATGGTGGTTCACTTTGCTTTAGTGCCACTGTTTATTAATCCCCGCGACGGCATTTTAGTGGCGTACGGTCTGATGTCTTCGGATTTCGCCCGTGCGCTGCGCTCAGATTACGGTGCATTCTTATCCTGCGTGGTGGCGATTACCCTCAACGCCGGAGCGTATGTCTCCGAAATTTTCCGTGCGGGTATTCAGTCTATCGACAACGGTCAGATGGAAGCTTCCCGCGCGCTGGGAATGGGCTGGGGCAAAACGATGCGCAAGGTTATCTTGCCGCAGGCGTTCCGCCGTATTTTGCCGCCACTGGGCAATAACGCTATTGCGATTGTGAAAGATTCCTCGCTGGCCTCGGCGATTGGCCTGGCCGATCTGGCGTATGCCGCGCGTACTGTTTCCGGCGCTTACGCCACCTACTGGGAACCCTACCTGACTATTTCACTGGTTTACTGGGTTCTGACTTTCCTGCTCTCGCTGCTGGTTCAACACATGGAAAAGAGGTTTGGCAAAAGTGATTCACGTTAAGGATTTACAGAAACAGTTTGGCGAAACCCACGTATTGCGCGGCATTTCCTGTGACATCGCAGAGAAAGAAGTGGTGTGCATCATCGGGTCTTCAGGTTCAGGTAAAAGTACCTTTCTGCGCTGCCTGAATGCGCTGGAAAAGCCTAATGGTGGCGAAGTGGTGGTGAACGGTTTTGCGGTGCATGATCCGAAAACCAATCTTAATACGCTGCGTGCCGGCGTCGGCATGGTGTTCCAGCGCTTTAATCTGTTCCCGCACATGACCGTGCTGGAAAACCTGATTATGGCGCCGATGTCGCTGAAGGGATTATCGAAAGCGGAAGCCGTAACGCGTGCCGAAAAATTGCTGCAAAAAGTCGGACTGATCGACAAAATCGACGCCTGGCCTTCCAGTTTGTCCGGTGGTCAGCAACAGCGCGTGGCGATTGCCCGTGCGCTGGCAATGGAACCGTCGATCATTCTTTTTGATGAACCGACGTCAGCGCTGGATCCGGAGCTGGTCGGTGAAGTGCTGGCGGTCATGAAACAGCTGGCGCTCGAAGGCATGACGATGGTGATTGTGACGCATGAAATGGGCTTTGCGCGTGAAGTCGCTGACCGCGTAGTGTTTATCGATCAGGGTGTGATTCAGGAGCAGGGGCCACCGGCGCAACTGTTTACCGCACCGGAAAATCCGCGAACCCGCGAATTTTTGAGTAAAGTATTATGATCCGACGGGCGCTCAAACAGCGCCCGTTTTCTTTAATGTGATGAGGTTTGCCATGCAGAGCTTCCATTCTTATTGTATTTCAGCCTCCGGCGAAGAAAGGGCAGGAGGCGATATGCAAGCTCGTTTTCCTTACTGGAGTTTCACGAAAACCGCGATCGCGATTTGTGCGCTGAAACTTAGTGAAAACGGGACTGTAAATTTGGATGGCTGTGTTGATGGCGAAGCTTACACCCTGCGGCAGCTGCTCAACCACACCGCCGGATTGCCGGATTACGGCGCACTGAAAGATTATCACGACGCTGTCGCTGCCGGAGGAGAACCCTGGTCGCGCGACAAATTGCTCAGTGCCGCGTTAGCCAGAGGCATGTTGTTTGCGCCGGGTGCGGGCTGGTCTTATTCCAATATTGGCTACATGCTGGCCCGCGAACACATAGAAGCCGCGTCAGGGCTGAGTTTCGCGCAACTGATGACTGACCTCATCTCGACACCGCTCGGACTGACCAGTGTCGCACTTGTCACCACGCGCGAGGAATTCGCAAAACTGCACTGTGAAGCCGCCGAAAAATATGCTCCGGGCTGGGTCTATCACGGTTGTCTGGCAGGCAATGTGCGGGATGCGGCCAGACTGCTGCACGGATTATTCAGCGGTAAACTGCTGAGCGCTGCGTCAATGGCTGAAATGCAGGTGACCATCCCGCTTGGCGGTGCTCTGGAAGGACGGCCGTGGACAGAATGCGGTTACGCGCTGGGGCTGATGAGCGGTGCAATGGGAGAGGCAGGGCGTTCAGCTGGTCATTCAGGCGGCGGCCCCTCGTGCGTGAACGCGGTCTATCACTTCCCGGATCTCCGCGAACCTGTGACCGGTGCCTGCTTTACTGACGGGCATTACGAAGGCGTGGCAGAAACTGAACTGGGCAGGCTGGTGCAAAATTTCGGGTAAAAGGGCCAAAGCTTCAGGCCTCAGGATGATGGCAACAAATACACAGCTTATTACCGTCGGCATCCCGAAAATAAGCACCGTAGTAATCCGGATGATAATGCGGGCGTAGTCCCGGCGCGCCTTCATCTGTCGCGCCGTTTGCCATCGCAAACTGATAGATTTGATCCACGGTAGCACGCCTGTCTGCCAGTAATGCCAGCATCTGACCATTACCCGCACTGGCAGGTTCGCCGTCATGCGGCTGGCCGATAACAAACAGCGGCCTTGGCGAATCCGGTGCCATCCACGCCGCCCAGGGTTTTTCCCTGTCGCAAAACTTGAGGGTATGCCCCAGTGCCGCCATCACCGCCGAATAGAAAGTGAAAGCCCGTTCAAAATCGTAAACGCCAATACAAATATGGGAAATCAAAATCGCTCTCCTTTTGAAACAGTCCCCCTTGTTATAGCGGGTTATTTTCCGCTCTGCCGTTTTTTGAATGTGATCTCTAAAAAGTCGTGCCGCCGGATCCGTGCTAAATTACCCACAATTCTTACCCGCATTCCCGAGGCAACATGATCATCCCTTCAAACCGTACCACCCGTGAAATGAAGATAAACAATGTCGTGCTGGTGACGAATGCATTGAAATCTCTGGGCTCGGCGACGAAGGCGGAACTGGCGGGTGTCACCGGTCTGAGTATCGCCACCTGCGGCGCAGTGCTGAATGACCTGAGCCAGCGGCACGAAGTGCTGGCGCTGGAACTCGACGTCTCGCGTGGTGGCCGTCCGGCGCAGCGCTATGCGTATAACCCGAACTATTTCTCGGTACTTAGCCTGTACGCGCAAGGCAGCGACGCTGCCGCACAGATTGTCTGGTCGGTGAATTCAGCCACCGGTGAAAGTCTGGCGCAGGGTGAAATCCGCTTTTTACCGCGGACGCTGGCGACGTTTTATCAGCAAATTGGCAGCCTGCTGGCGGACTATCCCAATATTAAAGCGCTGGGCATTGGCCTGCCGGGCGTGGTGGTAAAAGGAACCGTCGCGACCTGTGATATCAGCATGTTTGCCGGTGTGGCGGTTGAGCAGCAACTGCGTGAACAGTTCGGGATTTATGTTCAGGCGGATAACGACATGAACTACACCGCGTGGGGTTTTTACCGCAGCAGTTGCGCAGGTATTACCGCGCCGGTAGCCTACCTCTTCAAGCCTGAAGTGCCTTGTCTGGGCTGTGGCATGGTGATTAACGGTCAGGTATTACAGGGTGCCAGCCAGTTTGCAGGGGAAGTGTCAAATCTGCCTTTTGAAGGATTGGATAAACTGCCGGTCGCAGAAGAAATGGCGAAGGTGATTGTCTCGCTGACCGCCATTATCAACCCGGCCACCATCGCGCTTTCCGGCCCGAAAATAAGTGAAGCACTGCTGCCTGAGCTGAAGATGCTTTGCCTGCAGCACATTCCCGCACAGCATATGCCGCAGCTGACTTACCGCCCGTCGATGCGTCAGGATTATCTTCAAGGCATCGCGGAACTGACGCTCAGCAACTACAATCTGCACATGGCTTTCGGTGAATAACGCCGGTTGACTTTGTTGTTCGCACCCTTATACTGCGGACTTATTAAAAGACTTTTAATAACTAACTTCGCCTCGCGGGAGAACCTGATGTCACTGTCATCTGAAATTGCGCACAACGGTATTCATGCCGGAAGTCCTGTCCGGCGTGTCGCGACGCGGGCGATATTTTTTGTCACCGGCATGGCGATGGGGCTGTGGGCGGCGCTGGTTCCCTATGCCCAATTGCGGACGCATTCAGAGGCGGGCGATCTCGGGTTATTGCTGCTGTGTCTTGGTGCCGGTTCGCTGCTGTCGATGCTTGGGTCGGGACGGATTATCGGCAAGTTTGGCTGTCGGGCAGTGATCGTCGCGGCGGTCATTTTGTACTGTCTGATGCTGCCACTGCTGGCGGTGTTCAGTGACATCTGGCTGCTGGCGCTCAGCCTGTTTATTTTCGGCATGGGCATCGGGCTGGCGGATGTAGCCGTCAATGTGCAGGGCACGCTGGTGGAACAGGCCGCGGATAAACCGCTGATGTCAGGGTTTCATTGCCTGTGGAGCGTGGGCGGGATCGCCGGCGCCGGTGGCGGTGCGTTGCTGCTCAGTGCCGGTATCACGCCGCTCGGCAGCACGTTTTTTGCCGTCGTGCTGGTTATCGCGCTGACGGCGTATTCTTATCGCGGAATGTTACCGTTTGGCGCACATGAGGAGCCTGAAGAAGGCCAGCCGAAAGCCAGACCGAATTTCCGTCTGGTGCTGATGGCGGTTATGGCGATGATTTGTTTTATGGCCGAAGGCGCGGTGCTGGACTGGGGCGGTGTCTTCCTGACCCAGGATCGCGGTCTGGCGCTGGAACATGCGGGCTGGGGCTTTGCAGTATTTGCCGTGGCGATGTCGCTGATGCGCCTGACCGGTGATGCGATTGTCAGTGCACTAGGGCGCAAACGGATCCTGATTATCGGCGGGATTTTGGGTATCGCCGGTTATCTGATGGTTGTGCTGTTGCCGGGCTGGATCCTGCCATTGTGCGGTTTTGCGCTGGTCGGGATAGGCGCAGCGAATATTGTTCCGGTGCTGATTACGCTGGCCGGTCAGGAAAAAGTGATGCCGGTAAATATGGCGGTGGCGATGGTGGCAACGCTCGGTTATCTCGGTGTGCTGGGTGGTCCGGCGCTGATCGGCTTTATTGCGCATCTTTCCAGCTTGTATGTCGCATTCTCGGCGGTCGCGGCGGCGTTTCTGGTCATCACGTTTGGCGCATACAAACTGAAGTATTGATTGTTTTCAAAGACCAATGATTTATAACTGAGTGGCAAATTTGCCAGCTGGCGCGTAAAACCCGCCAGCCCTCTTTTAGCCTGATTGATTTAAAATCCGACTCTGTAAGGAGCAGTAATGGCTGTAAAACTTATCGCCGTAGACATGGATGGAACCTTTCTCAATCCGCAGCACGAATACAATAAAGCCCGCTTTCGCGAGCAATATCAGCAACTTTTGCAACGTGACATTAAATTTGTAGTGGCGAGCGGCAACCAGTATTACCAGCTGAAATCCTTCTTTGATGATCTCGACAAACAGATTGCTTACGTTGCGGAAGGCGGCGGGTATGTGGTCGATAAAGAACAGGAAATTTACTGCGGCAAACTCGAACCGGAACAGGTGACGCAGGTGCTGGAATGGATAAGTCGCACGCCGGGCATTAACACCATTGTGTGCGGTCGCAAAGGGGCTTATGTGCTCAGCGGCACCGATGAGGATTTCATCAGCCGTATGCGCCGTTACTATCACCGACTGACAAAAGTGCATCAATACACAGAAATCGACGATACGATTTTCAAATTTGCACTGAGCTACGTGGAAGACGATGTCTGTCCGCTGATGAGTGAAGTTAACGCTAACCTTGGCGGGATTGTTGCACCGGTGACCAGCGGACATGGCTCTGTTGATTTGATCATCAGCGGAAATCACAAAGCCTGCGGTCTGCAAAAAATCCAGCAGATTTACGGCATCCGTGATGACGAAGTGCTGGCGTTTGGCGACAGCGGCAACGATCTGGAAATGCTCAGCTATGCCGGTTACGGTTTTGCGATGGAAAATGCCTCTGCACCGGCAAAAGCCGCCGCGAAATACGTCGCGCCATCTAACCGTGATGAGGGCGTGCTGAAAGTGATTGATGACGTGCTGAACGGTCGCGCGCCATTCGCCTAAGCCGTTCAATGTGCATTAAAACGAAAAGGCTGCCGCGTAAAACGGCAGCCTTTTTAGCATTGTGTAATGAAGATTGTGCTATGAAAATTAAGGCACGTAGTCTGGCGGCACGCCACTGTTACCGGGCTCTGCAGGGTAGTAATCCGGCGGAACCGGCGATTGCGGTGGTTGATTCGAGCTGTAACCGTCGCTGGCGTCTACCGGCACCTTATTGCCTTTGGCGTACATACATTGCGTGTACACCGTATCATACTGATCCTGTAAATCGCCGCTGCTGGCCCCCGCATTATTGCTGCCCATTGCGCTGCCAATCAGCAAACCACTGCCTGCGCCAATCAGCGCGCCCGGTCCGGCCTGATGCGACGCTGCGCCAATCAGTGCTCCGGCTGCCGCGCCCACGACTGTCCCGGCAGCAGCGGTACCGGCTGCATTATTACTGGCAGTTTTTGCGCCGCCATTCACACTGCCATAGGCCGCGTTACGGCATGACATTTCATCCATCTGAAACTGTTGATAATCCTTTCCGGTACCTGGCAGCACCATCACATCTGGTCGGGTTGGAGGAGAAACGCAGCCGGATAAGGCCGCGGCTAAGGCGAGAACCGCCACCGGAGTAAACCTGTTCATGACTTTTATCGCCTGTTAATGTGGTCCTGCGACCACTTTCATCCAGCCGCGCGGGCAGGCCGGGACTTGCGGATAATATCCCGCCGGATTCTGGCAGTAATACACATATGCCGGGGGTTTCTCGACATACGTTTGCGGCTGCGGTGGCGCAGAGTAAACGACGGCTGGCGGGCCGTAATAGACCGGCGGAGGAATGCCTATCACCACGTCCGGCCCATACCAGCCCCCGCGATAATAGCCGCCATGGTAATAACCATGGCCGTAATAGCCGTGACCGTAGTAACCATGGTTGTAGTAACCATGACCGTAATAACCGTAGGCGAACGACGCAGAACTGGCCGACATCAGCGCGCCAGCCGTAAGCATCAATAACAACAGCCTTTTCATAACGACCTCGAAGTGCATTGAGCGGATGTCCGAAGTGATAAAACCCACCACTCCTGAGGATAACGATACGCCTGTTGCGGCTAAAAGGTTGGCGGGGGATTAGGGTGAATATGACAAGGCTGTGGCAGCAATTGTGACCAAAAAATTCAGCAGCAAACGTTTGTTTACGTTCAGGGTTTGGGAGGCGGGAGATTCATATTTCAGACCCGGTTTTGCCACAGCAAATCCGGGCTGAGAATTAAAAATTCGGATTTAAGGTGTTATTTCTTACTTGCTGTAAAACGTCTGAAGGCTTCCAGCGTTTCATCGCTGACGTGATGCTCCACCCCTTCAGCATCCAGACGCGCTGTCTCTGCGCTGATGCCGAGCGCGATGAAAAACGCTTCAACCACGTTATGACGTTCGCGGTTTTCCGCCGCCAGTTTCTCACCTTCCGGCGTCAGAAAGGTTCCGCGATAGGGCAGCTGGTGAACCAGTCCGGCATTGGCCAGGCGCTTCAGGGTTTTTGCCACTGTCGGCTGGGAAACACCCAGACGCGCGGCCAGATCTACCTGTCGCGCTTCGCCAAATTCGTGAATCAAATCTGAAATCAGCTCAACGTAATCATCCATTAATTCCCGGCGATGCGCCTCGCGCACCTGTAAGAAACCCTGCGCGTGTTCTTCCACATCCAGTAATGGATTCATTTTTTTATCTTTCACTACGCCTGCCTCTTTCTTGCTTAACGGTTTTTCACCGCAGCCGCGCTCACCGCAGCAACCCACGCATTGTAAACCAAGTCCACATATCTACCAATTTATGAAAACTTTGCATTGGCTATGGAGTATAGCCTGTGCTATACCTGAATAATAAACCGCCGTTTGATGCGCAGAATGACAGGAGAGATTTCATGGAAAATGGACGACACATCTTAAAATTATTCAGCCATTCGCCGTTTCGTTTGCGGCTGATGCTGGTCGGCATGATTGTGGCGCTGATCACCGGCAACGCGCAGGCGGCAGACCAGGCGGCCAGCAAGGACAAAAAAAAGTTTAAAGTCGTGACCACTTTCACGGTGATCCAGGACATCGCGCAGAACGTCGCCGGTGATGCCGCCACCGTGGAGTCGATCACCAAACCGGGCGCTGAGATCCACGACTATCAGCCTACACCGCGGGATATTGTGAAAGCGCAATCCGCCGATCTGATCCTGTGGAACGGGTTTAATCTTGAACGCTGGTTCGGGCGCTTCTTTGCCAACATCAAACATGTGCCTTCGGTCACCGTGACGGACGGCATAACACCGCTGCCGATTCAGGAAGGGCCGTATCTGGGCAATCCAAATCCGCACGCGTGGATGTCGGCTAAAAATGCGCTGGTGTATGTCGAAAATATCCGTGCGGCGCTGGTGAAATATGACCCCGAAAATGCCGCAACCTACGATCGTAACGCCAAAGATTATGCGCAAAAAATCAGCCAGCTGGATGCGCCGCTGCGTGAACGTCTGGCAAAAATTCCGGCAGGGCAGCGCTGGTTAGTGACCAGTGAAGGTGCGTTCAGTTATCTGGCGAAAGATTATGATTTGAAAGAGGCCTATCTGTGGCCAATCAATGCTGAAGAACAGGGCACGCCGCAGCAGGTGAAAAAAATCATCGATTTGGTGCGTCAGCAGAATATCCCGGTGGTGTTCAGTGAAAGCACGATTTCAGACAAACCGGCAAAACAGGTCAGCAAGGAAACCGGCGCGAAATACGGCGGCGTGCTGTATGTCGATTCGCTGTCAGCGACTGACGGCCCGGTTCCCACGTATATCGATCTGCTGAAAGTCACGGTCGGCACCATTGCAGAAGGGTTCGGACAATGAGAGAAGCCGCGCTGAATCTTAACGTTGATGACATTTCGGTGACCTATAACAACGGTCATACCGCGATTGAAAACGCCTCGTTTACCCTGCAAGGCGGTTCGATTTGCGCGCTGCTCGGCGTTAACGGCAGCGGTAAATCCACGCTGTTTAAAACCATCATGGGAATACTCCGTCCGACGCACGGCAGCGTGACGCTGGACGGCCTGAACGTGGCGAAAGCGCTGAAGCAAAACCTCATCGCCTACGTGCCCCAGTCGGAGGATGTGGACTGGAATTTTCCGGTACTGGTGCGTGATGTGGTTATGATGGGGCGCTACGGCAAAATGTCGTTTCTGCGGATCCCATCGGCGGAAGACAAAAAACAGGTGGCGTCGGCGCTGGCTCGCGTAGGCCTCACTGATCTGGCGCATCGGCAGATTGGTGAGCTTTCTGGCGGGCAAAAAAAACGCGTTTTTCTGGCGCGGGCGCTGGCACAGCAGGGGCGCGTCATGTTGCTCGATGAACCGTTTACCGGTGTGGATATCAAAACGGAAAACGCCATTATCGAACTCCTGCGCCAGCTGCGTGAAGAAGGGCATCTGATTTTGGTTTCGACGCACAACATCGCTAGTGTGCCGGATTTCTGCGACCGCGTAGTGCTGATCAACCGCACGGTCATCGCGGCCGGTGCGCTCGACACTACGTTTACCTCTCATAATCTCGAAAAGACCTTTGGCGGCGCGTTGAGGAATATCGGTTATTTAGTGCCACAGGAACCGGTGAGGCGGGCGGTATGATGGCGCTGCTGCTGGAGCCGTTTCAGTACAACTACATGGTGAAAGCCATCTGGGTGAGTGCCGGTGTCGGCGCGGTGTGCGCATTTTTATCGGCGTATCTGATGCTCAAAGGCTGGTCGCTGATGGGTGATGCGCTCTCGCATTCCGTCGTGCCGGGTGTGGCAGGCGCTTATGCACTGGGCTTTCCGTATGCCATCGGAGCCTTCGGTACCGGCATTCTGGCGGCACTTTCCATGACGCTGCTGCGCCATTTCACCAGGCTGCGCGAAGACGCGATCATCGGCTTCGTCTTCTCGACCTTCTTTGCGCTCGGGCTGTTGCTGGTTTCCCTTAATCCGACATCCGTTAACGTGCAGTCGATCCTGTTCGGCAATATTTTAGGTATCGATGACGCTGATATTTTGCAGGTGCAGATTATCGTCGGCGTTTCCCTGCTGGTGCTGTGCGTGATCTGGCGCGACCTGCTGGCCGTATTTTTCGATGAGGCGCACGCGGTTTCGGTCGGGCTTTCTCCGCTGCGACTCAAAATCATTTTCTTCACTATATTCAGCGCGTGCAGCGTGGCGGCGTTACAAACCGTCGGCGCAATTTTGGTGATTGCCATGGTGATCACGCCCGGTGCGACCGCCTATCTGCTTTCCGATCGTTTCTCCCATGTGTTGATTATTTCGGTGATTATCGGCGCAGTCACCAGCGCGGCAGGTGCCTGGTTGAGCTATTTCCTGGATGGCGCAACCGGCGGCGTCATTGTCTGCCTGCAAACCGCGGTCTTCCTGCTGGCGTTTTTATTCGCGCCAAAACACGGCTGGCTGGCCAGTCATTTGCGTATCAAACGCCGGAGCCGCGCATGATGTCCTGGTTTGATGTACTGATGGAGCCGATGAGCTTCGACTTTATGCAGCGCGCGCTGCTGACCGCTATGGCGACCAGCATTGTCTGCGCGATATTCTCTTGTTTTCTGGTGCTCAAAGGCTGGTCGCTGATGGGCGATGCGATTTCACATGCAGTGCTGCCCGGCGTGGTGCTGGCCTATCTGGCGGGTATTCCTCTGGTGATTGGCGCGTTTGGTTCCGGTCTGTTTTGCGCGGTGGCAACCGGATTTATCAAAGAGCATTGCCGGGTCAAAGAAGATTCGGTGATGGGCATTGTCTTCTCGGGCATGTTTGCTGCCGGTCTGGTGCTGTTTTCCCGGGTGAATACGGAGCAGCATCTCAGCCATATTCTGTTCGGCAATGTGCTGGGCGTGACGGACAGTGAAATGCTGCAAACGCTGATTATCGCGCTGGTGGTGACGCTGGCGATCATCATCAAATTCAAAGACCTGATGCTATTTTGTTTCGACCCGGTGCAGGCGAAAGTGATCGGTCTGCCGGTACGTTTTTATCATTATGCGTTGCTGTGTATGCTGGCGCTGACCATTGTGGCGGCGTTGCAGGCCGTTGGCGTTGTACTGGTGGTCGCAATGCTGATTACGCCAGGCATTACAGCATTCCTGCTGTGTAAGACACTGCCAAAAATGATAATCGTGGCTGTGACGGTGTCACTAATTGCCGCCATTTCCGGCACCTTTATCAGTTTTTATATCGATGCAGCGACCGGACCGGCAATAGTGCTGATTCAGGCTATGCTTTTCCTGCTGGCATTAGCTGTGCATCTTTTGCGTAAACCGTTCAAATCGCGCCAGTCAGCACCGAATGCCTAGTGTCTGTAACACAGGTTTGGCATGCTGGCGTGCATATATTCCTTATTTTAAGAGATTCTGATGACCCAACAATTTGCTCCTGTCGAACTGGAAAAGCCTCCGCCTAATTAACCACGGCTCGACGGCGCTGGCTACCTGTCGCATAAAGGCCTACCATCGGCCGGCAACAAAAGGGTTTAATGAAGTTCAATGAAGTAAGCGTTAAGGATTGTTATGAGCGAAGTAGCAAGTTCCATCAGTGTTGGCGATAGCTTTACTGTCAAGAACGGCTCAACCCACGAAGTAACTGGCTTTGTGAAGAAGGGAGAGAGAATTTACCCGATGATCAAAACAGATCATGGTGATTCAAGCTTCACCTTCATCAAAGAAATTGTTTCGGTAAATAAAGCTTAAATATTAACAACCTTCTCTGTGATCGCGGCCTGTTTGTATTACGTAAAGAACAGGCTGCGTGATGTCAGTTTCCCACCAATTTCCTCTTCTTTCCTCCGTCTTTGCCATATGCACATCTGCCGGACATTGCAGTTTGAATTAACGATATACCGGCAGTAGATTCGCGCTTGAAAGAATATGTACTGCCGCATTGAGCACGCCGAACAGCAGCACCAGTACGATCATTTTATTCCCACCCCATACGCGGTACCGCGGGCTGCCAAAACGCTGGCGTGATGCGCGTGCCATCAGCGCCGGAACAATCACCGCCCAGACCGTTGCCGCCAGTCCGGCAAAACCAATCGCATAAATGAAACCATCGGGATAAATCACACCACCGATAATCGGCGGAACGAACGTCACCAGCGCTGTTTTGAAGCGACCAGTCCGGCTGTCGTTGAATTTAAACAGATCCGCCAGATAATCAAACAGGCCGAGCGTCACCCCTAAGAATGAACAGGCGACGGCAAAGTTTGAGAAAATCGTCAGCAGCAAGTCCAGACCGGCGCTGTTAAGTATCTGGCTCAGCGACTGCACCAGCACATCAATATTGCCACCCCGTTCAGCGATGCTGATGAATTCAGGACGCGGAATGTTGCCCATCGTTCCCAGCATCCAGATGATGTACAGCCCGAGCGCCATCAGCGTACCCAGCAGCAGACACTTCTTGATGATTTGCGGATTTTTGCCGTAGTACTTCATCAGGCTCGGCACATTGCCGTGATAGCCAAATGACGCCAGACAGAACGGCAGCGTCGCCAGCACATAAGGCATGTAGCTCGGATTAATTTCGACGCTGTTAAGCAAATTCACCGGTTTCACATGCCACAGCAGGCTGCCGAAGGTCAGGAAGAAGGCAATGATTTTCGCGCCAAGCACAATGGCCGTCATCCGGCTCACCGCGCGGGTACTCAGCCAGACGATAAAGGCCACGACCAGCGCCGTCAGCAGACCGCCGAGGCGGGGAGAAAAACTCACCGACATCTCACGCAACGTATGCTGGATCACCGAGCCGCTGGCGGAAATATAGGCGTAGGTCAGAATATACAAAACGAACGCGATAGTGATGCCGTTCAGCCGGTTCCAGTGTTTACCCAGCAGATCGCCGGTCACCGTATTGAAACTCGATCCCACCGGATAGTTAAGATTTGCTTCAAGGATCATCAGTCCGGAATGCAGCATACAAAACCAGGTAAAAATCAGGGCAGCTACAGACCAGAAAAACCAGGCGCCGGACATCACCACCGGCAGGGAAAACATCCCTGCGCCGATGATCGTTCCACCAATAATCATTGCACCGCCCAGTACTGAACGTTGCGGGGCGGTCACAGAAAGCGTCGCCATAGTGCGTATCCTCGCGTGGCTTTTATCAGAATTCGTTGAAAGAATGGCTGAAAAAGAAAAGAGTTAAATAACGAACAGAAATCGCTGTTTTGTGCTGCGATTTTGGTCTTAAGCGCGGCAATATAGTGGAAATGAAGCGGCTTGTACACTGCTGAACTAGTTTGCTGATACAAAAACGCACATTCAGAAGCTGAACAGGGCAATCAGTAAGGTGAGCAGGGAAATAACGCCGAAAATGTGTACAAAATATTAACGTTGTGCAATTTTGCGGTTAATAGGGGCGGAGTATTCATGGCGCAGATCACAGATTTCATTACGATTTCTTATCTAAAAAAATAAAAAACCCTGTTTGAAAATACAGGGTTGACACACAACATATAGCGAGTAAATTAGAACTCAGCACCAGAGAGAAGTGAAAAGAAATTTTTATTTCGCGGTGCAATTAGCAAGTTGATAAACTTGTCAGTAATGAGATGCGATAAAGGCCACGAAGTATTTTAGTATGGGTGATTCAACACCGGGCGTTATTTGAAAGTCCGTGAGATGATGCTTTAAGGCCACGCAGTAAAGCTGTGCAATCGCATGATGTGGACGAAAACGCGATGATGTAACGCCTTGTTAGTTAGAGTAATGTTCGCGATTTGGGTACGTAAGTATGAAATCGAGAATGTCGCGACGAAAGTAAGGCCACGCATCAAAGAGTATATATCGCGAGGGTGATGTACTCATTTATCCCGAGACATATCAGAAGGGTAAATGAAACGCGCAGGATACTGATGTTATTCCACAAAATTATAGGAGGATAGCGTTACCAGGCAGTAAAAATATATCCTGTGATAATATGTACATCTTTAGCAGTTGCATTACCTAAGCAGTACACGTAATTAAGTTGATGAATGTTAAATATTAATTTGATAGTACCTTAAAAGCCCCGGTTTAACGACTGGGGCTTTTTCATTTGTACAGCCTGTTACTCATTATTTCCCGCTGATAGTGCCTTCAAGAATCGCCTGCGCGCCCAGACACACCAGAAAACACACCAGCGTGGTGTCTTTACCTGCAGTCGCAGCAGTTAATGCGCTGTCCTCATCGCTGATAGCGTCGCCTTTTGACAGAGTGACATCGCCGATGCTGATTTCGCCGTCCATCACATACAGCCATTGAGCAAATCCCGCATGTGAGGGAACTTCCGTGGTGGTGTTTTCATCCATGCGAATGTCATAGACATATACTGCCTGCCTGATTTCAAGCGGAGACTCAATGCCTTCCGGCGCAGCCAGCAGCGTCCACTCATTGCTTTTTATACCGTCAGGGCGCGTCATAAACTGCACGCGGCCTTCCAGATTTGCCTGACGCGGCCGGATAAATATCTGCAACATCTCCGCCGACACCAGCGGTGTGGATTCCTCATGCCAGAAACTTTCACCGGCGTTCATCATCATCAGCTGTTTCGGTGAAAGGGGAACGCGGTGACCAGCAGAATCTTCATGCACCATCGAACCCCGCCACATATAACTGAGGATTTCGTCGTTATTATGCTCGTGCATTTTCACCAGCGTGCCCTGTTCGAGAGTGGCATGATCGATAACACTCAAAGGGCCGAACGCGTCATCATTTTTCTCAGGCTGGATTTGCCCCGGCCGCATACGACGGATACGAAACGGGCCATATTCAAAGGTAGTTTTGGGTTCAGCACGTAAAACGTTAAACATAATCTCTCCGGCGGCAGACAGGAACGCAGGGTTCGGATGAAAATCGGATACCATTTTTTAACATACTATGTTCATTAAAGCGTACCCGCCGTGAATAAACTTTCCGTTTAGTCAGAAACAAAGGCCCCGTCCCTGAGGCCTTTAGATCCAAAATGAGCAGTTAGCCAAGACTCAACAACGTACTCAGCTGCTCAATTTGTGATTGCCACTGACGTTGCAGCTCAGGTTTCTGGTGCTTAGGTTTGCGCGCCAGATCTTCTGCCAGAAGGTGTTCAACCTCTACCAGCCTCGCCAGCAGTTGCTCTTCTTCTGTTTCCTCAGTGTGGATTACGTCAGTCCCGCTTTCTGAAAGAATGGGTTCCGCTGGCGGGGGAGAATCCGCCAGTACGGCGTAAACCGGCGCAAGGGTATGCCACTCTTCTAACCGTTGCTCATCCACCAGCCAGAACCGGTTACAACTTTGCTCGATGAGCGTCCGGTCATGTGACACCAAAAGCACCGCACCACGGAAGGTTTTCAGCGTTTCCGCCAGCTCTTCTTTGCCTTCCAGATCCAGATGGTTAGTCGGTTCATCGAGCAGCAAAAGCGAATAATTCGCCAGCGTCAGCCCGATAAACAGCAGCCGCGAACGTTCGCCGCCGCTGAGCGTACTCACTTTTTGCTGGTGACGGATAAACGGGAATCCTGCGCCAATCAGCGCCATTTTTCTCTGTTCTTCCGTCAGCGGGGCGAAGTTCGCCAGCGCATCACCAAGAGAATCATCGTCCTGCAACTGATGCTGATTCTGATCGTAATAGCCCACCCGCACGCGGGGATGGAAAGTCACACCCGTATGGGTTGTTTCCTGCTGACTGAAGGCGTGCCACAACGTCTGCAACAGCGAGGACTTGCCGCAACCGTTGCGCCCGACCAGTGCGATACGGTCACCGCTTTTGATGCGCATTTCATCCACTGTGAACAAAACCGGAGCATTGCGCGCAGGACGAACCTGCAAACCGGACAGCGCCAGAACCCGGTCCGCCGCCAGCGCTTCGCCTTTTAACTGCAGTTTCCACTGATTACCGGCGGTGACTTCTGTTTGATCCTCCTTCAGCCGGTCGACCTGCTTTTCCATTTGCTTTGCCTTGCGCGCCAGCTTTTCGTTGTCATACACGCTGCCCCACAGCGCCAGACGTTTGGCACTTTTAGTTACGCGGTCAATCTCCTTTTGTTCTGTTTCCCTGCGCACAGCGTCGGAGGCGTCTTTTTCTTCCAGCGCCAGACGTGCCTGCGTACAAGGGAGACGAATAAACTGCAGGGTTTTATCGCGCAGGATCCAGGTGCTGTTGGTCACGTTATCAAGCAGGCTGCGGTCGTGAGAAACCAGCACGAAACTGCCGTTCCAGTTTTTCAGAAACTGTTCCAGCCATAACAGCGTCGGCAGATCCAGATGGTTGCTCGGTTCATCGAGCAGCAGTAAATCGGGCTGGCGGATCAGCGCGCGGGCCAGCAGCAGGCGGGTATGCTGCCCGCCACTGAGCGTTCCTGCCGTCAGCTGCCAGGCGGATTCATCGAAACCCAGCGTGGAAAGCAACACCTGCGCCTGCCAGAGCTCAGGCTGATGAAGGCCTGGCGGCAGATGGTTCAGAACAGATTCAAGCAGGGTATGGTGGTTCAGTTCTTCGGGCAGATGTTGTTCAACGCGGGCCATCAGGCACTGATTCGCCAGCGTGACACTGCCGGACGTTGCTGCCAGTTCACCGCTGAGGATTTTCAGCAGAGTACTTTTGCCACAGCCGTTGTGGCCGATAAGGCCGATGCGGTCGCCTTTTTTCAGGCCGAAGGAAATCTCAGCCAGCAAAGGGCCAAAAGAATTATCGAATGATACAGATTGTGCAGACAGTAAAGTCATGATGCTTACTCAGGTTTTCGGGCATAGGATGCCTCTCGTCAATAAAGCCGACGATAACCGGTAAGCCGGAGGGAAGAACTCAGATTGTCAGTTAGCTTCGCTCAGACAGGTTATCGCGGCAGGGAGCCGGAAACGCCTGAGCAGCGACGATCGCCAAAGACAGGTGAATATAAAAACCATTCACGGGTCAGCATGGGGATCCTCCTTATATATAAAATTGGTGAATGAATGAGCTGATTATATTAGGGAATTTTGAATTGTTCCAGTTTCAAAATTCCCCGACCCGCCGTTACGCCTCAACAACCTCATTTTCCAGTTTCTGCCGCTTACGCAAACCGGGGAACCAGGTCATCCACAATCCGACGACAATCAATGTACCGATGCCGCCAATGGCTGCCGCCGGGACTGCGCCCACCCAGGCGGCCATCAGACCGGATTCAAATTCACCGAGCTGGTTCGAGGTGTTGATGAAGATCGAATTAACCGCGCTGACGCGTCCGCGCATATCGTCTGGCGTGTCCAGTTGTACCAGTGCGCCGCGAATGACCATGCTTATCATGTCGAATCCGCCGAGCGCAAACAGTGCCAGCATGGATAACCACAGCGAGGTGGAGAACGCGAACACCAGCGTCGCCGCGCCGAAGCCTGCCACGGCGGCAAACATGGTCATACCCACGTTACGTTGCAGCGCGCGGTGGCTCAGCCAGAAACCGACAATCAGTCCACCCACGGCCGGAGCGCCGCGCAACAGACCCAATCCCCATGGGCCGGTATGCAGAATGTCGTGGGCAAAAATTGGCAGCAGGGCGGTCGCACCGCCGAGCAGAACCGCGAACAGATCCAGAGAGATCACACCCAGAACATCCGGACGGGCACGGATGAAACTGATACCGGCGAACAGGGTTTTAAAGGTCGCCGGAACACGGCGCGGTGGCGCCTGCTCGTAACGCAGACGACTGACCATCACAATCGATAACAGATAAAGACAGGCGCACACCGAGTAAGCGACGCCGGCTCCGGCGACATACATAAAACCGCCGAGCGCCGGGCCGACCATAGACGCCGCCTGACCTGAAACACTGTTAGCGGCCATCGCCCGCGCCAGTAAATGCGGCGGCACCAGTGCCGGAAGCATCGACTGTAAAGACGGCGCTTCCATGGCTTTGGCGGTCGAAATGATAAAAATCAGGCCGAGGATAATGACTTCGTTGACGTGATGCGTCAGTGACAAATACGCCAGGGCGGCAATCGCCACCCATTCTGCGATTTGTCCGAGCAAGACCACGCGGCGGCGGTCAAACTGATCCGCCACGTGTCCGGCGACCAGCGCCAGCGCGACAGAGGGGAAAAACTGCACCAGCCCGATCAGCCCCAGATCAAACGCCCTTCCGGTAATCGAGTAGATTTGCCAGCTCACCACAATGGAAAGCATCTGGAAACCAAAACTGGAGGCCGCACGGGCTATCCAGAACGCCACAAACGAGCGGTGCTGTAACAGTGAATCCGGATTACCGGAAGAAGATGACATGACAAATCCCTGAAAAATGAAAGATGCCGTGTCTGCTGGTCGCATGCGACAAGTTAGCCCGGCAATTATTGTGGATACAAATAATTAACAAACAATCTTACCGGCCGTTTTACCATAAAAAATTCAACAAATCTTCCTATCACATTGTGAAGAAAGTGTGCAGTTCGTGTGCAAGTGCCTCTGGTTGCTCCTCGGGAATAAAATGCCCGCTGTTGGCGATAATAATTCCGGTGACGTTTTCTGCGAAATCTCGCAACGGTACGGCCATATCCGGGATAGAACCCTGATCGGCGCTCACCGCCAGCAGC
Source organism: Rahnella sp. ATs2 (assembly GCF_051851855.1). Taxonomy (NCBI): domain Bacteria; kingdom Pseudomonadati; phylum Pseudomonadota; class Gammaproteobacteria; order Enterobacterales; family Yersiniaceae; genus Rahnella; species Rahnella sp. ATs2. The sequence goes on along the minus strand of NZ_JBLYPL010000003.1, from coordinate 34,900 downwards.
GGCATCTGCAATTTTCCCTGACGGTTAAGCTCACGGTTCTGCTCAGCAGAAACCGTGACCGAACGGTAATACGCCAGCCCGGCGCGCAACCCGCCGCTTTTGAGGAGAACGCGCAAATATTCGCTGATATCTTCGTCCGTAAAGGCATCAGGCGCTGCCGTTTTTCTGCGTAAAAACCAGTCCAGATAGATCCGTTCATTGCCGGTAATCAATGCTTCAGGTAAATCGGGAAGGGTATGAAACGCAAAGTGCCAGGTTTTCCATGATTTATCCGGCGTGACCGGCAGCGCATCCGGTAAGGTAATTCCGGGGATCCCGGCATCGAGCAGCGCCAGCCGTTTCACTTCATTCGGGTAGAGCGCGGCATACGGATAAGCCACCCAGGCTCCGACATCGTGGGCAACCAGAAAATAGCGTGTATGTCCAAGAGACTGCATCAGCCCGTGGGTTTTCTGCGCCAGACTCTGTGTGTCGTAGCCGGTTTCTGGCCGGTCGGAATCGCCTTGACCCGGCAGATCAGGGGCTACCAGCCAGAAAGTATCCTTCAGATCCTGCATAACGTGACGCCATGCAAACCAGCTCTGCGGGAAACCGGCCAGCAGCAGTAAAACCTTGCCGTCAGGATTTCCGCCACAAACGTAATGCATTCGCACGCCGTCCACTGTGGCGTAATGGTGATGAAATCCTTTCAGTGTTGGATCGGGTGTACCGAAAGGCGCGGTGGCAACGGAAGTGGAAGGCATATTCTGAGTCATGATATTTTTCCTGTTAAAGTTTATTAGAAAATGTTTATTTCCTAAATGACAAAAAATTTTTAATCGAGGATTTTTAGAGCCAGTTCCAGCGTGGAGTCAGCGTCCGGATTGTTTTCAACCTTGCCGGCAACACGCATTCCCAGCACGACATAAAGCATCAGGGTTGATGCGGCTTGAGCATCAATGGCCGTTGAGACTGAACCGTCACGTTGCCCCAGTTCGATCAGCGAAATCAGGAACGCTTTATTGCGGGTAATCGCCTGGCGAACCAGCCCGGCAACTTCATCATCGAAGGTCAGTAACTCAACAGTGCCGGCGACAACCAGACAACCGCGGCGGCCTTCAATTTCATGGGAGGATTTGAGATAAAAGCGCAGCACCTGGGCAATACGTTCGCGCCCGGTCGTGACGCTCTCAATCTGCTGGCGCAGCTGAGCATTGCGCAGTGAGGTATAGCGCTCAAAAACGTTGAGAAACAGAGTTCGTTTATCAGTGAAAGCCTTGTAGATGCTGCCCGCCGTCAGGTTCATCGCCCGACTCAGGTCGCTGACTGATGCGGCATGAAAGCCTTTCTCACGAAATACCGTCATGGCGTTATCCAGCGCCAGACCGGTGTCGAACTCACGCGGGCGTCCGCGTTCTCTGGAAGGGGAAGGTTGCACAAGAATCGCCACCATTAGGAAACGTTAATTTCCTAATGGTGGCACTGCGTCGAGGAACCGGCAAGCTATTTTTCTAAAGCTGGCAGAATTGACGCAAAACGGGTGTTTATTTGTGGCTGTTCGCCAGCAAAAGTTACCAGCGTAACTTACGACCAGAATATTCCACGAAATGATGGCCGCCCTTACCGGATAAGGCTTCAAACTGATCGACAATACCGGTGGTACTTTCTTCAATCGTCAGGGTGGCATTTTCACCGCCCATATCAGTTTGTACCCAGCCCGGATGCACGGAAAGCAGCGTCACTTCCTGTTTTTCTGTCTGTTCCTGCAAACCACGGGTCAGCATATTCAGCGCGGCTTTGCTGGCAGAATAAAGCGGATAGGTTGCCACTTCGTTCTCGTTGAGACTGGAAAGCTCAGACGTCATCAGCGCCAGCACGCCGGTGCGGTGGTTTAGCAGCGGCAACAATTCGGCGGCGCAGCGTACAGGGGAGATAGTGTTAGTCAAAAACAGCTGAAGAATTTCGTCATCGCTGGCCTGATGAATATCCTGATGATCCGGACCGAACACGCCTGCATTCACAAAAATCAGATCAAAATGGCTGGCGGAAAGCGCGTCTTTTACCGCCTCCCTCCCTTCGGATTTATTGATGTCCAGTTTTACCCATTCAACCGACGCGGGGCTTTTATCAGGTACGGCATCACGCGTGGTAGCGGTCACCTGCCAGCCGCGCTGTGTGAGTACGTCCACCACACCTAAACCGATACCGCGCGATGCGCCGATGATCAATGCTTTCTTAGAGTCAGTCATATTCATCCTTATGTAATCAATGCGTTAACATCAGTTTATTGTTTTCATTAAATCCGTAAATCTGCTTCGTATTAATTGCAGTATGAGCCTGTAACGTTTGGGCAACAATGGGCTGGAGTCTGATTTTCCTTGTCGGCAGAGCGCCTGATGATGGACTTTGGTTTTATGGCTAGCGCTAGTGAATGAGGCGGTAAGTCTTTATTATAGGAGCGGATGAAGTATTCATGTTGTTTCCAACAGACAGGCAAAGGTGAATAAAAGCATGATCGCCATAAAATGGTTTAGCCTCGTATTTGTCCTCGTTTTACTGCTGTCTTTTGGATACAGCTATGCAAAAGCCTCGCAAACCCGTGAAGAACCCGCAGGGCAGAGCTGGTCTACGGCGCGGCGGGATTCCGCCGGAATTGCGCCCGATCCGGCCAAACTCAAAAGTACCGCCATTGTGCAGATTTATGCTGCACCGACCTATGGCTGGCGCGGACTGGTTGCTGTGCATCCGTGGATCATATTCAAGCGGGAAGGGGAAACACAGTTTACCCGTTATGACGTCATCAGCTGGGGCAGTACCAATGTGGTTCGCCGTAATTACGCTATTCCGGATGGCTACTGGTTTGGTTCGCAGCCACGTTTGCTGGTGGATCACCGTGGCGCGCAGGCGCAATTGATGATCCCAAAAATTGAAGCCGCCATTAAAAGTTACCCGTATCCGCACACTTATCACGCCTGGCCGGGACCAAACAGCAACACGTTTATGGCGCATATTGGCCGTGAAGTGCCGGAACTTGAACTGGATATGCCGTCTAACGCCATCGGTAAGGATTATCGCGGAATCACTAATCCGATTGGGTTGCCGCCTTCCGGGCGTGGTGTTCAGGTATCGTTGCTTGGGCTTCTGGGCGTTACGCTGGGCGTGGAAGAAGGTCTGGAAGTTAACGTGCTGGGGCTGAACCTGGGTGTCGATGTCAAAAACCCGGCGTTGCGTTTGCCGTTTGTCGGGCGCGTAGGATTTGATAATCCGGGAAAAGCAGAGCTTTAATCAAGACTTAACCGGCATTTCAACAAAAAAGGCCCGCCATTTCTGGCAGGCCTTTTGTCTTTCAGGAGGCGCTTACTTCACGCACTTCGCGCAGGTGCTTGCGTGGATTTGCTGGAAGAAATCGTTGCCTTTGTCATCCACCAGAATGAACGCCGGGAAGTCTTCGACTTCGATTTTCAAGATGGCTTCCATACCCAGTTCAGGATATTCCACACATTCCAGGCTCTTGATACTTTGCTGAGCCAGAACTGCTGCCGGTCCGCCGATGCTGCCGAGATAGAAACCGCCGTGTTTATGGCACGCGTCGGTCACCTGCTGGCTACGGTTACCTTTTGCCAGCATGATCATGCTGCCGCCGTTGGATTGCAGAAGATCCACGTAGGAATCCATGCGGCCAGCGGTGGTCGGGCCGAGAGAGCCGGAAGCGTAACCTTCAGGGGTTTTCGCCGGGCCTGCGTAGTAAATCGGATGATCTTTAATGTACTGCGGCAAACCTTCGCCGTTATCCAGGCGCTCTTTCAGTTTGGCGTGCGCAATATCACGACCAACGATAATCGTACCGCTCAGGGAAAGGCGGGTTGATACCGGATATTCAGAAAGCTGCGCGAGGATTTCTTTCATCGGACGGTTCAGGTCAACCTTCACCACACCGGCTTCGCCCTGCTGACGCAACGCTTCAGGTATGTACTTGCCCGGATTTTCTTCCAGTTTCTCGATCCAGATACCGTCGCGGTTGATTTTGGCTTTGATGTTACGGTCTGCGGAGCAGGAGACGCCCATACCGACCGGACATGACGCGCCGTGACGTGGCAGACGTACTACGCGGATATCGTGGGCAAAGTATTTGCCGCCGAACTGTGCGCCCAGGCCAAGATTGTTGGCTTCAGCCAGCAGTTCCTGTTCCAGATTTACGTCGCGGAATGCCTGACCGTGTTCGTTACCTTCAGTTGGCAGACCGTCGTAGTAATGGGTAGACGCCAGTTTCACCGTTTTCAGCGTCGCTTCAGCTGAAGTTCCGCCAATCACGAAAGCGATATGGTACGGCGGACAGGCTGCTGTACCCAGCGTGCGCATTTTCTCAACCAGATAATCTTTCAGCTTAGCTGGCGTGATCAGCGCTTTGGTTTCCTGATACAGATAGGTCTTGTTCGCTGAACCACCGCCTTTGGCGATGCACAGGAATTTGTACTCGTCGCCATCGACACTGTAGAGATCGATTTGCGCAGGCAAATTGGTGCCGGTGTTCACTTCTTTGTACATATCCAGCGCGGCGTTTTGGGAATAGCGCAGGTTATCTTCAATGAACGTGTTGTACACGCCCTGAGACAGGCTGGCTTCGTCGCCGCCACCGGTCCAGACGCGCTGGCCTTTTTTACCCATGATGATGGCGGTACCGGTGTCCTGACAGGTTGGCAGGATACCTTTGGCCGCGATTTCAGAGTTACGCAGGAATTGCAGCGCGACATATTTGTCGTTTTCGCTTGATTCCGGGTCATGCAGAATAGAGGCCACTTGTTGCTGATGCGCAGGGCGCAGCATGAAAGAGGCATCGTGGAACGCCTGCTGGGCCAAAAGGGTCAGCGCCTGCGGTTCCACTTTTAACACTTCTTCGCCATCGAAGGTGCTGACAGATACGTGATCTTTGGTCAGCAGGTAGTATTCGGTGTCATCTTTAGAAACGGGGAAGGGATTTTGATAATAGAACGGTTTGTTCGACATTGTTTTCTCACTTTTTCCGTTTTTGCCGCCACGGATGGGACTGTTGACTCGGTATAGCAGAGGTATTCGGGGCGACGTTTATATTCGTTCTGTATGTTGCCAGCCAAGTACACAGGCTGGCAACGGGGTTTATATGTTTTCTTTCAGTAAATGCTCTGTTAATGCTTTGTGGGTGATTTTATCGCCACAATCAGAACATCATCACCATCCACGGATAACCGATTACCAGTAAAGCAATCAGGAAGATGGCACCAAAGATCGTCCCGAGACGCCAGTAATCTTTGGTTGGCAGATAACCGCTGCCGTAATAAATCGGGCTTGGACCGGTACCGTAAGGTGTGATGATCCCCATAACACCCAGAGACGTCACCATCAGCAGACAGAATACCTGCATATTAATACCCGGAATGGCGGCACCAATAGTCAGCATAGCCGGTAACAGCGCGGTGGTGTGCGCCGTGGTGCTGGCGAACAGGTAATGCAGCAAATAAAACGCCAGCAGCAGGGCAATCGTCGCCGCACCCGGGGAGATACCGCCCATCAGCGCTGCGCCTTCTTTACCCAGCCAGGCGATAAAACCGGTGCGGGATAAGCCGTCGGCCAGTGCCACCAGTGTGGCGAACCAGGCAAAGGTGTTCCAGGCGGGTTTGTTGCTGGTGATGTCGTTCCAGTTCAGCACACCGGTCCACAGCATCAGTACCACGACCAGCAGTGCGGCCATTGCCGGTTCAATGAAGCTGGCTGCGAAAATCCACATTGCCAGCGCACAGCACACGAATACCAGCAGCAGGATTTCATGACGGGACATTTTGCCCAATTTCGCCAGTTCAGCGGTCGCCCAGCGAGGTACTTCGTCATTGATTTTCACTTCTGGCGGGTAGAACCAGTACGCCAGCAGCGGCATGGTCAGCAGAAGCAACAGACCGACCGGCAGGAAGGCGATGAACCAGGTGCCCCAGGAAATGTTGATACCGGTTACGCTGTTCACGATGCCCAGCGCCAGCAGGTTTGGTGCCAGTGCAGACAGGAACATGGAACTGGTGATACAGGCTGCGGTAATCGCCACCCACATCAGGTAAGAACCAATTTTACGTGCGCTCGGGTCATTCGGTTTTGAACCATACAACGGCGGCAGGTTGGCAATGATCGGGTAGATTGTGCCGCCGCTGCGCGCGGTGTTGGAAGGCGTAAACGGTGCCAGTAATAAGTCAGCGAAGGTGATGGCGTAACCGAGCGTCAGGCTGCGGCGACCCAGATATTTCACCAGGATCAGCGCCAGACGGCGGCCAAACTGGGTTTTATCGTAGCCGGCAGCAAACATGAACGCGCCGAAGATTAGCCAGACCGTGGAGTTACCAAAACCACTGACCGCCCATTTGAAGGACTGTGCTGCGGTTTTGAATTTCGGATCCGCCAGCTCAGCCGGGCTGAACAACAACCACTGGCTGAACAGGGCGATGACCACTACACCGGTTAAGCCGATAACGGCACCCGGCAATGGTTCGAAGATCAGGCCAACAATGACGCCCACGAAGATGGCGAAGAAATGCCATGCATAAGGTTCAAGCCCGGCAGGCACCGGAACCAGCAGCAACAACACCGACACCAGCACGGGAAGTATCATAAAGATCCAGCGATTTTTTTTGCCGGGTTCGGCTTTTTTCGCTGGCTCTTTCACCGCAGTTTTTGTTATTTCGCTCATAATATTTATCTTAGGTAGTTAGGAATATTGTGATGATGCATAGGTAAGATGTAGTCTGGTTTTTTTAGTTACTTAATATTTTCTTTAGTTATTCAATAGTGGCATGTTCATTGCCTCATTATTGTTATTTTTGTCTGATAACTCTTATTCCCCGTAAGAGGGAGGAAATGTTTATATAATGCGATTTCCCTATTTTTAACTGTTGATCTTGATCAAGAAAATACGGGGCTGAATTGTTTTTTAAATCGAATAAAACAAAAGAACAGGCTTTATCTGATTAATTATGGCGAGACAGGAGGGCGACATCGTTTGCGGGCAGTATTCTGGAAGTGTTCGGGGAGTAGATCAGCAAAAACGGAGTAGGGCAAATGAGAGGCATTCACAGTGTTGAGCTACATCCGCAGGTTGTCTTCAGGCTTTCATGCGCCACTTGTCAGCGGCTGAACTTCATGATCTGCCGGAGGATAAGGGCGGCAGGATGTAATAATATTCTCATCAGTTAAATACAATTACGCCCGTAGTTTACAGGAATGTGATTATTTAATTTGTCAGTTAACATATTTTTAATATAACAGGCATTAAGTTAATAGATAAATAGTTAATTAACTAATGTTAGAGATTTAGAAAGTAAAAATAAAACTATATTAATAAGCATGATTCCGGCTTTGAAAAAATACAACGAATAATAAATAAACATTTCAACACGCTTCACGAAAATAGCGCGCCGGTGACGAATTCAGATTTAAAACCTTAAAGTTTGGAGTCACTATTATGAGCAACAACGATCTGCTATTGAGCCCGTTTACTTTACCGAATGGCACTGTGCTGAAAAATCGCATTCTGATGGCACCAATGACCACCTGCACCGGCTTTTATGACGGCACCGTCACCAGCGAACTGGTCGAATACTACCGTGCCCGCGCCGGCAGCATCGGTACGGTGATTGTTGAATGCTGTTTTGTAGATGACAAAGGTCTGGCATTCCCGGGCGCCATCGGTATCGACAACGACGCTAAAATCGACGGACTGGCGAAAATCGCTGCCGCAGTGAAATCTCAGGGTTCAAAAGCCGTTCTGCAGATTTATCACGGCGGCCGCATGAGTGAGCCAAAACTGATCGGCGGCCAGCAGCCTGTCGCGCCAAGTGCATTAGCAGCACCGCGTGAAGGCGCAGCCACACCTGTCGCGCTGACTGCAGAAGAAGTCGACGGCATGATCACCAAATTTGGTGAAGGCGTGCGTCGTGCCATTGAAGCCGGTTTCGACGGCGTAGAAATCCACGGTGCCAATACCTATCTTATCCAGCAATTCTTCTCTCCGAATTCCAACCAGCGTGACGACAAATGGGGCGGCAGCCGTGAAAATCGCGCACGTTTCCCGCTGGCAGTGCTGGACATTACGCATGAGATGGCGAAGAAATACGCCGACGACTCTTTCATTATTGGTTACCGTTTCTCTCCGGAAGAGCTGGAAGAACCGGGTATCCGTTTTGCTGACACCATGTACCTGCTGGAACAACTGGCGGCGCGCGGTCTGGATTATCTGCATTTCTCCCTCGGTTACTCGCTGCGTCCTTCCATTGTCGATACCACGGACCCGACACCGCTGATCGACAAATACGTCGCAATGCGCTCAGACACACTGGCAAAAATTCCGGTGATGGGCGTGGGCGGCATCGTCAACAAATCCGATGCGGATATGGCGCTGGAACACGGCTACGACATGATTGCTATCGGTAAAGCGTGTATCGCTTATCCCGACTGGACTGACCGTATCGCCGCCGATCAGAAACTCGATCTGTTCATCGACAGCACACAACGCGAAGCGCTGACCATTCCTGAGCCGCTGTGGCGTTTCTCGCTGGTAGACGCGATGATCCGCGACATGAGCATGACGTCGAAGAAATTTAAAGCCGGTGTGTTCCAGGAAAAAGTGCAGGCCCCTGCACATGAACTGGCGATCAGCGTGAGTCTTGAAACTGATCGCATTGCGGATATCGCGCTGGAAGCAGGTGCGGATCTGGATGTGGAATTCACCACCAGTTTTGAAATTATCCGTACCCGTATTCTGGACGCCAACAGCCCGCACGTTGATGCGGTGACTGGCGCGACCGAACAGAGCGAAGCGGTAAAAAAAGCGGTATCCAAAGCGATCGCTAAATCCTGCAAAGCGCAGTTGCTGGAAGAGGGCGGCAGTCTGAATGAGCCACAAAACTACGACGTTGTGGTGGTGGGCAGCGGCGGCGCAGGTCTGGCGGCGGCAATTCAGGCGTGTGACGAAGGGGCGAAAGTCCTGATTGTTGAGAAAATGTCTACCATTGGCGGTAACACCATTAAAGCGTCGGTTGGTATGAACGCCGCAGAAACCCGCTACCAGAAACTGAAAGGCATCGAAGACAGCAAAGAGCTGTTCTATCAGGAAACCCTGAAAGGCGGCCAGTTCAAGAACAATACTGTGTTGCTGAAAGAGTTCATCGAACGTGCGCCGCAGGCGGTGGAATGGCTGGCGGAGCACAATATTGAACTGAGCGACATCACCATTACCGGCGGGATGAGCATCGACCGTACGCACCGTCCGGCGGATCGCAGCGCAGTTGGCGGCTTCCTGATCAGCGGCCTGGTGAAGAATCTCAACAAACGCAACATCGACGTCATGCTCGACACTTCTGTCACTGAAATCCGTTATGCCGATGGCGCGGTGCAGGGCGTGAATCTGCTCAATGATGAAAACGAAGTGCTGGTGGTTAATGCGAAAAGCGTCATTGTCGCTACCGGCGGTTTCAGCGCTAACCGCGACATGGTCGTGAAATATCGCCCTGAGCTGGACGGCTTTGTGACCACCAACCACAAAGGCGCGACCGGTAGCGGTATCGCCATTTTGCAAGATATCGGCGCTGGCACGGTCGATATGGGTGAAATCCAGATCCACCCGACCGTTGAACAAACGACGTCTTATCTGATTTCAGAAGCCATCCGTGGCGGCGGTGCGATTCTGGTCAGCCAGGCGGGCAAACGCTTCTTCAATGAAATGGAAACCCGCGACAAAGTCTCCGCGAACATTATCGCGCTGCCGGAGAAATTTGCTTACGTGGTGTTTGATGAGCAGGTGCGTCTGAACAACAAAGCGGCTGACGAATACATCGCCAAAGGCTTTGTGATCAGCGGCAATTCACCACGCGAACTGGCGGCAAAACTGGAGATGAACTCAGACGCCTTCCTGGCGACGCTGGAAAGCTATAACGTGGCCGTTGATAAGCAGGATGACGTGGAGTTTGGTCGTCGCACCGCGCTGCGCCACCCAATCAATCAGGGGCCGTTCTATGCAATCCGTATCGCGCCGGGCGTGCATCACACCATGGGCGGCGTGACCATCAACACCGATACCTGCGTGCTGGATGCGCAGCAACAGATACTCGGCGGCGCATTTGCGGCGGGTGAAGTGGTCGGTGGTATCCACGGCGGTAACCGTATCGGCGGTAACGCCGTTGCAGATATCATTATCTTCGGTATCCTTGCAGGACAAAACGCCGCGAAATTCGCGATGCGGTAACCGTTTATCACGCAAGGTAATACAATGACGCCAGACGATCGTGTTTATGCTTATTCCGCTGTTTTGATGGGTTCGCCCATTCTTCTCAAGCTGTTTGAACATAACGAGAGTCTGGCGTCTGGCGTTTTCAGGCTGATCAAACATCAGGAAAACACCTTCACGGTGAACCGTCCGCACTCCGATATCATGGCGATTAACCATGCCGCAGGACGTGACCCTGTCACTGTCAGCCCACCCGTGTTTGAGTTAATCCGTCGCGCTAAAGCCATCAGTTGTCTGCCCGACAGCAGTTTCAATTTCACTATCGGCCCGCTGGTTAAACGCTGGAAAATCGGCTTTAGCGGTCATAGCATCCCGGCGGCTCAGGATCTCCAGACGCTGCTGGCGCTGACAAATCCCGAAGATGTGATCCTTGATGAACAAACCCGCTCGGTGTTTCTGCAACAGGCAGGAATGGAGATTGACCTCGGCGCGATTGCCAAAGGTTATATCGCCGATGTGGTGCGTGATTATCTGCGTGAACAGCAGGTTGAGAACGCGTTAATCAATCTGGGCGGGAACGTACAGACGTTAGGTGCCGGTGCAGAAGGGGCGTGGGCAATTGGCCTGAAAAAACCGTTTTCTTCGCCGGATGCGCTGATTGGGGTGATTAACGTCATCGGTAAATCGGTTGTGACTTCCGGTATTTACGAGCGGTATTTCGAGCTGGATGGCCACTGTTATCACCATATTCTTGATCCGAAAACCGGCTATCCGCTGGATAACGAATTGCTCAGCGTAACCATTATTTCAGAAGATTCGATAGACGGGGATATCTGGACAACGTTGCTGTACGGAATGGGCGTGGAGAAAAGTCTGGCGTATCTGAAGCAGATCCCGCACATCGAGGCGATTTTTGTCACCCGCGACGGGCAGATTATTTTGTCATCTCAGCGGCAGTTTACCTTCACGCCGCTGGATGACAGCTACCGGATCACGACTTACTGACAATACTGTTTTAACAGCGAATAGTGATCGGCCTGCAAACGGTAGCGGTAAACCGGGCGACCGGTGACACCGTAGTGAATGCTGGTAAACAGAATGTTCATCTGCGCCAGCCAGATCAGGTATTTACGGCACGATACCCGCGAAATATTCACCGAACTGGCCAGTTCATCCGTGGAGAATTCCATGGTCGGATGGGCATCAATCCACTGACACAACGTGCGCAATGTCTGCGGCGTTAAGCCTTTCGGCAGCTTTTTGGTGTCCGCAGCGGCAGGATTACTGCCGTGGATCAGCCGGTCAACGTCAGACTGCTCGTAATACTGCTGATTATCCATCAGCGTTTTTTTCTGCTGCCAGCCGGTCAGCGCTTCCTCAAAACGGGAAAACTGGAACGGTTTGATCAGATAATCCACCACGCCATAATTGAGCGACTTCTTGATGGTTTCCGCATCAGCAGCTGAGGAAATCACAATCACGTCGATTGGCCGGCGGGCGTTGCGCAGTTCAGGCAGTAATTCCAGCCCGTTGTCCTGCTGCATATACACGTCGAGCAGAATCAGGTCGATAGAAAGCTCTGAATTCAGAACCAGATCTTTCGCCTGTTGCAGCGTCGATGCCGTACCGCAGCACGTAAAACCTTCTATCTGGCCAACATAACAGCGGTTCAGCTCTGCTACCATGGCGTCGTCGTCAACTATCAGCACATTGATCAAGAACTTGTCCTCTCCGCATCCCAGGGAAGTTGTACAAAAAATTGGGTGTAAACGTCAGGCTCTGATTCGACATTAATCGAACCGCCCAGTCTTTCGACCTGCTGTTTAGCCAGGAACAGGCCCATACCGCGTTGATCGCCTTTTGACGACACCCCTTTTTCAAAAATGGTTTCAATATTTTCCGGCTGAATGCCCGGACCATCGTCACTCACGATGCACGCCAGCTGTCCGTTCTGATAGTGCAGTAAGACGCTGACTTCACCATCAGGCTGCTCGCCGAGCGCATCCAGCGCGTTTTCAATCAGATTGCCGAGCACGGTGATCAGCGCAGCCACCTGATCTTCATTATTGTTGTCCGGCAACAGGCTGTCATCGCTGAGCGTCAGCAAATGCCGGGTATCAGACGCGCGGTTAATTTTGCTCAGCAGGAAACCGGCAATCACCGGAGATTTAATTTTCAACAGCAGGGAACCGATTTCCGCCTGATAATTATTGGCCGTTTTGAGGATGTAATCCTCAAGTTGCGCGTAACTTTTCATATGCAGCAATCCGAGGATCACGTGCAGCTTGTTCATAAATTCATGCGATCTTTCACGCAACGAATCGGCATAGTTTACCATGCCGCTCAGACGCTGCATTAACTGGCTGACCTCGGTTTTATCCCTGAAGGTACAGATAGCGCCAATAATGACGCCATTATTGCGTACCGGCACCGTGTTGCTGAGCAGTAAACGGCCTTTGAAATTGATCTCTTCGTCACGGCGCGGCACACCGGTATTCACCACGTCCCGCAGATTGGCGATCAGCGGCAGAGTGCTTTCATCCGGTGTCACGTCTTTAGCGGTTTCCTGAAATATTTGCCGGGCAGTCTGGTTAATCAGCGTGACATGCGCCAGATCGTCTACGGCGATTACGCCTTCTTTGATCGACTGCAACATCGCCTGACGCTGTTCGAACAGCGTCGAAATTTCATAAGGTTCCAGCCCGAACAGGATGCGTTTGAGCATTCGCACCAGACAATACGTGCCAAGTGCGCCGACAATGATGCCGAACAGCACCGTCCACAAAATACTCCAGCGGCTCTTATTGATTTGCTCGGTGACTTTGACCAGCGAAATCCCGATGGCGACCACGCCGATTTGTTTGTGATTGTTGTCGTAGACCGGCGTGAAAACCCGCAGCGCTTCATCGAGCGTGCCTTTATTGATCGAGACGTTCTCTTTGCCGAGCAGTGCCGGATTGATGTCATCGCCGATAAAATGATGACTGATCACATCCGCATTCGGATGCGAATAACGGATGCCGTCCATATTGGTGACCACGATAAACAACAGATCGTTACGTTTTTGGACGGAGCTGGCGATCGGCTGAATGATATTGCTGTCAGGCGGCAGAAGCAGGGCGCGTTTGGTTTCCGGCAGATCCGCCATGGTGCGGGCCACGGCCAGCGCTTTATCTTTCACACCGTCGCGGGTGGTATCGCTGACCTGCACAAAATACAGCATATGCACAACCAGTAACACGGAAGCAATCACCGCGCTGACCATCAGAATGACCGATGTGCTGAGTTTCATGGGGTGCTTGCGCACGGGATGGCGTTGCTGCGAGTCGCTCATGGGATGGGAGCCCCGGAAAAAGAGCCAAATGCTCATTGATGATTTTGACAGTTCGCGTTGTTCGTCCGGCGGTCTGGCGTTGAACACTGCGTGAACCATCCCTGTTCACGCATAATGATATGACTATTTGTCTGATATTTCCGCTATTTAATACTTTCAAAAGTGGGATTCACGGGGAATCTTCATCAGAACCAGATCTCAGTTTGCACCCCGAAGTTCCAGTTTCCGCCTGCGGTGAAGCCTGCACTGCCAAAATCATCGTTCACCGCATAACGATCCAATTCTTTATCCCAGTTCATGTAGGTGACAAAGAAACGAATTTCAGGGCGCGCTTTGATATCGAACACGTCGCCGACCTTGAATGTCGGAGCAAAGGTCAGTTTGTAGAAATCTCCTTTTACAGCCTGATACGCATCAATATCTCCGTCATTGTTGTAGGTTCTGCCGTTAGGATTGAGATCCATATATTGCCACGAGGCTTCGTAAAGCAGCGCGAAGTTCTGCGTGATGGCCTGGGAGGCACGAAGGTTGAATGTTGCCCAGTCATAACGGTCGCCATTGCGGTAACGATCCTCACTGTGTTGTGCAATTACTGACGGCGCGATTTCCCAGTTTTTCGACACCGGCAGAATACCGTAAGACGCGAACCTGACTGACATGGCATCACGGGTCAGATCTCCATCGCTGCCCGGTTGCCGTGCTTCTGCACCAAGACCGTGACCGAACTGTAATGCACTTTCTGAGCTGCCCGGCAATACACCATAGAACCGCTCTTTATCATGATAAGCCAGCATCGCGTAATACCCATGTTGCGCGGTGTTGTCACTGCGCAGCGCGTAACTGCCGGTGGTGGAGGTGTTGTCTTTCAGCTCATCGTTACCCTGCGCCGCCATGCCGGTCAGCATCAGTTGCCAGTTATCATAGAAACTGTTAGCGGTAAGCATGACGTTTTGCACATCGTTGTCGTTATAGCGGTCACTGCCAAGATCGCCAAAATTGCGGGCATAAAGGGAGAAATCGTTTTTGAAGTGCGGTGTCCATTGCACGTCATTAATCCCGCCACCGGTGCCGCCGAGGAACATGATGTCGCTGTCGGTGAAGTGGATATCAAAATTATCCCGGTCGAACCTTTTGCCTGCCCAGAGAGTGGCGTTTTTAACCGGCCCGCCAAAACTGGGTAAATCCGCCATTTCGACATAAAGCTGACGCACATTCAGATGATGGCTGTCGTTATCCTGAACCCACGGATCGGGATTGTTTGCCCCGTCGGCCAACATGGTTTTAAACCGTGCTTTCGAGCCATCATCAAACTGAAGATGTTTGATAAAACTTAATTCTACGTAATTATCTTTTTCATTACCCAGACGCCCGACATGGGCATCGCCACCAATAGAGCTGGCCGGAGACACGCCCGGTCCACCGCGGGCACCCCGTCCGTTACTGTTGATTAACATGCCAGACCGCGCGTAACCGGAGAATTCAAATCCATTGTCTGCGGGGTTGGTCTTTGCGGACACCAGAGCGGTATCGTCAATTTTTTTGCCCGTTTCCGCAGTTTGTGCCTCAACGGCTGACGTGCGGTTTTCCAGTTGTTGCACCCGGTTTTCCGCCATCCTGGCACGGGCATCGGCATCACGGGTTTGCTGTTCAGCCTTTGTGGCGCGTAACTTCGCCTGTCTGGCATCATTTTCAGCCTGATTTAATCGTTGCTCCAGCAAAGCCAGACGCTGTTCTACCGTTAACGTATTTCCGGCTGCGAAACTGATTGCCGGCGATGCCATGCCGATAAAAAGACATGACATTCCTGCGTAAATTGTCGTTAAACGCATAGCGAACCTTTATTGTTATTTGAGGTTATTGTTGAAAGGGCTGTTTATTTTTATTTTAAAGGTTATTAACTGTTTGTGGTGCTACCTTTCGTCCGGAATTATTGTCGTTTTCAGTTTTTCTTTTATCCAGTTCGGATTTAATTTTCTCATAATTATCATCGAGCCGGTAATAACACCCTATCCAGAACATTGAGCAGAGAATAAGGGTAGCAGGGATATACAGATAACAGGCTTTGATGGCCAAAAGTGCCTGCGGGTTTTGCGCATGGTTAGCTACATACCCGCCCGCAGAGAGCAGGATGCCGCTGATTGCGCCTGCGCCAGCCATAGCCACCTTACCGAGGAATCCATTAATGGAGGTCAATATGCCTGCGGTGTTAATACCGGTTTTCCATTCGCCATAATCGACAGGATCAGCCTGCATTGAAAAATAGATCGCCGTGCGTTGCCCCGCACCAATTGATAATATTGTTGCCCCTGCAAGTAAGCCTGTAATGGCGCTGCCGGAAAATATCATAACTATCATGCCGGCTAAGTTAATCGCGCAGGATAATAAATAAACGTGCCGCTTTTTCATTCTCGCTGCCATAAAGGGCACGGTTAATGTGCCTAATAACGGAACAAAGGTTGAAATACCTGCAGCAATAGCAGTGATATTTGGATCACCGACATAATAATTAAAGAAATAGACCAGCGCGCCAGTCTGGAAAAAGAAAGCGCCCCACATCAGGAAAATATTAACGGCAAAAACAAACCACGGACGGTTATGTCGCAGACTGGTCCACGCCCGGCTAAGGGTCATTCTTTCGTTATGCACGTTGATGCTTTCTTTGACGTTGGCAAAGCTCAGTAGCAGGAAAAAGATGGCAATCCCGCCGAAGATCATCGCGGTATACAGGAAGCCGGACTGCTGATTGCCGTTGCCGAGCGAATGAACCAGCGGCAGGGTGGCGACGGCCACAATGGTTGAGCCAAGCGATCCCATGACAATACGCACCGCTGAAAGTGTGGTGCGTTCTCTCGAATCATTGGTGATAAAAGGCAGCATGGCGCAGAAGGGGATATTCACCAGCGTGTAAAGGAATGAGAGGCACAGATAGGTCAGGAATGCATACCAGAGTTTGCCTGTCAGACCGAAATCCGGGACATAAAATGCCATCACGCATAACAACCCAAAGGGCACTGCGCCAATCAGCAGATAAGGACGGCAGCGTCCCCAGCGGGTATAAGTGTTGTCGATCACCAGTCCCATCAGGACATCGGCGACACCATCCACCAGCCGCGTGACTAAAAACATCAGTCCGGCGTAGTAGGCGGGCAATCCCATAATGTCGGTATAGAAGAACATCAGATAGAGCGAGATCATTTGCCAGACGAGGTTACAGGACAAATCTGCGATCCCATATCCCAGGCGTTGCCGCCACAGGGAAAATGTTGTGTTTTGCATGGTTTATTCTCTTCAGGGTGGAGGTTATTGTTATTTTTTAAAACGTTATAACCCGTATTTGCGAATGAAATAAGCGGGGGTACAGCTCCATGCATGACAGTAGCTGTTAATCAGTTTGCTGCCATACGGAGAAAAGTCAGGGCGTTTCGGGTCATATAATTCCCAGAACGTATCCGCACCGGCCTGAACCATGCCGCCCCAATATTTTTTTATTTCCTGCACTGCGCGGCTTGTCTGCCCTACGCTTATCAGTGCATCAATGAAATGGTGCATCATGTAGGGGGTATTCATGCCGGTCTCCGGTGGTGTGGTCAGCAGATTCGCCATGATGCGGGCACGAAATTCCTCTTCCCCCACACCAGCCAGCACCAGCCAGACCTGAGAGGCACAGGAGATTTGCGCCTGAGTGCCGCTGACAAAAAAGCCTTTTTCTTCGTCCCACAGTTCATTTCTGGCCGCCGCATCCAGACGTCCGATTTGCTGATCCAACCAGGCGACACGGGGGTGATCACATCGCTGCGCCAGTTCCCGCCCTTTTTTAAGGCAGTAAATCAGCACGCCCTGTGCAGGCGCTTGTTTATTCAGTGATTCATGCCAGTCGATAAATGCCCACCAGTCTTCGCTGTCGTGCAGAATGCCATTTTTGCCGACACGTTCAAGAGCGAGTTCCATCTGCCGTACTGCGGTTGGCCAGAGGTCATTCTGGGTCGTCAGGTCGTCCGTTGCCTCTATGTAGTCGGCGAGCGTTGCGACAAAAAAGAGGGCGTAATCAAGTAAAAAAGTATCGTCTGCGATGATCTCGGGTTTCATAAACAAGTTCGATGAAACCATGCCATCTTCACGGGTCACTCCTGCGAACAAATACAGGCAGCGCCTGACCAGATCGTTCTGGCCGTAGGTCTGGTAATTGACCAGCGCCTGCAACCGTAAATCACCCAGCCATAACCTGCGGTCACGTTTTGGGCCGTCTTCAAACACCTCCTGCATACAATTACGTAAGGTAAGTACGCTGACCTGATCGATCTGACCCAGCAGGGCATCCGGATGGTTCAGATTTTCAAGTGCGGAGGGTTCTGCTGACGTCACCGTCATGAGATGAATGTCGCTAAGGCGCAGCGAAAATTTAGCAGAGGTCGATATCACTTTAATTTTGACGTAGCGGCAGCAATAGCGGCGGGGCAAACGGACATGCGCGGGCAACACATCCAGATAGAGATCTTCCTGTTGCAACCAGCTACTGCTAAGCCAGCCATCATAGTCACTGAAGGGTTCGGCGATTTCCGCAGGTGTTTCACCAAAAATGAATTGCAGATGGGCCGGGGCGTCAGGCGGGCTTCCGGCGGCCTCACAGCGCAGGCTGAAGTAACCGACGCAATGCGTTCCGAAATCGACAACGATTTCTTCCCCCGGACCGAATTCCCGGTTTGCCAGTCCGGCCGGCGTACCGCAGGAATCGGTGCGCCAGCCGTGGATCTGCGAGGCATCGGGGACAGCATTTACCAGACTTAACGCCGGACAGCGATGCTGTTGCAACGCAGGTACGAGGCTGGCTGCGGTAGAAAGAAAGTGGGTGTTGCGCTGAAAAATCACTTCGCTGTTTTTTTGAATTCCCTGGGACATGCCTGATTCCTGATCGATATTGTGGTGGCAATCAGTGTGCACCCGGCGGGAGCGGCCAGCTATTCTGAGATTGCCAGCCAGAGGGCAGGGATGGCAGCCAGAGTGGGGTAGTTAAGGTAATGATCACAAATTCCGAAAACAGATTCGCCGCCCTGAAGGCAATAATTTATGTTGGCTGCCTGCCCGGATATGTTAACGAAAAGAGATAACGTGCCCTATGGAGAAGCTCAGAGTTGAAGCCTATTTTCCGTCTGCTGATGAGAAACTTTCGGTCTATTCCAGTGACCCGGAAGATAATAACAGTGAGCATTGTCATGATTTCAACGAACTGGTGATCGTGGATAGCGGGCACGGCCTGCACGTGATCAATGGCAAACCTATTTTTATTCAGGAAGGGGACGTTTTTTTTGTCAGGGACAATGACTACCATTTCTATGATGAGCTGGGCACGCTGAAACTGATTAATGTGCTTATCAACCCGCAAACTCAGTTCAATTATCTGACCAATACGGAAAGTTTATTGTCCCGCTTTTCAGCCAGCGAAGGCAGCCATTACGGCTGGCTGTTGCCTGACGTCAAAAATCATTGTCGCGGTCTTGTCGGTCAAATGTTTGCCCATAACCGGGAACAGGATCCTCAGGCGTTACAACAGGAGGGCCTTTTTTTTCAACTGATCATGAATCTGGTGAATCAGCAGGAAACCGGGGATCGCAATCATACCCAATACAAACTGCACCGTATGCTTGGTTATCTGCAGGAACACTGTTTCACCGAGATTAACTGGACAGATGTGGCGGATGAATTTTTGCTGACCCAACGAACGCTGTTCCGGCGCATTAAGGAAACCACGGGCATGACGCCGGAAAATTACCTGAAAAGATTACGGTTGGTTTCTGCAAGGGTGAAAATTAAAAATACCGAAACGTCCATTACAGATATCGCTTTTATGTGCGGGTTCTCCAACAGTAATCATTTCACCACATCCTATAAGCAGGTCTTTGGCCTGACGCCTTCGCAGGAAAGAAAAAAGGCCTGAATCTCTTCAGGCCCTTATCTTTGCAATTCGCAGAGTCGTTTACTTGCGGATCACTGGAAGTAAATATCACCGTTTTCGGCTTTGAGGATTTTGCCGTCGGTATCGGTGATCAGCGCGTAGCTGCCGCCGATATAAGTCCAGTGGCTGCCTGCATCCGGGGCAGGTAAGTGACGTTCCTGCCAGCCGACGATTTCGTAAGGCTTGGTGCGGTACAGCGCCGGAACCTGGTCACCGATCGCATACAGTTTGGAATCATCGTAGAACGATTTGATTTCATGCGAGTTTGATGCGGCAAACGCCGTATTGGCCAGAGGTAACATTGAAGAAACAACCAGAGCAGATAACATAACAATTTTAAAATGACGCATAGATTATCCCGTTTAAAACCATCAACTTAATGCGTGCCTCGGTGATATGCTGCCAGTCCGTTGTATGAGTCATAAAGCCAAAGCCTG
The DNA here is from genome assembly GCF_051851855.1 of Rahnella sp. ATs2. Classification (NCBI taxonomy): domain Bacteria; kingdom Pseudomonadati; phylum Pseudomonadota; class Gammaproteobacteria; order Enterobacterales; family Yersiniaceae; genus Rahnella; species Rahnella sp. ATs2. The sequence continues at coordinate 14,963 of NZ_JBLYPL010000003.1, read as the reverse complement.
TGCTTTTTCTGTAGGACAGGATAATAACGAGAAAGTGTCCGGATGACGGGACGTTTTTTTGTGTCGAAATGCAAATGATTTCAGAACTGTCCGTTAGTGCAAACGCCCGTCGAAATTTCTTCTAGCCTTATAGTTCACTCATTTTTCAAATAAGGAATGTTGATGAGCAATCAAAAAACGATTCCCGACTCACTCAATGCGCCACATGTGGACGCTTTCCCGACACCGCCGTTCGAACGCCAGAAACAACCGTTTCCCGGACTCGCCAGCAAAATGAAGCCGGTTCCCGATCACGGCGAGAAAACCTATAAAGGCAGCGGGCGGCTGAAAGGGCGTAAAGCGCTGATCACCGGCGGTGATTCCGGCATAGGCCGCGCAGTGGCGATTGCGTTCGCCAGAGAAGGCGCCCAAGTGGCGATCAATTATCTGCCTGACGAAGAACCTGATGCGAAAGAAGTAGTTGAATTGCTTGCAGGTGAAGGGCTGAAAGTGGTGACGCTTCCCGGCGATATCCGTGATGAAAAATTCTGTCAGCAACTGGTGAACGACGCTGCAGAAAAACTCGGCGGCCTGGATTTGCTGGTCAATAATGCCGGTCGCCAGCAGTTCTGCGATTCTATTAAAGATCTGACGACCGAAGCGTTTGATGCCACCTTTAAAACCAACGTATATGCCATGTTCTGGATAACCAAAGCAGCGCTGGAATTTATCCCTCGCGGCGGTTCGATTATCAATACCTCCTCGGTTCAGGCATTTTTACCAAGCGATAATCTGCTCGATTATTCTCAGACCAAGGCGTCTATCGTAGCGTTCACTAAAGGTCTGGCTAAACAACTGGCACCGGAAGGCATCCGCGTGAATTCAGTTGCGCCGGGCCCGTACTGGACGGCGTTGCAGGTTTGCGGCGGTCAGCCTCAGGAAAAGGTCGAATCGTTCGGTGAACAGGCTCCGCTGAAGCGTCCGGGACAACCGGCGGAAATCGCGGGTATGTATGTGACGCTGGCTTCGCAGGAAAGCAGCTATGCCTCGGGGCAGGTCTGGTGCTCTGACGGCGGCACCGGTACGTTGTAGTTTTCATTCGCTGCGATGACAGAAAAAGTCACCGGCGTCTGCCGGTGACGTCGTGGTTTGAAGGGAGCAATCTGCGGATTATTCCTATTTTTCATCACGCAAGCAAAGTCGCCTCGCGGACAATGTAAAGGAAGCTATGATTGATTCATCTGTACCACGCTACAGATAACCACTGCATTTAATCCTTGTGTCTGTCTGTGATTGCCCGCCGTCGTGCGGGCTTTTTTTTTGTGGGATTTCTGACCAGTTAACGAAAAAAAGCCACTTTCCGTTTGAAAACCCTGAGTTTTACTATGGACAATGAGAATTATCTAATTATGCTATATTTAACTTAAATATTTATTCTTATTGCCGGACCCGTCACATGCCAGATATCAGGATTGTCTGCGAACAATGCGGCTCAGACCGCTTCGTCGCCAGCGCAAATACACCTTTCGCTGAACAGGTGAATGCTATTATCTGCGCAGTCTGTTCGCATCCGGTCAGGGTGGATGAAGTTGTCATTTTCAGAGAAGGGACCTATATCAGCGGGATCTACGACAACTTCCCCGCTGGCATACCACGAATGAATGATTTCGATATCTGACGTTATAATCCCCGTGCGACCCATTCCTCCGGCGTCAGCGTTTTGACATCAAACTGGTCACGTGTGCGGGTGTAAGTGTGACCGCCCATTCTTCCGATGGCATCCATTATCTGCTGGTCGATGTGCAGATTCGACGGGTCAACCGCATCGCTGCGGACATACACACCAAGCACTTCACCGAGAATAATTTCACGCGCCGGTCCCACCTGAAGTGTGGTGTGACGACGGCATTCCAGCGCCGCCGGTGCCGCGAGAATACGGGGACTTCTGACCATCAGCCCCGGCGTGGTATCCAGCCCCGCTTCTTTAAGCTCATCCACCTCCGGTCCGAATTTAATGGCACAGATTTCCATCTGACTGACCAGCGCATCATCGATGATATGAACCGTAAATTCGCCGGTTTCACGGATATTGCGCGCGGTATCTTTAAAACGCATATCGGCATAATTTTCTACGCCTATCGCCACAATCGCAGGGTCATGCGTCAGGACATTGAAAAAGCTGAAGGGCCCGGCATTCGGCACGCCGTCCTGACTGACGGTCGTGACCAGCGCGACAGGACGTGGGATCACCGTGCCGATCAGGATTTTGTACCGCTCACGTTCCGTCAGCCGTGCAAAATCAAAATGAGTGTGCGAAGAAGGTCGGGTCATATCAGTTTCCTGCTGTAACGCGATGGGTTTCAAGTGGCGTGTGGCGGCTCAGATTTTCAAAACCGTCTTTAGTGACAACGTAACAATCACCGATATTACAACCTGCGGACAGCGGCTCAAGCCACTGAGTATGCAGGACAAACACCATACCTTCTTCCAGTGTGTCGTAATTATGCGACGAAATATTAAAGCTGTTCTGCGCACCGGCCATGCCGACGGAATGCCCGAGATTGGGATTGTGCGGGCCATGTGTCGCCGGATAAACATGCATCAGCTTGCGCCCCTGCGCTTCCCAGTCGATATCCTGCACATACTGATGCGGTATCAGCCGCGCGTCGCCGTCCGGCATCGGTGCCCAGTTATACGGCATCGTTCGCGCCTCCGGTGAGGTCAGCATGCCGCGCTCAATCATCGGAACGAAGGCGGCATTGTTGATATCACGCATTAATGCACCCGGACGGATCAGCTTTTCTGCCCGTTTCACACCTTCGGTACAGGCGGCGAGTACGTCTTCCTGATGCGGTGTGATGTCGCCGACCGCAATCATTCTGGCCGTTTGCGCGGTATAACCCCGGCATGTCACGTTGGAAATGTACAGATTAATCAGATCGCCCGGACGGACCACATGCCCGTAGGGTTTGCCGCAATGCGTGCCAAATTCGTTGATACCAATCTGATAACCATCGCCGGTTTCGCCTCCGGCTGCCAGCTGAGCAAAAGAAAACGCCGCGTAAATTTCATGATCTGTCACCCCCGGTCTGGCGACATGGTAGGCGGCCTGTGTCCCAAGGCTGATCATCTGCGCTGCGCCACGGAATAACGCAATCTCACGCGGAGAACGGACTTTTTGCAGACGATCCAGAATGGCGTTATCGGCCACGTATTTGCATTTTGGCGTCAGCGATCCGAGTGCCGCCCAGAAGGTCAGGGATGTACGGTCACCGATTATGCCAATCTGCGCGGCGGTCAGTGCGAAACGGGCAAGTACCTGCGCACATTTTTCCGCTGTTTTAATCACGGAATCACCCGGACGGTCGGCGTATTCGCGCCCGATGGGCCCGATTTGCCATATTTCATCCACCAGCACCGGTTCGCCACCCGGCGGCAGCAGCACGGATTGCGTGAAGAAAGAGAGCAATACCAGCGGCTGATGCGAATCCGTGGGAATGATCAGCACACCTTCGCGCATCCAGTCGCAGATATAACGCAGATACGCATTCGACGCATGGAACCAGCCGACGCTGCCAGCGTGAACCACGATAGCGTCGTGTCCGGCTTCGACCGCCTGACGGCGGATTTTACGCAGACGTTCTTCGAACTCTTCCACCGGCAGAGGAAGCGGGGCGGTGAAATCGAAATCTGGCTGGAAATCCGCCAGCAACTGTCCGATGCGGGAGCCGTTGGCCATCGTCGCATGAGTGTTCATAGGGTCTTCCTTACGTCAAAAAAAGAGTCAGTGAGTTATGAGTTTTCAGGTATGGGACGCGGGGCGAGAACCCGCCGGGCAACCAGCAGACCGAGCAACGTCACCGCAATCAGGATCCCGGAAATAGCCGCCACGCGGACATCCAGCGATTCTTCAATCAGCGCGAACATGCGCAGAGGCAGTACCGTGGTTTTGGCGTCTGCAAGGAACAGTGAAACCGACACGTTGTCGAGCGACTGGATAAACACCAGGAACGCGCCGGCCAGGATCCCCGGCAGCAACAGCGGTAACGTGACGCGGCGCAGCGTCATAAACCAGCTGGCACCCATGGTGGTAGAGGCTTCTGCCAGCGAAGGGTTGATCCCCTGCGCAACTACCGACGCCGCGCGGTACATCAGCGGGCCAAATACCACTACATGCCCGATCACCGTGAGCCACAGCGACGGCTGAAAGCCGATGAAGTTAGCCACAATCAGCGCCGCCAGTCCGTAAACCAGACTCGGCAATACCAGTGGCGCGAGCAGCAGCGGCTCGATAGTGCTGACGCTGCGGCGCTTCATACGGGTCATGCCGATAGTGGCGGGAACCGCGAACAGCAAGGCACCAAGCACGGCCAGACCGGCGATTTTCAGCGAGTTCCACGCTGCGGTCTGCTCTGTGGCAGAACGCACCGGATCCAGCAACGCTTCGTACCAGCGCAATGAAAAGCCCTGCGGCGGGTATTTCAGCGTCTGACCGGAGGTAAACGACATCATCAGGGCGATGACAATCGGTGCCACCAGATAAATGACGCACAGCGTGCCGAAGCCATACACGAACAGTTTGTAGAGCAGCGCCGGAAGCGGATTTTCTCGTTTTTTAAGCATGACCGACCAGTCTCCTGTGGCGTGAAATCATGGTGAGCGCCACCAGCAGGCAGCCCGTGGAGAGCAACAGAACCACGGCGATGGCCGAGGCCAGCGGCCAGTCGAACAGCGTACCGACTTCACGGTAAATCAGCTGCGGGACGTATACATTTCGCGCGCCGCCGATCACCGCCTGAGTGACGAAAGAGCTGCTGGTGCTGGCAAAAACCAGGATCCATCCCGCCAGCAGACCTGGCAACATCAGCGGCAGCAGCACGGTCACCAGAATGCGCCACGGCCCGGCGCCTGAAACCTGCGCCGCTTCGGTAAGCTGATACGGCGTGCGGGAGAGAATGGCAATCAGCGGTAAAATGATCAGCGGCAGATCAATCTGACACATCGCCATCACCAGCCCGAGTTCGGTAAACATCAGGCTGACCGGCATCCCGGTAATGCCCATCGCCATCAGCGCCTCGCTGATCGGCCCCTGACGCCCGAGGATCACAATCCAGGCAAACGTGCGCACCACGTTGCTGGTCAGCATCGGAATGAGGGTCAGGAATATCAGGATCTGCCGCAGATTGCGTCCGCCATGCCAGTAAAGCAGGGCAATCGGAATGCCCAGCAGAGTGGTGCCGATAACCGTTTCGATACCGAGCCGCGCAGTGTTGACCAGTACGCGGAAATTAAACGCATCCCCGAAGAAACGGGCGTAATGATCCAGCGTCATTCCGCCGTTGCCGGTAAAGCTGAAACCGACCAGCACGGCGAGTGGCGTCGCAAAAAATGCCACGGAAAGCAATAACATCGGTACGACGTAAGGGAAGCCGCTCTGCTTCATCATTCCACCTCAGCCTGCAACCAGTGTGTCGAACTGGCGGATCCAGTCATCACGGTTTTTGTTAATTTCTGCCCAGCCCGGATAGACCAGGGTTTTAAGCTGTTCGCGGGTGACATAGGCGGAAATTGCCGGGGTCAGTGCCACGTTTTTGTTGGTCGGGAACATCTCGGTCGGCGGCTGTTCCAGTTGCTGCTGTGCAGACTGGGAAATGGCGGCATCCATATAGGCGTAGGCGGCGTCGAGATTTTTGCTGCCTTTGGTCAGATGAATATTGACCGGCGCGGCCGGAGAGCCAGTTTCCGGATGCACGAATTCTGCATTCAGCCCGAGGCTTTTCAGGCGCGCCACGTTGCTGGTGCTGCACATGAACACCGCGATTTCGCCCTGCTGGAACAGCGTCATCTGATGGTTGGTGCTGTCCACCACGCCTTTGAGTTGCTCAGGATGTTCCTTGAAAAGCTTAAACACGGCGGCCATATCCGCAGGCCCTTTGCCGTAAATTTTGGCGATTTCGGTATACGCCATCACGGCGGTATTCGAGGCAAAACCGGTCCACGACACCAGCCCTTTGTAAGCCGGATTTTCAAACAAATCGCGATACCCTTTTGGTCGCGGCACCAGATCCGGGTTATAGGCGATACCGTTCACTTCCACGGTCACGGTCGGGCCGTATTCGCCCTGGAATGACGGGTCGAGCAGGCTCCAGTTTTTCAGTCTGGACGGGTCAATTTTCTGGATAAGATCGTTCTCAACCGCAATCGTCATTTGCCCCGGCGACATCAGCAAGGTGTCATAAGGCGGATTCCCTGGGCTGGCCATGATTTTAGCCAGCTGATCCTGCGCCATGGCAGGTGCGATGGTCAGGTCAAAGCCTTGTTTTTTCAGCACCGGTGTAAGAACGTTGCGATAGGCATCTTCCCAGTTGCCGGGGAAGGTGGCCGCAACCGCACTGCCGCCGGTAGCTGCACTCGCAGCGCGTAACGGAAAAGGCAGCATTGTGGAGGCCGCAACGCCTGCCATGAGATAACCGAACCGGCGACGACTGATTTCAAAGTCTTTCATAAAGCTCACCTCTGTTTATTCACTGATGAATTCCGGTTCAGCCGGAAAGGCATGACACCTTGCGGTATCGATTTCTGCGAAAAGTTGTGACCCTGGTTCAGGGATGAACGTCGAAGGACCTCTGACTTCGGATGCGCGCAGGCTGGTTCCGTCTTCCAGAATCAGGTCGTGAACCAGCGACGGTCCGAGCGGCACCGAGACGGTCATCCGTGCGGGTTGGGTGTTTTCGCCCGGCAGTGCGGATAAACGCACTTCTTCCGGACGGAAGGTGATGGTGACCCGAGAACCCAGAGTGAAATTCAGACGGCGTGGCAGGCGAAGCTGCCGGTTATCTGCCAGGCCGATCACGGTGGTGTCGAGTTCAAAACGCAGCACCGTACCGTGCAGCAAATTGGCCTGCCCGATGAAAGTGTTCACGAACAGCGTCTTCGGACGGTCATACACGGTCATCGGCGTATCAATTTGTTCGACGTTGCCTTTGTTCATCAGCACCAGACGGTTTGCCAGACTTTGCGCTTCTTCCTGATCGTGAGTGACGATCAACGTGGTGATGCCGAGTGTTTTTTGCAGATGCAACAGCTCAACCTGAAGATCGAAACGCAATGCACGATCCAGCGCGCCAAAAGGCTCATCGAGCAGCAGAAGTGAAGGACGACCGGCGATAGCACGGGCGACGGCGACACGCTGTTGCTGTCCGCCGGATAGTTCGCGCGGCAGCCGGTTGCCGAAATCATTCAGCCTGACCAGTGACAGCATTTCTTCCACACGCTGCTTACGGGCTGCACGGGAAATCCGCTGACAGGCCAGCGGATAGGCGATGTTCTCGGCAACAGTCAGGTGCGGGAATAACGCATAGTTCTGGAACACCATGCCGATCCCACGGCCTCTGGCTGACACATCGGCCAGATCCTGATCACCGAGCACGATCTTCCCGTTCTTCGGCTGGATCAGACCGGCGATAGCACGCAGTACGGTGGATTTGCCACAGCCGCTCGGCCCCAGCAACGCCACAATCTCGCCTGCTTCTATTGAAAATGACACATCACTGATGGCGTTCTTTCCACCGTAACTGTGAGTCAGGCCGTGAACGTTCAGGCGTTTGCTTTCAGTGGTGTTTTGCATGTCTGGCATATGGCTTCCCGGATCTGAGTCGTGTGCTTGAAAAAGAAATAGCAAACGGCGTGCCAGAATCGAATATGCCCGGCAGGTTAAAATTCAACCCGTTGAAAAACAGACGTTAAATAGCAATTTAGACTTGCGCATACAGATGTTTATGAAAATAAAGCATGATATTCGTATGTTTAAACACCCTGCTGTTACGCCATGATGGTGCATTGTATTAACCATTTTGGTGCGAATGTTGTTATTTTTATACGCAATAACTTTCGAAAATGTTTTCGAATATAGCGCTTTATTTATAACGGACTGATAACTAGATTTATTTATGGTGTTCTCAGCGTATTTCTCTGTCATGGCATGTGATTTGCACTGTTTACGATGAATCTTTAATTCCTCTTTTTGGCAGTCACAGGCTGCGGAGTCATTTATGAAATTAGGCATCGACGGACAGAAACTCCCTGAAGTTAAGAAACGCGGACCGCTGGGCAGCCTCGACCATGTCAGGGAACTGGGTCTGGAAGGGATATTTTTCAGTACCGTACTGGATATGAGCCCGACGCTGGACGCGGGAATGCTGCGGGAAATCCGGGCTAAAGCGGACGAATTAGGTCTTTATCTGGAAAGTGGTCTGGGCAAAATCAATCCTTATTGCAGCGCAGAAGCCCCGGAATTACGGGCGATTGGCGATGGCGACATTATTGCCGGTTTCACACGAATGATCGAAGCCAGCGCAGAGATAGGTTGCCGCGAGATGTGGGTGTCACCCGGTAATTTTAAAGGCGAGTATCGCGGACGTCTGGCCGTCGATCGTTTTCGAACCGATGTTACCTGGGACGAACAGTTGCAGGCTATGGGCAACGTGCTGCAAAAGCTGGCGCCGGTGGCGCGGGCGCATGGCGTACATATGAATATTGAGACGCATGACGAAATCACCTCTTTTGAAATCCTGCGCCTGATTGAAAGAGTGGGCGAAGACTGTGTCGGCGCGGTGCTGGATACTGCCAATATGTTGCAGCGCGGCGAGCATCCGGTGATGGCGGCGCAGCGGCTGGCGCCTTATATACGGCAGACGCACATTAAAGATGCCTGGGTCGGTCGTGCGCCCGGCGGTCTGGATTTCCAGCCCCGTGCCTGCGGTCAGGGTGTGGTGGATTTTGCGGCGATTTTACCGATACTCGCTAAGGCCAATCCCGACCTGAATTTGTCGCTGGAAATTAATCAGTCAACCGACGACAAACGCCGCCAGCCTAATCCGCGCCAGTGTATTCAGATTGATGATCCGGTCTGGCGTGCCGGTCATCCGGATCTGAATACGACGGAGCTTGAACTCTATTTTGCCATGCTTAATGAGGGCGAAAAGTGCGTTGCTTCAGGTGAAATCCCGGACTGGGAAGGATTTGAAAGTGCGCAGTACGGTTATCCGACCTATGAAAATCAGTCTTACGGCTTTGATGCAGCGACGCGGTTTATTCAGGATTCTGCACGCCATATCCGCGCTATCTGCGAACAGAAAGGCATAATATTAGCCTGAAACCGGGGGGATTAAGGGGTTCTGTGCAAATATTGCCACAAGCTTATTCAGCATTTGCGCAGAAACATTCTTAACGAGATACTTAAACCCGCAATGACCGGAGCGCCTTTGTCCGGCATAAGGTATGACTGAGCGTAAATCTGGAGACAACAATGAAGAAAACGCGCGCGCAAAGCGCCAGGACAGCGCCGGTCGCGGCCATTACGGCCGATAATAACGACGATGTTTCCGAGCGGATCCGTGCCACGCTGGCGGCGGCGATTGGTGAAGGAGCGTTAAAACCGGGCACCAAAATTCTCGAAGAGGCGATTGCCGAACATTTTGGTGTCAGCCGCACGGTGGTCCGTGGGGCGCTGGGCGTGCTGGAGAGCGATCATCTGCTCGAACGCAAAAGAAATCGTGGCACGTTTGTCGCAGAACCCGGTATTGAGCAGGCCAGAAACCTGTTTGAAGCACGGCGTAAAATCGAAGCCCTTCTGCTGGAGCTGGTGGTGGAAAGGGCGACGAGCGAACAGCTCGAAGCGCTGGAAAAGCTGGCAGACGAGGAAGAGCACATTCATCATCATGGCGATGAAAAATCGAAAACCGTGCTTTCCGGCAAATTCCACATCGTGCTGGCGGAAATCGCCGGGAATCCTGTGCTGACCGAAATGCTGGCGAAGATTGTCGCGCGGCTCTCGCTGGTGATGTCTTTGTATGAAGAAGAGCATAAGGACGATTGCGGTGCGGATCATCACCGAATGATTGTGGCGGCCATCAAAGAGAAAGACCTGACCAAAGCGCAGCAGCTGATGGACCACCATCTTGCCGACATCGAAGGGCGCGTGCGCTTAACCGAAGGCCACGGCGACCGGCATACGTTTCTGTCTGTTCTGGAAAATTTCTCGTGATGAAACCTTCCGCTTAGCGGCATTCATTCCGGCAGCATTCTTCAACTTTACTAATCTATTACAGGTAACCCTGTCGGCTGTCGCGCCATTTCTGGCGCTGACAGCTTTGGATTAGTCAAAGGAGAAGGACATGCAAACGCATTCGAATTCGACGCGCCGTGGCATTGCCACGGCGTTGTACGAACTGTTAAACCCCATTCCTCTTGGTTTTTTTGTCGCCGCCTGGATTTTCGACATTCTCTATATGAAAACCTTTATCACCATGTGGACCGATGCGGCGAACTGGTTGATTGTACTGGGGCTTTTCATCGCTGTTATTCCTCGTCTTATCAATCTGGTCCAGGTCTGGACAGGTCCTGAATCTATCGCTGACAGCGCGCGTAAACTGCACTTTTGGCTGAACCTGCTGGCAATCGTGCTGGCGATCTTCAATGCCTTTATTCACAGCCGTGATGCTTATGCGGTTGTGCCGGCGGGCGTCATTCTTTCGACGCTGGTGGTGGTGCTTCTGCTTCTGGCCAATGTCCAGCTGGCATTACGCCTTCCGGTTGCAGGAGGGGCGACACGATGAAAAATTATCAACGTTTATTGTCCGCCTGTGTGCTTGCCGGGATGCTCAGCAGCTGTGATAACAGCTCGCAAATTGATCCGAAAAAACAAACCGGGGCAGATCCTGAACTGCCAAAAGCGCAGAACTTCCTGATGCCGCCAATGAAAGTGCCGGAAGGTATTCCCTGGAAAAGCGGCGAAATGCCGAAAGTTGCCGACGGACTGAAAATCGAGAAAATCGCTGAAGGTTTGAAACATCCCCGTCAGGTTTATGTGCTGCCTAATAACGATGTGCTGGTAGCGGAATCGAATGGTCCGGCCAAAAAACTCATCTTCCGCCCGAAAGAGCTGATCATGGGCATGGTGCAGAAGTCGTCAGGTAAAGGCGGCGAGGGTGGCAACCGAATTACGTTGTTGCGTAATACCGGCGGCAAATGGGAGAAACATACGTTTATTGCGCAGGTAAACTCACCTTTCGGCATTCAGCTGACCGGAAATACGCTGTGGATAGCGAGTGCCGACAGCCTGATAAAATATCCCTATCAGACAGGTGAAACAGAAATTACCGCGCCTGGTGAAGTGGTGACGCAATTGCCGGGCGGTCCGATTAACCATCACTGGACGAAATCCCTGCTGGCCAGTCCGGATGGCAGCAAACTGTACGTCGGCGTCGGTTCCAACAGTAATATCACCGAGAATGGCATCGGGGCAGAAGACCGTCGTGCAGCGATACTGGAAGTGGATGCTGCAACCGGAGCCAGCCGCATTTTTGCCAGCGGATTACGCAATCCGACCGGCCTGCAATGGGAACCGCAGAGTGGAAAACTCTGGGCGGTGGTGAATGAGCGCGATGAAATTGGCTCTGATCTGGTACCGGATTACATGACGTCGGTACAGGAACACGGTTTCTATGGCTGGCCATACAGCTATTACGGCCAGCACGTTGATGAACGGGTCAAACCGCCGCGTCCGGATCTGGTCGAGAAAGCCATCAAGCCTGATTATGCCATCAGCTCACACGTCGCGCCCCTCGGACTGCTGTTCTATACCGGCGAAAACATGCCGCAATATCGTGACGGCGCGTTCGTCAGCGAGCACGGTAGCTGGAACCGTAAACCGCTGAACGGATATCAGGTGATGTGGGTGAAATTCGAAAACGGTAAGCCGGTTGGGTTGCCGCAACCTGTGGTGACGGGTTTCCTGACTGACGATCAGAAACAGGTTCGTGGTCTTCCTGTCGGGCTGGCGATGGATAAACAGGGCGGCGTACTGATCGCCGACGATGCGGGCAACGTCGTCTGGCGGGTAAGTAAGGCGCAGTAACATCCTGCTCAGGAATGCGGGCAGGAAGCCTGCATTCCTTCATCAAAACTTCCCATTCTCCCTAAACTCAAATTAATAATTTGTTACGCAATAAAAATGAACCTTCTCGCGACAATACCAATGCTAATAATTACTATTCCCGTTCTCATTGCGATCTGTTCTTGTAAAAATAAAAAATAGAAACAGCGTCGCGTCATCAAAAAATTCTACGAGAATGTGTTATGTCCTTTACTGGCAGGGGAAAAGTCGCGGAGTTTTGCGCACCGGATATAAGAAAAGTCTTTACCGTTTCATCACTGGCGCTGGCTATTGTTGTGGCGATCAATCCCGTCTGGGCGGCTGAAACCAGCAGCACGGCAAATGCCGCAACGTCTGGCGACTCGCAGGATATGGTGATCGAAGGCTCACCGACCGTCGCCGGCAGTGACGCGCAGGATTATGCGGTGAAAACGACGACCGCAGGCACCAAGATGAACCTGACCCCGCGCGATATTCCGCAGTCGGTCAGCGTGATCACCCGTCAGCGTATGCAGGATCAGAACCTGCAATCGGTCGGCGATGTGCTCGACAACACCACGGGCATCTCCACGGAAGTGATCGACAGCGAACGCGTATCCTATTTCTCCCGTGGCTTTTACATCAACAACTACACCTATGACGATATTCCTTCCTCCGTCAGCGACACCTGGAACTTTGGCGATGCAGCTGAAGACACGGCGATTTATGACCGTATCGAAGTGGTGCGTGGTGCAACCGGCCTGATGACCGGTGCAGGTAATCCGGCAGCGTCGGTGAACATGGTGCGTAAACACGCCGACAGCAAAGAATTTACCGGCGATATCAGCGCCAGTTATGGAAGCTGGAACAAGCAGCGTTATGTGCTGGATGCTTCCGGCCCGCTGAATCAGGAAGGTTCAGTGCGCGGACGGGTCGTGGCGGGCTATCAGGATCAGGACAGCTGGCTGGATCGTTATCACAAGCGTAAAAAATTCCTCTACGGCGTGATCGATGCCGATATCACTGACAACACCACGGTATCTCTGGGGTACGATTATCAGGAAACCAACACCGGCAATCCGACCTGGGGCGGCCTGCCGACCTGGTATTCGGACGGTTCGCGTACACATTACGACCGCAGCACTAATACCTCCGCTGACTGGACAAATTACGCCATTCAGTCGCGTAAAGTGTTCGCCAACGTGAAACACGATTTTGATAACGGCTGGACATGGCGGGTTAACGGCACGCATGGCGAGCAAACCTTCAATGATAAACTGCTGTATCTGATGGATTTCCCGGATCACACCACTGGCGAAGGGCTGAGCGGTTTTGGCAGTAAAGACCGTGGCACGCGCAAAGTGGATTCGGTAGATACCTATGCCACCGGGCCGTTTGAACTGTTTGGTCGTCAGCATCAGATGGTTGCCGGTCTCAGCTACAGCCGCCAGCATAACCAGACTTACAGTGCGGATGGATCCATTGACAGCGACGCCATTGGCAGCTTTGGCAACAGCTGGGATGGCAGCGTCAGCGAGCCGGAGTGGGGCGACTGGTACCTGAATGCCGACGATGTAGTTCGTCAGAAAGCGGGCTATTTCGCCACACGCTTCTCGCTGGCTGATCCGCTTTCGCTGATCGCCGGTGCGCGTTACACCGAATGGACCAGCAATGGCAGCAGCGGCAATATGCAGAAGAACAACATAACGCCATACGGCGGGCTGGTGTATGACATCAACGACACCTGGTCGGCCTACGCCAGCTATACCTCAATCTTCCAGCCGCAGACAGACCGCGATATCAACGGCCATTATCTGTCACCGACTACAGGTAAAAACTACGAAACTGGCTTGAAATCGGCATGGATGGACGGTCGTCTTAACGCCTCGCTGGCGGTGTTCCGCATTGAGCAGGATAATGTCGCGCAGGCCGATGGCAGCAATTACGTCAACGGTTCCAGCGAGCAGGCGTACGTCGCAGCAAATGGCACAGTGAGCAAAGGGGCGGAGTTTGAGCTGAGTGGCGCTGTCACCGACAATCTGCAAATGACCTTCGGTGCGACGCGTTATGTCGCGAAAGACGATACCGGCAGCCGCCTGAACAGTAACATGCCACAGACACAGCTGAAACTGTTCAGCCGTTACCAGTTGCCGATGTTGCCGGATCTGACGGTCGGCGGCGGCGTAAACTGGCAAAACCGCACCTTCCAGGATGCAACCGGGCCAGACGGTGAGACCCACCGCGTATCACAGGGCAGCACGGCGATTGTCGATCTGTTCACCCGTTATCAGGTGACTAAACAGTTGTCGGTTCAGGCCAACATCAACAACCTGTTTGACCGCACCTATTACTCATGGCTCAGTGATTACGCCGTTTACGGCGAACCGCGCAGTGTCTCGGTCAGCGCGAATTATGCGTTTTGATGTGATGCGATAAAGACTATCAGGGCAGCATCGGGATTTCCGGCGCTGCCTTTTTTATGCCTGGTTCAGGCAATGCGTCGGATTTTTGTACAGGGGATGTGAAGGATGCGAGACTTATTACAGCTCAGTCAGACGCTGAACGTTCAGGCTCTCCAGTTTACCGTTCAGAATATCGAGAAAATCATCGTGGTAAGGCATTGCCACGTGTTTTTTCAAATCTTCTTCAGACTTCCAGCGTTCAATAAAGACGAATGAAACTTTACCTTTATTTTCGAGGTTACGCACATCAGGAACAGCATGACTTTCATGCAGATCATATTGCAGGCATCCTGCTTCTTGATGAGTTGGAGAAACCATTGCCAATGCGGCATCTCTTACAGTTTCGATGAATTCGGGCAAAGGGGTTAATGTGGCAACAATTTTTACTTCGCTCATAGGGAGGCCTTTGGTTATCAGTTATTTATTCTGGATTTATACAATCCGGGTACGAATTTTTCAGGGTAGTTGTGAATTGATCATTGTGCCAGCCAATATGACAGAATCAATACTGTAAGAGTCAACATGCGACGTGGGGGATGGGGTATAAATGAAGAACTCATTGATTGATGCATTAAATTTAACATAATCATGATTATGCGCACTGAGTG